>NZ_JBEYUV010000015.1:0-115342 GCF_040643685.1 Nocardioides sp. NPDC047086
ACCGTTGCGGAGCCGCTCGTGCGGCTCCGCAACGTCACCAAGACCTATCCGGCGGCCAGGGGCCGCAACGAGGTCCGCGCGGTCGACGACGTCTCCCTGGACGTCGCCGCCGGTGACGTCCAGGCGATCGTCGGCTACTCCGGTGCCGGCAAGTCCACCCTGGTCCGGCTGCTCAACGGCCTCGAGCCCGCCACCTCGGGCTCCATCCAGATCGGCGGCACCGAGCTCGTCGGCCTGCACGAGCGTCAGCTGCGGCCGATCCGGCTGGGCATCGGGATGATCTTCCAGCAGTTCAACCTCTTCGAGTCGCGTACGGTCTGGGGCAACCTGGCCTATCCGCTGCAGATCGCCGGCGTCGCCAAGGCCGAGCAGCAGCGCCGCATCTCCGAGCTGCTCCACTTCGTCGGGCTCCCCGACAAGGCCCACACCTACCCGCGCAACCTCTCGGGCGGACAGAAGCAGCGCGTCGGCATCGCCCGCGCGCTCACCACCAACCCCTCCCTCCTGCTCGCCGACGAGGCCACCAGCGCGCTCGACCCGGAGACCACCCATGAGGTGCTGCGGCTGCTGAAGCGGGTCAACGAGGAGTTCGGCACCACCATCGTCGCGATCACCCACGAGATGGAGGTCGTCCGCGAGCTCGCCGACCACCTCGCGGTCATGGAGAACGGCCGCGTGGTCGAGTCCGGCGCCGTCTACGACGTCTTCTCGGCTCCGCAGCAGTCCGTGACCCGGCGCTTCGTCGGCACCGTCGTCGACGACGAGCCCTCCACCGAGGCACTGGCGGCGCTGCGGTCACGTCATCCCGGCCGATTCGTCAAGGTCGAGCTGCGCGACGGCGGTCCCCGTCAGACCGACATCTTCGCGGTCCTCCTCGAGCGTGGGATCGCCTTCGAGCTCGTCTTCGGCGGCATCGAGGAGATCCAGGGCGCCACCTTCGGCAACCTGACCCTCTCCCTCGACGGCCCGACGGCAGCTGTGGACGAGGCCGTACGCGAGCTGGCTGCCCTCGTCACCACCAAGGAGGTGGCATGAGGACCGACACCCGGCTTCCCGAGCTGTGGGGCGACATCTGGTTCGCCACCGGCGAGACCCTGCTGATGGTCGCGTGGACGGTGCTCATCGGCGGCCTGCTGGGCCTGCTGCTGGGCCTCGGCCTCTACCTGACCCGCAAGGGCGGGCTCTTCCCGAACCGCGTCGTCTCTGCGGTGCTGAACCTGCTGGTGAACTTCTTCCGGCCGATCCCGTTCATCATCTTCATCGCAGCCGTCCAGCCGGCCGCGCGACTGGTGGTCGGCACGGGCATCGGTACGCCGGCGGTGATCTTCTCGCTGATCCTGGCCTCGATGTTCGGCATCGCCCGGATCACGGAGCAGAACCTCATCACCGTGCCTCCCGGCGTCATCGAGGCGGCCCGCTCCATGGGCGCCTCGCGGATCCGGATCGCGGCCACCGTGCTCGTCCCCGAGGCGCTCGCCCCGGTGATCCTCGGCTTCACCTTCGCGTTCGTGGCGATCGTGGACATGTCGGCCGTGGCCGGTCTGGTCGCCGGCGGCGGCCTGGGAGCCTTCGCGCAGACCTTCGGCTACCGGCAGTACGACCCGGCCGTCACTTGGGCCTGCGTCATCATTCTGGTCGCGATCGTGCAGGTGGTGCAGTTCGCCGGCAACGCGCTGGCCGCACGCATCCTGAGCCGCTGATCTGAGCCGATGATCTGGGGCGCTGGCACCTCAGGCGCGGGCCAGGATCTCGCCGTGGAGGACGGAGAACCAACCGTCCTCCGCCTCAGCCCACGACCGCCACCCGTCCGCGACCCGGGCGAGGTCGGCGGTCGTGGCGTCTCCGGAGTCGACCAGCTGGCGAGCGACCGCCGAGTCGGTGAACCGGTCTGCCCACAGCCCGCCCCACCAGGCCCGGTCCTCGGGGGCAGAGAAGCACCAGGTGCTCGAGGTGGCTTGGATGTCGTCGAACCCGGCCGCGCGCGCCCAGGAGACCAGACGACGGCCCGCGTCGGGCTCGCCGCCGTTGGCCCGCGCGGCGCGCCGGTAGAGGCGCAGCCACTCGGTGAGCTCGGCCGACTCCGGCCACCAGACGAAAGCCGCGTAGTCGCTGTCGCGCACGGCCACGATGCCGCCGGGCTTCGCCACCCGCCGCATCTCCCGTAGCGCCTGCACCGGGTCCAGCACGTGCTGAAGCACCTGATGGGCGTGAACGATGTCGTACGCAGCATCCTCGATGCTGAGCGCATGCACGTCCTCGACCCGGAAGTCGACGTTCGTGACTCCCCCGGTCGCGGCGGCCTGCCGGGAGAGCTCGAGCTCCGGCTCCCCGATCTCCGTGGCGGTCACGTGAGCCACCCGGCCGGCCAGATCGAGCGTGATCGTCCCCGGGCCCGCACCCACGTCGAGCAGCCGCTGCTCAGGGCTCAGCCGAGGCAGCAGGTACGCAGCGGAGTTCTCCGCCGTACGCCACCTGTGCGAACGCAGGACCGACTCGTGGTGGCCATGGGTGTAGGTCGACATGCATCGACTCTACGCGTGGAATCCCGAAAAGTGAGACGCATATCTCGTTATACGGACATTCGAGGAAGTGCCCGGTCGACGCAGCCGAGGCGCCGACGGGCCCAGAGCACCCCGCCCAGCAGCCCGCCGAGAAACAGGGTGTTGAGCGCGATCACGACGCCGGTCTCGAACGGCGCCGCGCCACCACCCGGCCGCGCGTCCTCAGGCGCCACCTCGTGCCGGTCGAACACGATCTGGCTCTGGCCGGAGGTACGCGGCTCTTCGGCCACCGCCGACGAGCTCAGCGCCGCGGAGGTGAAGACGACGGCAACCATCCCGGCGAGCAGAATCCGCAAGGTGCGACTCATCATGGTTCGAGCGTGCGCGCCGGTCCCGTCAGGAACCCGACGCACACCGTCCCTACCGGCAACAAGCCGGTGAACAATCAGAGCAGGTCCGCGCGCGACTCTCCGGTCAGGCTCGGGCGAAATCGTTGCTGGTGTCGAAGAACCACACCGTCGAGTCGGTGCACACGATCCGGTCGAGCTTGCCGACCGCGACCTGCGACCGCGGGGTCTTGCCCGAGGCCAGCACCACGTCGTACGCATCGCTGGTCCGCAGCACCGACCACGGCTCGGACTCGGTGCCCTCTCCGGTGCTGATGATGCTGTCGAGGGCCGACTGAGCCAGGATCGACTCGCGTTGGGCCTGCTCGAGGTTGCCGAGGCCGCGCTGAGCATCGGCAAGGGCGGCGTGGGCCGACGGGCTGAAGATCGCGCCGGGCATCAGCCCATGGACGGCGGCGATCGCGCCGGCATAGTCGCCGACCGACATCATCGGAGCGACCATCTCGGTGATCTCGAGATCGGGTCGGAAGTTCGGAGCTTCCAGGATCGCCTCACGCAGGGCCCTCAGCGACTCCGGGCCCGGGTCGCGAAGGTAGAGGTCAAGCAGCTCAGCGTACGTAGCCAACAGGGGTCCCCCTTGAATAACGGTCGCCCTGCACGGTAGCCAATAGCGTGGCCACGCGGGGCGGTTGACAACGATTATGCGCCCTTTTGTGACTCGGAAGTTGCGCGGCCCCACCCTCGAGAACTTCTGCTACCGCCAGCCGAGGTCCGGGGCGACGTGGGTCAGGATGCTCTCCAGGGCATGTGCGTTGTAGTCGACGCCGAGCTGGTTCGGCACCGTGAGCAGCAGCGTGTCCGCGGCCTGGATCGCCTCGTCCTCGGCGAGCTCCTCGACCAGGACGTCGGGCTCGGCGGCGTACGAACGTCCGAAGATCGCGCGGGTCTGGTCGTCGATGTTGCCGATCTGGTCCTTGGTCTGCCGGTCGAGGCCGAAGTAGCGCCGGTCCTCGTCGTTGACGAGGGCGAAGATGGAGCGCGAGACCGAGACGCGCGGCTCGCGCTCGTGGCCGGCCTCCTTCCAGGCCTCGCGGTACGCCTCGATCTGCTCGCGCTGCTGGATGTGGAACGGCTTGCCGTTCTCGTCGGTCTTCAGCGTCGAGCTCTGCAGGTTCATACCGAGCCCTGCGGCCCAGCGTGCGGTCGCCAGCGAGCTCGAACCCCACCAGATCCGCTCGCGCAGGGTCTCGGAGTAGGGCTCGATCCGGAGCTTGCCCGGCGGGTTCGGGAACATCGGCCGCGGGTTGGGCTCGGCGAACTGCGCGCCCTCGATGATCTTGAGGTACGTCTCGGTGTGAGCACGGGCCATGTCGGCCTCGGAGGCGCTCTCCCCGGGGTCGTAGCCGAAGTAGCGCCACCCCTCGATGACCTGCTCGGGTGAGCCGCGGCTGATCCCGAGCTGCAGGCGCTCGCCGGAGATCAGGTCGGCCGCCGCCGAGTCCTCCGCCATGTAGAGCGGGTTCTCGTAGCGCATGTCGATGACACCGGTGCCGATCTCGATCTTCGAGGTGCGGGCGCCGACCGCGGACAGCAGCGGGAAGGGCGAGGCGTACTGGCGGGCGAAGTGGTGGACCCGGAAGTACGCACCGTCGACCCCCAGCTCCTCGGCGGCGACCGCAAGCTCGATCCCCTGGATCAGCGCGTCCCGTGCCGACTGCGTCTGCGAGTAGGGCGACGGTGTCCAGTGGCCGAAAGACAAGAATCCGATGTTCTTCACGACTAGTAGAACTATCAACAGTGTCCCAGGATTCCCGGAGAGGGTCCCGGGAACAGCCCGACCCGGGTCAGCCAGGGCCGCCGGGACCTTCGCCTCTGGGCGTTCTGCACTCCGGAACCGGTCCCGAACTGACACCACTTTGTCGGTGGTGACCTGCGGATCTGCGTTCTGTTTTCATTCTGTCAACACCCGAGAGCGCGTTCGCGCGCGCTGTAAAGCGGACGCCCACACGGCATCAACAGGAGCCCCTTATGGGTTTATCTATCGGTCGACCGAATAATCATATCGGTCGACTGACCAGGGAAAACATTGTCTCGGCGTGTTGTCCAAGCTCTTCCGAAGTCGCGGATTATCGTGTTACATATCAGGCAGCTTCACCGATAAAGACCGATCACCATTCTCTGGGGGATGAATTAATTATGTGGGACACCGTTGAGGTGCAGAGCTTCACGCTTTCTCACGACATGCCGTGCCGCGACTGCGGGCACGCACGTCATCGCTTCTTGCCGTGTGACACCGACTGCGACTGCCGCGCCCACGAGGTCGCGGAGCTACTGGAGGTCGCCGGCGCTCGCTGAACGACCTGGCGTCAGCTGTCTCGGGCGTCCAGAAACGGTGGCCATCGCATCGCGGTGGCCACCGTTCTTCTGTTCGAAAGCCGGCACCGGCAAGAAGATCTGAGTGGCGGAAGCGGATCGTCCGCAACCAGGCGGAGGATCGAGTCATGGACATCGTTCTCGTACCCGGCCTCTGGCTGGACGCCTCCTCATGGGACCTCGTCGTCCCCCATCTGACCGACGCCGGCCACACTCCGAGGCCGCTCACCCTGCCCGGCCTGGAGTCGGCCGAGACGGACCGGTCCGGCGTGCACGTCGCCGATCAGGTCGCCGCCGTCGTGGCCGCCATCGACGAGTCGGCCGCGCCGGTGATCCTCGTCGGACACTCGATGGGCTGTGCGGTGGCCGGGGCCGCCCTCGACGCCCGCGTCGACAAGGTCGCCGCCGTCGTCTACGTCGGCGGCTGGCCGGCGGAGCCGGGCATGATCCCGGCCAAGAACTTCCCCACCGACGGCGCCGACCTGCCGCCGGTGCCGTGGGAGGAGTTCGACGAGGCCGACGTCCGCGACCTGGACCGCGCCACCTTCGAGGCGCTGCTGCGGCCCTCCCCCGCCAACCTGACCTCCGAGCCGTTCGAGCTCGGCGACGAACGTCGCTACTCGGTCCCGGCGGTCTTTGTCTGCCCCGAATACACCGCAGCCGACCTCGAGGAGTGGGTCGCCGACGGGACCGAGTCGGTCGCCGCGATCCCGAAGCACAAGGACACGACCTTCGTGGACCTGCCCACGGGACACTGGCCGCAGCTGACCAAGCCTGTCGAGCTCGCGGCCATCATCGGGCAGAGCACCGGGCGGGCCGGCGCGTAGGTGAGCGTCGGGTAGCGTCGAGAGCGTGCGCACTCGGCTCGCTACTCTGACCACCGCCACAGCCCTGGCGCTCGTCACCGGCTGTGGCGGTGAGCCGTCCTCGGATCCGGCCGGCAGCCCGTCTGTGTCCTCGCCCGCCCCGTCCACCCCGTCCGCGACGACGGTTCCGCTCGACGACCCGTCGCTGCCGCTGGCCGAGCGTCTCACCCAGGCGATGGCGACGGTCGCTGCCGGCAAGGCAGGAGCCGAGGACGTACGTGAGGCCGCGCTGTTCGAGCAGACCACCGCCCGCGATCTCGCCCGAGGCTCGAAGGCGAAGGCCGACGCCGTGCTGGGCGCGCTCGGCCGTGGCGACCGCGCCCAGCTCCAGGCGGACATCGCCGCGGCGCGCGAGCTCCTGGTGATGACCGACCCTCAGCCCGAGCTCCCGGACTGGAAGATCCTGACACCCCCGACGCCGGAGGAGCTGCGCCCGCTCTATCGCAAGGCGCAACAGGAGACCGGGACGCCGTGGGAGTACCTCGCCGCCGTCCATCTGGTCGAGACCCGGATGGGCCGCATCCGTGGCACGAGCACCGCGGGCGCCCAGGGCCCGATGCAGTTCCTCCCCTCGACCTTCGCCCAGTACGGCGCGGGCGGCGACATCAACGACCCCGGCGACGCGATCATGGCGGCTGGTCGCATGCTCGCCAACAACGGCGCGCCCGGCGACATGGCCGGCGCGCTGTGGTCCTACAACCACTCCGACCGCTACGTGGCGGCCGTCAGCGCCTACGCCGAGCAGATGAAGCGTTCCCCCGCTGCGTACGACCTCTACTGGCACTGGCAGGTGCTCTACCGCCACCAGGACGGCACCATGCTCCTCCCCGAGGGCTATCCCCAGGAGAAGGCCGTACGCATCGCCGACTGACCCGGCTCAGTAGGGGCGCTCGACGGCGTACTGGACGAGGCGGACATCTTCGCCCCGGTAGGTGTCGGTGCCGTGGCGACCGGTCTCGATGAAGCCGGTCGCATCGAAGAGCTTCTTGGCGCGAGTGTTGGTCTCGTGCATCTCGGCCCAGATCCGGGTCAGGTCGAGGACGGCGAAACCGTAGGTGAGCGCGGTCTTGATGGCCCGCTGGCCCAGGCCGTGGCCCCACCGCGAGCTGGGGCCGATGGCGATGCCGAGCTCGCGGGTGTCGGGGGCCAGGCCGTGGAGGTCCGCGTAGCCGACGACCTCCTCGTCGATCTCCACCGCGAGCCTGATGAGCTCGGGCGGCGGGGCATCGATCAGCCGGCGCCAGTGGCGGAGGTGACCGTCGCGGTCGCGCTCCGGCCAGCCGTTGGCCACCCGGAACTCCTCATCGTGTGCCCAGTCGGCGAAGATGTGTTCGTCACCTGGTGACAGCGGGCGCAGGCGCATGGTGTCGGTGCGGGGCATCGGTCGAGTGTCTCAGATGAGCCTCCCGGCCGATCCCCCGCCCGGGATCTGCGTGGATCAGTAGGTGAGCTGGACCTTGGTCGCGAGCCGCTCGTCCATGAGGCGGTATCCCTCGGCGGCCTCGGCGAACGGCAGCGCCTTGTCGAAGACCAGACCGGGGTTGATCGTGCCCTCCAGGGTGAGGCGCAGGAGGTCGGGGAGATAGCGACGTACGGGCGCCATCCCGCCCTTGAGGCCGACGTTGGTGCGGAAGAGCGCGTTGACGGGGAGGTTGACGTCGTGCGGGACGCCGACGAACCCGACGGTCGCACCCGGACGGGCCACCTTGGAGGCAGTCTTGAAGGACTGGTCGGTGCCCACGCACTCCAGGACGTAGTCGGCCCCGACGCCGCCGGTGAGCTCGCGTACGGCCGCCTCGCCCTCCTTGCCGCGGGCGACGACGATGTCGGTGGCGCCGAACTTCTTGGCGATCTCCTGGCGGGCCTCGTGGCGTGACATCGCCACGACCCGCTCGGCGCCGAGCCGGGCAGCCGCCAGCACGCCGCACAGACCGACCGCGCCGTCGCCGACGACGACCGCGGTGCCGCCCTTGGCCCCGGAGCCGAGGCCGGACATGACCGCGGCGTGCCAACCGGTGGCCATCACGTCGGTGAGCGCGAGCAGATCGGGGTACATCGACGGGTCGGGCGTCTCCTCGAGCTTGACCAGCGAGCCGTCGGCCTGGTTCACCAGGGCGTACTCGCTCTGTCCGCTGACCGTGAAGCCGAGGTTCACGCAGACCGACTGGACCCCGGCCAGGCAGTGCGGACAGGTGTTGTCGCAGTGGTCGAAGGGGACGATCACGAAGTCGCCGGGCTTGAAGTCGCGTACATCGGCACCGACCTCCTCGATCACGCCGATGCACTCGTGGCCGATGGTGCGGGGCTCCTCGATGTCGCCGTTGGAGCCGCGGTAGTTCCACAGATCGGAGCCGCAGATACAGGAACCCACCACCTTGACGATTGCGTCGGTGGGCTTCGTCAGAGCAGGATCGGGTACCTGGGTGAAGCGGATGTCGCCCACCCCATGGATCGTCGTCGCGCGCATGGTGGCATCCTGTCACCCGGCGTACGAGATGTTGCACATGGTGGCCCCGACAGGGTCAGGCAACAGACATGAAACGAAACGCCGACACTTCGCGGGGAATCCAGGCTTATCTCATATATGAGTTACGGTGGTGCACCATGACCGACGGATACAAAGGTCGTATCGGGAATCTGATTCGCGATGCGCGCAAGCACAAGGGCCTCACCCAGGCACAGCTCGCCGACCTTCTCAACACCAGCCAGAGCGCGATCAACCGCATCGAGCAGGGGCAACAGAACCTCTCGCTCGAGATGATCGCCCGGGTGGGTGCCGCTCTGGACTCCTCCCTCGTCGACATCGGGGCCGGACCGACGCACCTGCGCGTCACCGGCCCGACGAAGCTCTCGGGTGAGATCACGGTCAAGACCTCGAAGAACGCCGGGGTCGCCCTCCTGGTCGGCTCGCTCCTCAACCGGGGCCGTACGACGCTGCGCAAGGTGGCGCGCATCGAAGAGGTCAACCGGATCATCGAGGTACTCAACTCGATCGGCGTGCAGACCCGCTGGCTCAACGACGACAACGACCTCGAGATCGTGCCGCCCAAGGAGCTGCGCCTGGACGCCGTGGACGAGGCCGCCGCGCGCCGTACGCGCTCGGTGATCATGTTCCTCGGCCCGCTGCTGCACCGCCTCGACACCTTCGAGCTGCCGTACGCCGGCGGCTGCAACCTCGGCACCCGCACCGTCGAGCCGCACCTGTCGGCCCTGCGCCCCTTCGGCCTCGAGGTCAAGGCCACCGACGGCGCCTACCACGCGAGCGTCAACCGGGAGATCCAGCCGGGCCGCCCGATCGTGCTGACCGAGCGTGGTGACACCGTCACCGAGAACGCCCTGATGGCCGCCGCGCTACACCCGGGCACCACGGTGATCCGCAACGCGTCGTCCAACTACATGGTCCAGGACCTCTGCTTCTACCTGCAGAAGCTGGGCGTCGAGGTCGAGGGCATCGGCACCACCACGCTGCGTGTCACCGGCCGTGAGGTCATCGACGTCGACGTCGACTACGCGCCGAGCGAGGACCCGATCGAGGCGATGTCGCTGCTGACCGCCGCGATCGTGACCGACTCCGAGATCACCATCAAGCGCGTCCCGATCGAGTTCATGGAGATCGAGCTGGCGACGCTGGAGGAGATGGGCTTCAACTACACCCTCTCCGATGAGTACCTCGCCCTCAACGGCAAGACCCGCCTGGTCGACATCACCACCAAGCACTCGGTCCTGCACGCGCCCCTGGACAAGATCCACCCGCTCCCGTTCCCGGGCCTCAACATCGACAACCTGCCGTTCTTCGCCGCGATCGCCGCGGTGGCGCAGGGTCAGACGCTGCTGCACGACTGGGTCTACGAGAACCGCGCGATCTACCTGACCGAGCTCAACAAGCTCGGCGGCAACGTCACGCTCATGGACCCGCACCGGGTGATGATCGAGGGGCCGACCCACTTCTCCGGCACCGAGATCGTCTGCCCGCCGGCGCTGCGTCCCGCCGTCGTCGTGCTGCTCGCGATGCTCGCCTCCAAGGGCACCTCGGTGCTCCGCTCGACCTACGTCATCGCCCGCGGCTACGAGGACCTCGCCGAGCGGCTCAACCAGCTCGGCGCGAACATCACCGCGTTCCGGGACATCTGAGCAAAGATCCAGCCGAGTCGGCTCATCTTGACCGATTCCCTCGCCGAGTCGGCGCGTCATGACGCGCCGACTCGACCTGATTTTCGGTCAAGACGAGCCGACTCAGCATCTGAGTCTGCGGGCTCATGTGATCCGGTGCGCACGGGTGGTTAGATGCTGCCCGTGAAGGAGCAGCAACGACGCGTACGCGCCTATGCGCACCGTGGTGGAGCGCTCCATCCCGACCTGGTCGGGATGGAGAACACCATGGAGGCGTTCCGGCATGCGGTGGCGCTTGGCTACACCCATCTCGAGACCGACGTCCACGTCACCCGCGACGGTGTGCTCCTCGCCTTCCACGACGCGGCACTCGACCGGGTGACCGACGTCAGTGGCCTGATCGCGGAGATGACGTACGCCGAGGTGCAGGCGGCCCGCATCGGTGACCGGCACGGGGTGCCGACCTTGGCCCAGCTCTTCGAGGCGTTCCCCGGGGTCACCTTCAACATCGACCTCAAGTCCGACGGCGCGGTCGGTGCGCTGGCAGAGCTCCTCGCGGCGACGGACCACGAGGACGAGGTCATCGTCGGCTCGTTCTCGGCCCGCCGGATCAAGGAGTTCCGGCGACTGACCGAGGGGCGCGTACGGACCTCGGCGAATCCTCGCGAGGTGCTGGCCTACGTGCTCGCCCCCACCACGGGCATCGCCAGGAGGCTCGCCGGCGGACGGTTCGAGGCCTTCCAGATCCCGCACCGTCAGCGGCTCATCGGCCGACTGTCGGTCCGGGTGGCATCGCGTGGGCTGGTGCGCCGGGCCCACAAGGCCGGCAAGGAGGTCCACGTCTGGACCATCGACGACCCGGCCGAGATGAAGCGGCTGCTCGAGCGCGACGTCGACGGACTGATGACCGACCGCACCGACGTACTGAAAGCGTTCCTGGAAGAGCGTGGCCTGTGGGAGGCTGTGCCGTCTTCGGTCGAGCCCGTCGACGAGGCCGAATCCGACGCTGGGTTCGATGCTGAGCTCGATAAAGATCAACAAGGCGAGGAGCCCGAGAAGTGACCACATCAGCCGGGATCGGCGACTTCACGCCGGTCGAGCGGGCGCGGGAGCAGAAGGGCTGGTTCTTCACCGACTGGGCCGTCTCTGCGTTTCAGACGACGGTGGCCGGCGTGCTGTTCGCGCCCTACCTGATCGAGATCGCGAAGGCCGCGGCCGTCG
Source organism: Nocardioides sp. NPDC047086 (assembly GCF_040643685.1). Taxonomy (NCBI): domain Bacteria; kingdom Bacillati; phylum Actinomycetota; class Actinomycetes; order Propionibacteriales; family Nocardioidaceae; genus Nocardioides; species Nocardioides sp. NPDC047086. The sequence continues at coordinate 11,419 of NZ_JBEYUV010000015.1, forward strand.
ACAACCGCATCGACGTGCTCGGGCTCTCGATCGCACCCGGCGCGCTGCCGTCGTACGTCATCACCTTCTCCACCCTCCTCTCGGCACTGGTCTACCCGCTGGTGGGCGCGATCGCCGACCGCACCTCGCGCAAGCCGGACCTGATGGCCGGGTTCGCCTGGGCCGGTGCGCTCTGCGCGGCGCTGTTGTTCTTCATGACCGGGGACAACTGGTGGTTCGGCTCGATCATGTTCATCATCGCCAACCTGTGCGCGGGGGCGGCGGTGGTGGTCAGTGACTCGATCCTGCCGCTGATCTCGACCGAGGACGAGCGCGACCGGGTCTCCTCGATCGGCTGGGCCTACGGGTACGCCGGTGGCGGGCTGCTGCTCGCGGTCAACTTCCTCATGGTGACCTTCGCCGACCCGCTCGGGCTGGGCACCGCGCTGGCGGTGCGGCTCTCGATGCTCTCGGCCGCGCTGTGGTGGGCGGGGTTCATCATCATCCCGTGGCGCCGGATCCGCCGGCGCGAGCCCGCCGACGTCGAGGACGTCTCCGGCGGCGTCGTGGCGCGCTCCTTCGGCCAGCTGTTCGTCACGCTCAAGGAGCTGCCGCAGTATCCGGTCGCGCTGACCTTCCTGCTGGCCTACCTCTTCTTCAACGACGGCATCCAGACCGTGATCAGCTCGGCATCGACCTATGGGGTCGAGGAGCTCGGGTTCGAGACCGGAACGATGCTCGGTATCTACCTGCTGGTGCAGTTCGTCGCCGTCGGTGGGGCCGTCTTCTTCGGCCGGCTGGCGAAGAGCTTCGGCGCCAAGCGGGTGATCCTCGGTGGCCTGGGTGGCTGGATGGTCATCGTCGTCGCGGCCTACTTCGTGCCGGAGCGGACCTTGGTGCCGCTCCTGGTCGTCGCGGTCGGAATCGGTCTGGTCATGGGCGGCACCCAGGCGCTGGCGCGCTCCTACTTCTCGCTGTTCATCCCGGCGGGCAAGGAGGCGGAGTACTTCAGCCTCTACCACGCCATGGACCGCGGCACCTCGTGGCTCGGCACCCTGGTCTTCGGACTCGTCTACCAGCTCACCGACTCCTACCGTCCGGCGATCCTGGCGCTGATCGCGTTCTTCGTCCTCGGTGGCGGGCTGCTGGCGCTGGTGAACACCGCGAAGGGCATCGAGCAGGCGGGCAACCGAGCGCCCCAGCGCGTCTGAGAACGGGCTCGGCGGCTGGCGGTTTCAAGACATCGACCGCTCAGGACTTTCTCAGAGAGATCCGCAGGTCAGGCGGGCTCTGTGTCGAACAACACGGCGAGAATCTCGACAATTCACGGAATCATCACCTCCTCTGTACCGTTGGTGATGTGAAGAGGTCCGACCGGCCTGCGTTATGAGTCCGCAGGCCACTCGCTCTTCAGCTCATTCAACGGGGGACGATCGACTCAGGAGGTGCTTCATGGCCGAGCGCACGTTGCGCGGCGCCCGACTGGGCGGACAAAGTTTTGAGGACGAACGCGGCATCGAGTTCGCGGGCCGTCAGCAGGTGGCCTACCGCTGCCCGCAGGGCCACGACTTCGAGATCACGATGTCGGACGAGGCCGAGGTTCCGGCCATCTGGGAGTGCCCGCGCTGCGGGATGGAGGCTCTCAACCTCTCCGGTGCCAAGCCGGAGGAGAAGGCCGAGAAGCCGGCACGTACGCACTGGGACATGCTCCTGGAGCGGCGCTCGGAGAAGGAGCTCGAGGACATCCTCAAGGAGCGCCTCGACCTGCTTCGTGGTGGCGAGATCGGCCCGGCCCACCTGCACCGCAAGGGACCGGGCAAGAAGAAGGCCAACGCCTGACTTCTGACACAGCCAGATACGCCGAAGGCGGTCTTCCAGATGGAAGGCCGCCTTCGGCGTATCTCAGGCCGAGTTGTCCTTGTCGATGACCTCGCCGGTGACGATGTCGTCGTTGCGGGGCCGGGCTCCGGCACCGAACGTCGAGGGCATCGTCGCGGTGACCAGGCGCTTCTGCACGACCGTGGCCAGGATGCGGCGGAAGAACGGTCGGGTGAACGGCAGGATCAGCACGATGCCGAAGATGTCGGTCACGAAGCCCGGGCTGAGCATCATCGCGCCGCCGAGCAGGATCAGTGCGCCGTCGGCGATCTCGTTGGACGGGAGCTTGCCGGTGGAGAGCGCCGTCGTCAGTGCGGTCCAGGCGCGAGCCCCCTCACGGCGCATCAGCCAGGCACCGAAGATCGAGTCGGCGATCAGCAGCAGGATCGTCCACCACACGCCGATCACCTGACCGACCTGGATGAGCACGAACAGCTCGGCCAGCGGCATCACCAGGAACAGGAGCACCAGCACCCAGGAGAACCTGCGGCGTCGCGTGGTCGTCATCGCCGGCCTCCCGCGAGACGGTCCAGCCCGAAGCGGCGCAGCAGGCGGAGCAGCTGTTCGCGGCGTTCGGCCAGGCCCCAACGGGTCACCCGGCGCATCGACTCGGCGGCGACGGCGGGGCTCATCTTCGACTCGCCCCGGACCCGCTCGATGAACTGGATCGGGACCTCCTTGACCGTGAGACCAGCGCGCAGCGTACGCGTCACCATCTCGGTCTGGAAGACGTAGCCGGTCGACTCGACGCTGGCCAGCTGCAGCTTCTCCAGCGTCGTACGCCGGAAGAGGCGGTAGCCGGCGGTGGCGTCGTGGACGCTGATGCCGAGCAGGAGCCGGACGTAGAAGTTGCCGCCGACCGATAGCAGGCGCCGCGACAGCGGCCAGTTGACCACCGACCCGCCGCGGATCCAGCGCGCGCCGATCACCAGGTCGGCGGAGGTCAGCGCCTCGAGCAGCAGGTGGAGCTCCTCGGGCTGGTGCGAGCCGTCGGCATCCATCTCCCCCACGACGTCGTAGCCCTGCTCGAGCGCCCAGCCGAACCCGTGCAGGTACGCAGCCCCCAGCCCGGCCTTCTCGGTGCGGTGCAGCACGTGGATCTGATCGTCGTTGTCGGCCAGCTCGTTGGCGATCGTGCCGGTGCCGTCGGGTGAGCCGTCATCGACGATCAGCACGTCGACGCGCGGCTGCGCCTTGCGGAGCCGCCCGACGATCCAGGCAAGGTTGTCCGCCTCGTTGTAGGTCGGGATGACCATCACCGCCCGGCCGATCTCGGTCCAGGGTGGAAGCTGCTCGTTCGTCACGTACGCCGGCCTTGTCAAGGAATGGGGGTGGAACTCACAGGATATCCGCCCAGCGGTTGATCCCAAGATCCCGATCGAGCGAGACTGCGCGGCGGCGAGGCGATCGCAGACAGACAGAGCGCGGGAGGAGCAAGACGTTCTTCGGGCCGTTCCGATCCCTGCTGGAGGCAGGGGGACCGATCGTTGTCTAAGGGCGCCTTGGCCCTCCCGCGTTGCCCTCGCGGACGTTGACCGCGCCCACGAAAACGCATCGAAGGCATGCCTGGCTCGACACCCCCCGACCCGATTCGTCGAGCGCCGGTCCGCCGACCGCAACTCTGCATGGGCGAACGCTGCCACCATCACCCGCTGGCTCTCCGGAAGTCAACACGGCGCTGACCTGCGGAAACAGGTGTTTTCGCAGGTCAGCCACAGCCTGTGCGACGCGAGAAAGTGAAGAATTCTCGAGGAACCTCGGCGTGTCGTCTTCACGTACGCGTTACGGCGTTCAGGGAACGACGACGGTGCCTCGTGCGGAGGTCGCGAGGATCGGTTCCGCCAGCATCTCGGCTGCCCCTGGACGGGCCTCGGTCGCCGCTCCGCGGGCCACAACGTGCACCGCGAACTCCATCACCCGAGACCGGGTCCCGGCCCTGATCAGCTCGCAGGTGATCTCCAGGACGTCGCCGGCACGCACCGGTGCCTTGAACTGGACCTCGTCGTAGGAGGCGAACAGGCCCTCGTCGCCGTCGGTGAGGATGCACATCTCGGTCGCGACGTCGCCGAACAGCCCCAGGCTGTACGCACCGTCGACCAGGTTCCCGGCGTAGTGGGCGTGGGAGTAGGGCACGTAGCGACGGTGGACGACCTTGGTCCCGGTCTCGGGCGAGGACGACGTCATGCGGCGGGCTCCTTCGAGGTGGTGCGATGGACGAGATAGGAGGCGACCTCGGCAGGGGTGGTGCCGCGGCCGAAGATCCGGTCGACGCCGAGCTCTGCGGTCATCGACTCGTCGAATCGTGGACCACCGGCGACCAGGAGCGGCCGCTCCCCCGCCGGATAGGCCTCGCGGAACGCCGCCGACATCTCCCGGGTGTTGAGCAGGTGCGCGTCGCGCTGGGTGACGACCTGGGAGACGAGCACGGCATCGGCGCGCCGGGTGACGGCGGCCTCGACGAGGGAGGGAACCGAGACCTGGGCGCCGAGATTCACGACCTCGATCTCCTTGTAGTACTCCAGCCCCTTCTCCCCCGCGAACCCCTTGATGTTGAGGATCGCATCGATCCCGACGGTGTGGGCGTCGGTGCCGATGCAGGCACCGACGACGACCATCGGACGCCGCAGCGTCTCCTTGATCACCGCGTTGGCCTCCTTCGGGGTCAGCAGCGGGAAGTCCCGCTCGACGACCTGGACCTTGTCGGTGTCGACGAGGTGGTTCACCTGCCCGTAGACGACGAAGAACGTGAAGTCCTCGCCCATCGGCTTGGAGTGGACGACCATCGCCGGCTCCATGCCCATCTTGTTGGCCAGCTGCAGCGCGGCGCCGTCGGCGACCTTGCTGTGCTTGATCGGCAGCGTGAAGGAGACCTGCACCATCCCGTCGCCGGTGGTGTCGCCGTACGGCCTGATGATGGTCACTTTCCCTCCAGGATGGCGCTAGCCGGGTTGTAGTACGCCTCGGACTTCTCAGCCACGCCCTCGAGGCCCTTGCCGGCGTCGGCGGGCCGCTTCATCAAGCCGAAGGTGCCGTCCGCGATCGCGTCCAGGAGCCCGTTGGGCTCGTCGATGATCTTCCCGAGCAGGTCGATCGACTCCCCCAGGACCTCGCGCGCCCGGTTGGCGATGAACCCGTCGGGGGCCGGGTGGAAGTCCTCGCCGAGGCGTCCGGCCGCGTCCATGACGTACCGGACGTTCTGCAGGGCCAGGTCGCGGTCGGAGAGCCACGGCGTCACCACCGCCTCGGTCATCATCCCGACCAGCAGGATGCCCTGGTCGGTCATCGCGCCGGCCAGGTTGAAGAACCCGTCGAGCAGGTAGCCCTTGAAGATGTCGCCGGTCATGTGCCGGGTCGGGGGCATCCACTTCAGCGGAGCGTCGGGGAAGATCGTCTTCGCCAGCAGCGCGTGCGCGAGCTCGAGACGGAACGAGTCCGGTACGTCGGGATTGATCTCGAAGGCGTGGCCCAGGCCCAGCTGCCAGTCCTCGAGACCGGCCTCCTTGGCGAAGTACTCGTTGAGGAGCTGGCTCGTGGTGACGGTGTTCGCCGCCTCGACCGCGTCGGCGGTGGTGAGGTAGTTGTCCTCGCCGGTGTTGATGATGATCCCCGCCCGCGCGTGGATCTGACGCGAGAGCCGCTGGTCGACGAACGTACGCACCGGGTTGATGTCGCGGAACAGGATCCCGTACATCGAGTCGTTGAGCATCATGTCGAGACGCTCCATGCCCGCCAGCGCGGCGATCTCGGGCATGCACAGCCCGCTCGCGTAGTTGGTCAGCCTGACGTAGCGGCCCAGCTCGCGACTCGTCTCGTCGAGAGCGGCTCGCATCAGCCGGAAGTTCTCCTGGGTCGCGTACGTCCCGGCGAACCCCTCCCGGGTGGCGCCCTCGGGCACGTAGTCGAGGAGCGACTGGCCGGTCGAGCGGATCACCGCGATGATGTCGGCGCCCTCGCGGGCGGCCGCCTGCGCCTGTGGGATGTCCTCGTAGATGTCACCGGTCGCGACGATCAGGTAGATCCATGGCTTGCGAGGTGCGTCGCCGATCTCGGCGATCATCCGCTCCCGTGCCACCCGGCTGGCGTCGAGGCGGGCGATGCCGACCCCGACCGCCTCGCGGGCGTGCTTGGCGGCCAGCTCGGCCTCGGCGCCCTCGGGCAGGTGGAAGGTCACCTGGCCGGCAGCGGCCTCCTCGGCGAGTCTGGAGAGGTCGTTGCCGTGGGCGGTCAGTGCGTGCCACACCGGTAGCGCGACGCCGTGCTCCAGCCCGATGTCGGCGCGCACCGCGTCGACCAGGTGGTTCACCCAGGGGGTGCCGTCCAGGTCGGCGCCGGCGAGCCCGGCCAAGCGCAGCATGGCTCTTTCGACGGCGACCGTGGTGTGCTTCGTGGCCAGCTCGACGATCGGGTCGCCGACCTTCGCGGCCAGCGCGCGGGCCTGGGCGATCGTGCGTGGGTCCAGATCGAGTCTCACCGGTCCAGTCTCCCCTCGAAGAGTGCCCGGACGCCTTGGTTCGCGCGGAGCAGATCCAGCGCATAGGCAGCATGGCCGGGGACGTAGCCGTTGCCGACGAGCATCGTGACGTCGGCAGCCAGGCCTTCGGCGCCGAGCGCAGCGGCCGAGAAGGAGGTCGCCATCGAGAAGAAGACGACGGTGCCCCGGTCTGCGGTGGCGAGGATCGCGCCGCCCTCGCAGCCGGGTACGTCGACACAGACGACGGTGACGTCGGCAGGTCCGCCGGCCTTGGCGACAGCATCGCGCAGAGCCACCGGGTTGCGCGCGTCGGCGACCACGACCTCGTCGGCCAGGTCCGCCTCGCGAAGTCGCGACGCCTCGGTCTCGGTCGGGACGACGCCGATCAGGTGGCCGGCTCCCGCGTCACGGGCTGCGGCCAGGGACAGCGAGCCGGACTTGCCGCCGCCACCGATCACGGCGACGACACCGCCTTCGTAGCGCTCCGCGACGACCCGTCGGGTCAGCGCAGGAGCGCCGCACACGTCCATGACCGACAGTGCGAGCTCGGGAGCCAGGTCGTCGGGCAGGACGGCTGCGATCGAGCGGCCGAAGAGGATGGCGTAGCCGTCGCACGGCACCTGCTCGGAGTCACCGTCCCAGCCGGCGAGCCCGTCCTCGATCACCAACGGCGTCAGGGTCAGCGACACCAGCGTGGCGACCCGGTCGCCGACCTTCAGCCCCAGCGGGGACTCGGGGCCGACCTCCTCGACGACGCCGACGAGCATCCCGCCCGACCCGGTCACCGGGTTCTGCATCTTGCCGCGCTCGGCGACGATGTCGAGCACCTCGCGGCGTACGGCCTCTCCGTCGCCGTCGTGTGCGGACTCGAGCTGCCGGAACGAGGCCGCGTCCAGGTTCAGTCGCTCCACCCGGATCCGCACCTCGTCGGGCCAGACGGCCCGTCGGGTGTCGAGTCTCCGGGCCGCCTGGGGCAGCGGCAACGAGCCGCCCACCGGCTCATCCAGCACCCGGTGCAGGCCTGTCGGGTCAGAAGTGGTCATCGTCGTACGCCTCCTTGCGTCCATCTCACGGCGGACCCTACCAGCGGTCAATGGAAGAATTGCGGCCTAGGCTTGCAACTACCGGAGGATCTCCCGCTATGGTGGAGAATATGACGGCAACCATCGAGCCCCAGACCAGAGACGGACAGCCCTACGCCTACCAGCGCGTCGAGCTGGTCGAGCCCGACTGGACCCGGTTCCCGGGGTGGGCCGACGTGACCGAGGAGCAGTGGCGCGACGTGCAGTGGCAGCGCGTCAACTGCATCAAGAACGTCCGCCAGATGCGCGCTCTGATGGGCGATCTTCTCGAGGAGCGGTTCTACGCCGACCTCGAGCGTGACATGGCCGAGCGGGCGACGATGTCGATGCTGGTGCCGCCGCAGATGGTCAACACGATGGTGGTCTCGACGAGCTCGACCACCCACCCCAGCGAGTTCACCGATGCCTTTTATGCGGACCCGATCCGCCACTACATGATCCCGGTCTTCTCCGACCGCCGCACCGACTGGCCCTCGCACCCGCAGGCCAGCCGCGACTCGCTGCACGAGCACGACATGTGGGTCGCCGAGGGGCTGACCCACCGCTACCCGACCAAGGTGCTCGCCGAGCTGCTCTCCACCTGCCCGCAGTACTGCGGCCACTGCACCCGGATGGACCTGGTCGGCAACTCCACCCCGGTCATCGACAAGCTCAAGCTCACCGGCAAGCCGGTCGACCGCCACGAGGCGATGCTCGAGTACCTCGGCAACACCCCGCAGGTGCGTGACGTGGTCGTCTCCGGCGGCGACGTCGCCAACCTCCCCTGGCCGCGGCTGGAGGACTTCCTCACCAAGCTGATGGCGATCGACAACATCCGCGACATCCGGCTGGCCACCAAGGGCCTGATCGGCCTCCCCCAGCACTGGCTCCAGGAGCCGCTGCTGGAAGGGATGAGCCGGGTGACCACCATCGCCCGCGAGCGCGGCGTCTCGCTGGCGATCCACACCCACGCCAACCACGCCAACTCGGTCACGCCGCTCGTCGCCGAGGCGTCCAAGGCGCTGCTGTCGGCCGGCGTGCGCGACGTACGCAACCAGGGAGTGCTGCTGGCCGGGGTGAACGCCGACAGCCACAGCCTGCTCGACCTGAGCTTCCGGCTGCTCGACGGCGCGCAGATCATGCCCTACTACTTCTACATGTGCGACATGATCCCGTTCAGCGAGCACTGGCGGGTCTCGGTCGCCGACGCGCAGCGGATGCAGCACGACATCATGGGCTACCTGCCCGGCTTCGCCACGCCGCGCATCGTGTGCGACGTACCCTTCGTCGGCAAGCGCTGGGTCCACCAGATCGCCGACTACGACACCGAGCGCGGCATCTCCTACTGGACCAAGAACTACCGCACCTCGATCGAGGCATCCGACGCCGAGGCGCTGACCAGGACGTACGAGTACTACGACCCGATCCACACCCTGCCCGAGTCAGGCCAGGAGTGGTGGCGCACGCACGGGAACTGACCGGCAGCTACTGAGACCCGGCGCTCGGCGCCGGGTCTCAGTGCGTCATGGTCGGGCGGTTCTCGTAGTAGGTGTACATCGCGATCGTGGTGCGCGTGGACACGTTGGCGACCGAGCGGATCCGGCCGAGCAGCTCCTCGAGCGCCTCGGGCGTGGCGACGCGCACCTTGAGCATGTAGGACTCGACGCCGGCGATGGACCAGCAGGCCTCCACCTCGTGAAGGTCCGCGACCCGCTCGGGGGTGTCATCGGGCTGGGAGGGATCCATGGGCTGCACCGCGACGAACGCGGTCAGCGGCACGCCGATCGCGGCGTAGTTGACAGTGGCGCCGTAGCCGGTGATGAGGCCACGCTGTTCGAGCCGCTTGACGCGCTGGTGCACCGCCGAGGTCGACAGGCCGGTCGCCTTGCCCAGGTCCGTGTAGGACATGCGACCGTCCTCCGCAAGGAGCTGGAGGATTTTACGGTCGGTGGCCTCGATCTCAGGTGCAGTCACGGCGACAGCGTACCCACAGCAGCAATATCTCCGCCGAAACGTCCAAAAAAGTAGTTGATGTCGAAAGATTTCCGGCGGATTCGGCGGGCGAGGAGAGCCTCAGGAGGGCCAGCCGGCGAGCACCTGGGGCTTGCCGCCACCGTCCGCGGAGGACTGGACGACCGACAGCAGCCGCCCGTCTCGGACCTCGTCGGGGATGGCGGACATCGCCTCACCGGTGGCCAGGTGCGGGTCGGCAGAGACGACCACCCGGCCGTGCGAGTTGACCAGTGTCGCGCCGATCTGGCGCAGGCCGGGCAGCAGCATCGACTCCAGCGTCTCGACCGAGGTGTCGGCGCCGGCGACGCCGACCATCCGGCCGTCCGCGTAGACCGGCAGCGTCGTGGTCATGACGTACTCGTCGGCACAGACGAAGTCGACGTAGGGCCCGGCGAGGTTCAGCGCTCCGGTGCGCTGCGGTATCCGGAACCACGGCTGGCGGGTGTAGTCGATGGCCTCACCGGTCGCCGGCACCTCGGCCTCGCCGAGGAAGTCGCGGCCCGCCCCCTGCCACCAGGCCAGGTAGAGGCGCCGGTCGACGAGCGCGTCCGGTGCGACGACGAACCCGCCGCCCAGGAGGCTCGAGTCCTGGAGGAACGCCAGCGTGCCCGTCTCGACCTGCGCGATCAGCTCGTCCGAGGTGACCGGCCCAGCGGCGAAGAGAGCACCGACCTCGGCGCGCGCCCGCTCGAGCTCGATGAGGATGGAACCGAAGTGCTGCTCGATGAGGACAGCGCAGTCGGCCGACACATCGATGTTCACAGTCGTACCACCTCATGGATCTCGGTCAGACGTTCAACGGCGTGGGCCACGTGGTCGCGGACGCTCGCGCGCGCCGCGACGACATCGCCCGTGTCCAACGCGGCGACGAGCGCCCGGTGCCGCACGGCAGACGCCTGACGGAAGTCCGACTCGCTCAGCGGCACTCGCAGCAACGTACCGAAGTCGGCCTCCTGTCGCACCACCTCCCGGGTGAGGCGCGCCGACTGGGTCAGCGCCGCCACGGAGAGATAGAGCTCGCTCTCGGCGTCGCGCCACCGGCCCAGGTCGTCCTCGCCCAGCGGGACCAGCAGGTCCTGGAGGTCCTCCACCTCGTCAGGGGCAGCTCGTTCGGCGGCGAGCTCGGCACAGCCGGTCAGCACGACCTGATAGAGGCTCGCCCGGTCGCGCAGCTCCACGCGCGACATCGTCGCGAGCCGCCCCTTCACGATGTCGCCGGGATCGGGAGCACGCACGAAAGAGCCACCGCCCCGGCCTCTGGTCGTCACGACCAGGCCCTGTGCCCGCAGCGAGACCAGGGCCTCCCGGGCGGTCACCGTCGCCACGCCCAGCATCTGGGCGAGCTCGAGCTCGCTCGGGAGACGGTCGCCGTCGGCGAGCACGCCGGAGCGGATCGCCTCCGCCAGCCGGTTCTCGACACGTACGGCTCTGCCTTCGTCGCCGATCGGCGCGAAGATCGCCGACCGGGCGCGCGAGGTGATCGCACGGGCGTTGGCCACGATCGGGCTCCTCCTTCAAGTGGGTTTACAAAGAACTTACGCAGATACCCTTTAAAATCTAAGATCTGGTTCCATATGATTCAGCAATGGGACCGACTGAATCTCCGCAGATCCAGCTCGAAGCTGTGACCAAGGCGTACGGCGACGTGCTGGCTGTCGACGCACTCGACCTGGCCATCGGCGATGGTGAGTTCTTCTCGATGCTCGGGCCCTCCGGCTCCGGGAAGACGACGGTGCTGCGGCTGATCGCGGGCTTCGAGCACGCCGACTCCGGCACCATCCGCCTCGGCAGCGAGGATGTCACCGCGCTGGCGCCCTTCGACCGTGACGTCACCACCGTCTTCCAGGACTACGCCCTCTTCCCGCACTTCAACGTGCTCGACAACGTCGCCTACGGCCTGCGCGTACGTGGCGTCCCGAAGGCCGAGCGCGGTTCGCGAGCACGCGAGGCGCTGGAGATGGTCCGCCTCGGCCACGTCGCGAACCGGAAGCCGACCGAGCTCTCCGGCGGGCAGCGCCAGCGGGTGGCGCTGGCTCGCGCCATCGTCGTACGTCCTCGTGTGCTCCTCCTCGACGAGCCGCTCGGCGCGCTCGACCTCAAGCTCCGCGAGCAGATGCAGGTCGAGCTCAAGCAGATCCAGCGCGAGCTGGGGATCACCTTCGTCTTCGTCACCCACGACCAGGAGGAGGCGCTCACCCTCAGCGACCGGATCGCGGTCTTCGACAGCGGCCGGATCGTGCAGCTGGGCACGCCCAAGGAGATCTACGAGCGGCCCACCTCGCAGTACGTCGCCGACTTCGTCGGCACCTCCAACGTCTTCGACGAGGAGGCCGCCAAGCGGATGCTGAAGATGGAGGGCGCCTTCGCGCTGCGGCCGGAGAAGATCCTGCTCTCCCCTGAGGCGGCGACCGCGCCCGTCGGCGCGATGACCGCCGCCGGCGTGATCACCGAGTCGATCTACATCGGCACCGGGCATCGCGTCCACATCGAGCTCGAGGACGGCACCAGGCTGGTCGCCCTCGAGCAGAGCCGCGGCGCCCTGCACCCGGATGCCGCCGAACCAGAGTCTCGGGGCGACCGCGTGGTCGCCTCCTGGTCGCCGGGCGACCTGGTCCCCCTGGGCACCGATTCGTCCCGTGCCGTGCACTACCGATGAGCGAGAACACCAGAGAGGTTTGACCATGCGGAACATCCCAACCAGAGTCACCACCAGCCGCACCATCGGCGGAGCGATCGCGGCGCTGTCCCTGATCACGCTCTCCGCCTGCGGCGGCTCCAACGGAGACGAGTCGACCGGAGCGGTCGACAAGCTCGGCGAGAACGAGGGCGAGGTCTCGATCCTGGCCTGGCCCGGCTACGTCGAGGACGGCTCGACCGACCCCGAGGTCGACTGGGTCTCCGACTTCGAGAAGGAGACCGGCTGTCAGGTCACCGCCAAGGTCTACGGCACCTCCGACGAGGCCTTCAACCTGGCCAAGTCGGGCGAGTACGACGTCGTCGCCGCCTCCGGCGACCTCACCCTCCGCATGATCGCGGCCGGCGAGGCGGCCGAGGTCAACACCGACCTGATCCCCAACTACAAGGGCATCTACGACTTCCTCAAGGACCGCGAGTGGAACACCGTGGACGGGAAGAACTACGGCATCCCGCACGGCTACGGCGCCAACCTGCTGATGTACAACACCGAGGACGTCACCCCCGCCCCGACCTCGTGGAAGGCGGTCTTCGAGGACGCGCCGAAGCACAAGGGCCAGGTCACCGCGTACGACTCGCCGATCTACATCGCCGACGCTGCGGTCTACCTGATGGCGCACCAGCCGGACCTGGGCATCGAGAACCCCTACTCCCTCGACGAGAAGCAGCTCGCCGCGGCCGTCGACCTGCTCAAGTCGCAGCGGACCTCCGTCGGTGAGTACTGGTCCGACTACACCAAGACGCAGGCCTCCTTCGAGACCGGCGACACCGTGGTCGGCACCACCTGGCAGGTGATCGCCAACCTGATCGACCCGAAGAAGGCCTCGGTCGAGGCGATCCTGCCCTCCGAGGGCGCGACCGGCTGGAACGACACCTGGATGATCTCCTCGAAGGCGAAGTCCCCCAACTGCGCCTACGCCTGGCTCAACCACATCTCCGACCCGGAGACCAACGCCCAGGCGACGGAGTACTTCGGCGAGGCCCCCAACTCCGACAAGGCCTGCGAGTTCGCCTCTGAGGGTCACTGCGAGACCTTCCACGCCGGCGATGAGGAGTACGCCGAGAAGATCTGGTTCTGGAACACGCCGATCGAGAAGTGCCTCGACGGCCGGACCGACGTGAAGTGCACCGACTATCAGGACTGGACCAAGGCCTGGGCAGAGATCAAGGGGTGACCTTGAGGTCTGTCAGCAGCACGCTCAGCAGGAGGCCGGGGATCCGCCTCGGCCTCCTGCTGGCCGCACCCCTCACCTGGCTGGTGCTCGTCTACGTCGTCGCGCTCGCCGCACTGCTGGTGACGGCCTTCTGGACGATCGACTCCTTCACCAACGAGCTCGAGCGCACCTTCACCCTCGACAACATCCGGGAGATCACCGGTCAAGCGCTCTACCGGACCGTCACGCTACGCACCATCGGCGTGGCTCTGCTGGTGACCCTGATCGACTGCGCGATCGCGCTTCCGGTCGGCTTCTACATGGCCAAGGTCGCCTCCCGGCGCTCGCGCCACCTGCTGGTGATCGCGTTCCTGATGCCGTTGTGGGCGTCCTACCTCGTCAAGGCGCTCGCCTGGCGCTCGCTGCTGTCGAACGGCGGCCTGCTGGACTGGGCCGGTGGCCTGGTCGGTCTCGAGTCACCCGGATTCGGCTTCACCGCGATCGTTCTCACCCAGGCCTACATCTGGCTTCCGTACGTCGTCCTCCCCGTCTACGCGGCCTACGAACGCGTTCCGGACTCGCTGCTCGACGCCGCCGGCGACCTCGGTGCCCGACCGGCGCTGACGTTCCGCACCGTGGTGTTCCCGCTGGTGGTCCCGGGACTGGTCGCGGGCTCGATCTTCTCGTTCTCGCTGACCATGGGCGACTACATCACGGTCAACATCGTCGGCGGCGCCAACCAGATGCTCGGCAACCTCGTCTTCATCAACTCGGGGTCCAACCTGCCGCTGGCCGCCGCGATCGCGCTGATCCCGATCGTCGTGATCATGATCTACCTGGCGTTGGTACGCCGCACCGGAGCCCTGGAGAATCTATGACCATCTCGAGATCGACCCGGCGTCTTCTGGCCGCGGTGACCGGCCTGGTGCTCGCCATGCTGTACGCGCCGCTCGCGCTGGTGGTGGTGAACTCGTTCAACACCTCCCAGGCGCTGACCTGGCCGCCCAGCGGCTTCACCACCGAGTGGTGGCGGCGGGCGGCGGTCAACCCGGGAGCCCACGACGCGATCCTCACCTCGCTGACGGTGGCCGCGTGCGCGACGGTGACGGCTCTCGTCCTCGGCACGCTGCTCGGGCTGGCGATGCAGCGCTACTCCTTCTTCGGGAAGCAGTCCGTCAACCTGCTGGTGGTGCTCCCGATCGCCCTCCCCGGCATCGTCACCGGCATCGCCCTGTCCAACGCGTTCTCGTCGATCCTCGGCGTACGCCTGGGGTTCTTCACGCTCGTGGTGGCCCACGCGACCTTCTGCATCGTGACCGTCTTCAACAACGTGCAGGCGCGGTTGGGGCGGATGGGCGGCAACCTCGAGGAGGCCTCGGCCGATCTGGGAGCGGGGATGTGGACCACGTTCCGGCTGGTCACGCTCCCCCAGCTGCGCTCGGCGCTGCTGGCCGGCGGGCTGCTGGCGTTCGCGCTCAGCTTCGACGAGATCATCGTGACGACGTTCGCCGCCGGCCCCGGTGTCACGACCCTGCCCGTCTGGATCCTGACCAACCTGTTCCGGCCGGGTCAGGCACCGATCGTCAACGTCGTCGCGGTCGTCATGATCGTCGTCTCGGTCGCACCGATCTGGCTCGCCCAGCGGCTCTCCTCCGACCCGGCGGATACGACGAGGGCGATTCACTAGGCCTGCCCTCCGCGTCAGCGGATAATGTGCTCAGCGTGGCTGAACCTCGAATGCTCCTGCTGGACACCGCGTCGCTCTACTTCCGGGCCTACTTCGGCGTGCCCGACATCCGAGCCGAGGACGGCACCCCGGTCAACGCCGTCCGCGGCCTGCTGGAGTTCATCACCCGGCTGGTCAACGACTACTCCCCCACCGACCTGGTGTGCTGCTGGGACAACGACTGGCGCCCGCAGTGGCGGGTCGACCTGATCCCTTCCTACAAGGCGCACCGGGTGGTGGAGGAGGTCGAGACCGCCCCCGACGTCGAGGAGGTCCCCGACCCGCTGCAGGTGCAGGTGCCGATCATCCGCGAGGTGCTCGCCGCGGCCGGGATCCGGGTCATCGGCGCCGACGGCTACGAGGCCGACGACGTGATCGGCACCCTCGCCACCGGCGCGGGGATGCCGGTCGACGTCGTCACCGGCGACCGCGACCTGTTCCAGCTCGTCGATGACGCTGCCGGCGTACGCATCCTCTACCCGACCCGGGGCGTGAGCGATCCGGACCTGGTCGACGAGAAGTGGGTGCTCGCCAAGTACGGCATCAGCGCCGCTCAGTACGCCGACTTCGCCACCATGCGCGGCGACACCTCCGACGGGCTTCCGGGCGTGAAGGGCGTCGGCGAGAAGACCGCGGCCAAGCTGCTCGAGCAGTACGGGGACCTGGAGGGGATCATCGGCGCGGTCGCCGACCCGACCACCTCGCTCACCAAGGCGCAACGACAGAAGTTCATCGACGCGGTCGACTACTTGGCGGTCGCGCCGAAGGTCGTGGCCGTCGCCCGGGACATCCCGCTGGACCGCAGCGGCACCGCACTTCCCAGCGCTCCGGCCGACCCGGCACGCCTGCACGAGCTCGCCGCGACGTACAACCTCGCCTCCCCGGTCGCTCGCCTGGAAGCCGCTCTCGCGCGGGAGTGACCCAGGTCTCCACAACTCGATAAAGAAAGTTCGTCGAAACGGCATCATCCGCCGCGTACGTCTCCGTCTCCTTGGCAAGACCACGAACAAGGAGCGGACGAATGAGCGACATCAAGCACCCGGCAGTGCAGCAAGACATCAAGATCTCCTGCCTCGACCCGTGGGGCCGCACGGTGGACGTGCCGACGACCCTCGGCTACCGCGAGAACGACCCGTACGCAGTGAGCCTGACCTTCCACTCCGGCGCCGGTGACGTCGAGTGGGTCGTGTCCCGCACGCTGATGCTCCAGGGCCTGGCCGCCCCCGCCGGTGAGGGCGACGTGAAGATCTATCCCAGCATCGACGAGGAGGCGAAGGCCGTCGCGGTCTTCGACTTCAGCTCCCCCGACGGTCGCCTGATCGCGACCGCCGACTCGAGCGAGGTGCAGATGTTCCTCGGCAAGTCCTTCTCGGCCGTCCCGGTCGGCTCCGAGAGCCAGCACCTGGATCTCGATGCGCTCGTCGCAGACCTGCTGGGCAGTTCCTTCGACGCTGAGTAGGCACTCCGCCCGCCTGCTCATTCGTTCACGAACCCTCCCGTCCCGGATCTCCGGGGCTGGAGGGTTCGTGCTTCTTTTCGCTGGCCAGAAGCGTCCCCTCGCCGTTGCCACATCAACTGTGGTAGTGATGTGCGTCACCCGCACCCCCTCGGAGGTCACAGTGCTGCCAGCTTTCCTTTCTCGCGAGCGAACCGTGGCCGGTCCCGGCTTCAGTCGCTGGCTCATCCCACCCGCCGCCCTCGCCGTCCATCTCTGTATCGGCCAGGTCTACGCGACGAGCGTCTACAAGACCGCGCTGGTCGAACACTTCGACTCCAGCCAGACCGCGATCGGGCTGATCTTCTCGATCGCGATCGTGATGCTCGGCCTCTCGGCCGCCGTGATGGGCACCTGGGTCGACCGCAACGGACCGCGCGCGGCGATGACCGCGGCCGCGGTCTTCTGGGCCTCCGGCTTCTTCATCGGGGCCCTGGGCATCGGCACCGGCCAGCTGTGGCTGCTCTACCTCGGCTACGGCGTCATCGGCGGCATCGGTCTCGGGATCGGCTACATCTCCCCCGTCTCCACGCTGATCAAGTGGTTCCCGGACCGGCCGGGCCTGGCCACCGGCATGGCGATCATGGGCTTCGGCGGCGGCGCGATGATCGCCAGCCCGCTGAGCGGCCGGCTCCTGGCGCTCTACGACCCGTCCTACACCGGAGACGCCACCACCGTGCCCGACGGCCACGCGGTGATGATGCTCTTCCTCACCCTCGGCGTGGTCTACCTGGTCTTCATGTCCTTCGGCGCGGCCACCGTCCGCGTCCCACCGGAGGGCTGGACGCCGGCAGGCTGGGACCCGGCCAGCGTGAAGGAGAAGAAGCTCGTCACCACGGCCAGCGTCTCGGCCAACAGCGCGATCAGGACCCGGTCGTTCTGGCTGGTATGGATCGTCCTCTTCTGCAACGTCACCGCCGGCATCGGCATCCTCGAGCAGGCCGCTCCGATGATCCAGGACTTCTTCCGCACCGACGGAGTCTCCTCGGTCAGCGCGGTCGCGGCCGGTGGCTTCGTCGGGCTGCTCTCGATCGCCAACATGAGCGGCCGGTTCATCTGGTCCTCGACCTCCGACGTCATCGGCCGCAAGCCGATCTACATGATGTATCTCGGCGTCGGACTGGTGCTCTATCTCCTGCTGGCGACTGTCGGGGACACCTCGATGGCGCTGTTCGTGCTGCTCGCCGTGGTGATCCTGTCCTTCTACGGTGGCGGCTTCGCGACCGTCCCCGCCTACCTGCGAGACCTCTTCGGCACCTTCCAGGTCGGCGCCATCCACGGCCGGCTGCTGACCGCGTGGTCGGCTGCCGGTATCGCCGGACCGCTCATCATCAACGCCTTCCTCGACGCGCAGGGTGAACCCGGCACGCTCACCGCGGCCGCCTACCAGCCGGCGCTGCTGACCATGGTCGGCGTCCTCGCGGTCGGCTTCATCGCCAACCTCCTGGTGCACCAGGTCCCCGACAGGTTCCATGAGCCGACGTCCGCCGGCTCCACCGAGACCGAGAGGAGTGCGGCATGAACGCCAAGATCGCAGGTGCCTGGGCCCTGGTCGGGATCCCGCTGGCCTACGGTGTCATCGAGACGCTGCGCCGGGCGGCGCAGCTCTTCACGGGCTGATCAGAGGCCGAGCAGGCTCGGCTCGTTCGTACGCCACGCCTCCTGCGCCGCCCGGGTGACCGGGCCGTGCGGGAGGGTGCGCGTGCCCCACTCGGTGACGGCCTGGACGTCGCGCAGGCTGGAGGTGAGGAAGACCTCCGTGGCGTACTCCTCGACCTCGGACAGCGGCTCGTCGGTCTCCTCCGCACCGAACCACTCCAGGACCAGGGCCCGGGTGATCCCGGCCAGCGGGCCGCTGGAGAGCGTCGGGGTCTTCAGTGCACCGTCGAGCACGTAGAAGATGTTGCTCCCGGTGCCCTCGCACAGGTCGCCCACGGTGTTGGCGAAGATCGCCTCAGTCGCGCCGTGCTTGCGGGCCTCGGCGAGGGCGATGACGTTCTCGGCGTACGACGTCGTCTTCAGGCCGGTCGTGGCGCCGTGCTCGTTGCGGCGCCACGGCACGCTGACGACCTTGGTCTCGTCCGGGTTGGGGGACGCGTCCTCGAGGCCGATGATGACCGTCGGTGCCACCTCCACGCGGCCCGACCCGAACGGCGCCGGCCCACCCGTGACGGTGATCCGGAGGCGCCCGTACGCCGTCGGCTCTGCCCCGAGCACCGCCTCGACACCCTTCGTGATGAGCCCACGGTCGAGGGTGGGCAGACCGAGGCCGGTCGCCGACCGCTCGAGGCGGTCGAGGTGGAGCGCGAGCGCGAACGGCTGGTCCTCGATCACCTTGAGCGTCTCGAAGACGCCGTCGCCGACCACCAGACCGTGGTCTCGGATGGAGACCGCCGGGGCGGCCGGGTTGTCGAGAAGCTGACCATCGATCCACGCGCGCATGCGGCAACTCTAAGACGTCCCTGGTCAGGGCCCGGAATGCCGGCCCGCGCGGCGGTCGAGGTTTCGGGCGAATGACACGAAGGTGACCCCCGATTTGTCCCCCGACAGCGGCTCCGTTAATGTTCTTCTCGTCGCCAAGGGCACGGGAAACCGGGCCGGAAGCACAAGCGGACGTAGCTCAGTTGGTAGAGCGCAACCTTGCCAAGGTTGAGGTCGCGAGTTCGAGCCTCGTCGTCCGCTCGGAGTAGGTCTCCACCGGAGGCATTGCCTCCAGCGGTGGGTTGGCCGAGAGGCGAGGCAACGGACTGCAAATCCGTGTACACGGGTTCAAATCCCGTACCCACCTCGAAGCACCACCCTGATAAATTAAATAACCACGGACGATTGGCGCAGCGGTAGCGCGCTTCCTTGACACGGAAGAGGTCACTGGTTCAAACCCAGTATCGTCCACCACAGCAACCGGCCCCTGAACTGCGGAAACGCAGATCAGGGGCCGGTTCGATTTCACCGTATCGAATGAGTGTTCGACGCTGCCTGACAGAGTGCCTGACTAACTGGCTTCGGGACGATCTTCCTTGCCCGGCTTGCCGAATACGGCGTCCATCGCCTGAGCGCCGGTCTCCATCACCGGCCGCAGTTCGTGACGATAGATCAGTTCAGTGACCTTGCTTCCTCCGGTGTGGCCGACCAGGCGCGCGATCTCCTCCACAGATACCCCGTACTCGGAGAGCAGCGAGACGAACGAATGACGCAGTTCGCGAGGCGTCCACTCCTTCGGCTCGATCCCCTCGACCTTCCCGAGGGCGCGCCTGAAGCTGCGGCGGACGTTCGCGGCGTCCAACGCGGACCCGATTGTCGTCGTAAAGACATGGTCGTTCTCGACCCAGCTCTCTTTCGCAAGACGCTTCCACTGCGCCTGCCGCACTCGGTGTTCGCCGAGCACGACTGCGACCTGCTTTGGCAGGGCAAGAGTCCGCTTGGACTTCCGGGTCTTGGTCTCCCCTCCTTCTCGGTCGGAGCGCCACACGAACATGTGCGGCGGCATCGGCGGATCGGCGTCAGGATCGCCGTCAAGGTTCACGTGATCCCAACGGAGCGCGCGGACCTCCTCCGTGCGCGCTCCGGTGAGCAGGGAGACCACGATGTACGGGTGCATCGTGTCGCCCTCCGTCGCGGTCAGGATTGCCTTTGCCTGAGCGAGAGTGAGGGACTTGGACGGGCGGCCTGCTCGCCCTCTTGGCAGGTCGACTAGGTCGGCAACGTTCCTATCAACCATGCCGTGGATCATCGCTCGCCGAATCGATTGGCGCAGCAGGCGGCGGACCTGGCGAAGGCTGTCCGTGGCGAGCACCTCGGCCCTCCCGGCGAGCCACTCGTCCAGGTGCTGAACGGTCAGGCGCTGGAGCTTCTGACCGCCGATGAATGGAATGATGTGGGTTTCGCAGATGATCCGGTTCTTCTCCCGGGTCTTCTCCCCCGCCCGACTCCCCTGCCCGTACTGCAGCCAGTTCTCTACAGCCTTCCGCACCGTGTAGTGACGAGCCTCCGGCACCAGACCCTTCCGGTACTTATCGACGGCAGCTCGCATGTTGCGGAGTGCTTCGGTCTCGCTCTTGCCGGAACCGCTGCGGACGATGCGCTTGCCGTTGGCGTTGTAGTCGACGGTGGTCTCGGCGATGTATCGCTGCCGGCGTTCGTCCCATCGGACGCCTCCCTCTCCGCGGCCCCGGCGCTTCTTCTCTTCGGTCATGCTGCGTTCTCCTCGATCAGGTCGGCTACGTACTCGGTCAGTGCGGTGACGGGCACGAGGCGGCGGCGCCCTTCCTTGACGGTGCGGAGGCGGCCGGAGCGGATCAGCTCGTAGACGACGGATCGGCTCATCCGGAGCGCTTCGGCGGCTTCCTCGACGCGATAGAGGATGGGCGGGATCTCGCGCTTCATCTCGGTCACAGGCTGGGCTCCTCGGCGGTCGGGTTGCGGATTGGGGCGGTGGGTAGGCGTGCTGCTCGATGGGCTCCGAGACATCGGGATCGGTTCTCCTGCGGTTGGTGGTTGGGCGGTGCTGGGTGAGTTGCTGGACCAATGGGGCGGGAAGTGATGCCGCAAACCCCGCAAATACCGCAAACGGGGTCTGACCTGCGGAAACAGGTGCGGCATTTAGAATCTGCGGATTGTTCTAAACCCCGCAAACACCGCAGATTTGCGGGGTTTGCGGTATTTGCGGGTTCTAGCCCGGTACTAAATGCCGCATGCTGTTTTCCCTGGTCAGGTTGGGGTTCTGCGGTGTTTGCGGTATTTGCGGGTTTGATTCGGGGTTCGGGAACAGACCGTCGTTGACTGGTGCCCTCACCCCCTCTGGTCCAGCCGGTTTCGCGGTGGTCGGCTGGGTCTTCTCGGGGCGGCGTTCGACGTAGTAGGCGCGGGCCTTGGTGTGGCTGTCGGTCTCCGCTCGGAGGACGACGGTGCCGCGCCAGCGGCCGATCTGGCCGGTCAGGATCCGGCCGAGGCTCTTGGGTGAGAGCAGGCGGCCTGCGGTGGTCGTGGGAAAGGTGCCTTCCCAGCGGTCGGGCATGCCGGGGTCGGGTTCGGCGCTGGAGCGCAGCTCAGCCGCGGTCAGGCGGCGCTCGCCGGTGAGGTGGTGCCAGCGCAGCAGGAAGGCGCGCCATTCGGCGTAGTCGTCGTCCAGGTCGCGGGACTCGGCGTGGTTAGCGAGGAACGCGGGCACCTGGTGGTGTTCGAGGAAGCCACCGAGGTAGCGCGCCCAGCGAGAGAACTGCCGCATCTGCGGCACGGTCTTCGACACCGGTGCGCCGGCACGGGTCCAGTCCAGGATGAGCACCAGCAGGTGCCGCAGCACGGTGGCTTGGTTGGAGGGGTCGAGGATCCAGGTGTCGAGGTTCGGGATCCCGAACCCGGTGCGCTCCTCGGGGTGCGGGCAGTCCGGGTCGAGACGGACCCACACGGCTCGTGAGGCCATGTCGCCACCGGTGCGCAGGTTGTTGCCGGTGGCCAGCCACAGCCGGTCGTTGGCGAACGAGCTGGCGGCGTTGGTACCGAGGCGGCGGTCGGTCCAGACCCGTTCGGTGACCAGCCGGGCCAGGACAGCCGAGTCGATAACGCAGCCTTCGATGAGGTTGTCGAACACGATCACGCCGACCTGGTCAGCGAGCACGGTCGTGATGCTCTTGCGCAGCTCTTCCTCGGAGTCGGTCCAGGTCAGCACCCGCTGCCCGACCAGCAGTCCGACACAGCTGGTGAGGATGGTCTTGCCGGAGCCGGGCATGGTGGCGTCTACGACTCCGAACGGGTTCAGCGCCCGGGTGAAGGGGTGCAGGATCGGGGTCGCGAGCAGTGCGAGGTAGTTGGCCCGGTCGGCGGGCGTACGCCACGGGAAGTCCCGCAGGAACGTGCCCAGCAGGAACTCTCGGGCCTCGGCGACCTGCTCGGCGGTGGGGTGCTCGGGGATGGGGTCGGTGGTGATCCGGCCGGCGAGGTAGTAGCCGGTCGCCTCGTCATAGCCCGGGGTCTGCAGCAGGGTGCCGTCCGGGCGCAGGACGGGCGTGGTGATGACCTTGTGCAGCACCGGCAGACCGGGCCAGTGCGAGCGGGACAGCACGGACTCGAGGACGTGACGGGGCGGGGTGATCTCCTCGTCATAGGTCGCGCCACCGTTGGCGCGCTGGCGGGTGCGGTAGACCTCGGCCTGCTCAGCCAGCAGCCGAGCCAGCAGCGCCGGACGAAGCTCGGTGGAGCGCAGCGGCGGCGGGGCGTCCTCATCGCCGGCAACCACCTCGGCCGCGCCGGAGACCTCCTCCAGGACGACGGGTGATCCGTCGCGGACGTAGGTGTCAGAGAGCAGCCGTTGGTCCAGCGCCTCGGAGAGTGCCGTGATCGAGGCGGGGTCGGAGCCGACCTTGACGCGCGGTCGTCCGTCCTCGGACAGCGACCGCAGCGGGGTGCGGCGGTCGTGGTTCTCGGTGGTGTGCTCAGTCATCGGTGACCTCCCGTGGTCGTGTTCAGGCGGCTGTCTGGTGGGTGCGGCGGGTGGTGCCCCAGCCGAGGGCGTCCCCGGCGCAGCGGCCGAGCCAGGCGGCGACGTTGACCGCTACGGCGTTGCCGGCCTGCATCTGCTGTTCGCCCTGGTTGCCCGTGATGACGTAGTCGCGGCGGAAGCGCTGGGCCCAGGCGGCCTCGCGCGGCTTGAGCATCCGGAAGTAGCAGTCCTCGACCTCGACCGCGGCCTGGAGCAGGGCGTGCTGTTCGCGAGTGGCCAGCGTGGAGAGCGCACCCGTGGTCGCCGGGTAGGGCTTGGCTCCCTTCCGGTACGGGATCACCAGGGACTTGTTGAGCTGGGCGGTCTGGGTGCGCAGCGGCTCGGTGACGGGCTTGTTCATCGAGGGGTCGGCAGTGGCGTAGCCGCCGTGGTGGGCCGAGATGAACGCGCCCGGCGGGATGGTGAGGCCGTGATGGCGGCCGCCGGCGGCCAACGTCGGGATAGGGCCGGCGGTGACTGGGTGGTTGCGGCCGTGCTTGCGGCTCATCGTGACGAACGGCTCGCTCATCGCGATGCCGTTCTGGATCGCGGTCACCTGGGCCGGTGTCGGGGACTCCATGAGTGGCCAGGCACGCAGATAGGCGTTATTCGCGCCGCTGGCGGCGTCCCAGGTGTTGCCGCCGGCACCGATCAGGACCGGGTCGGCGATCGTGGTTAGTCCGAGCTTGATGCGGGCCATCGTCTTGGGGCCGAGGTCGCGCATGCCGTGGGCTTCGCGGTCGCCGATACGTACGCCGAGGTCGGTCCAGTCGATCACCGAGGCCGCCGGGGCGACGTAGGGCTCGATCTGGCCGTGGTCGCCTTCGGGGCAGACGTAGATGTACTGCGGTCCGTACTTGCCCACCGGCATCCCGTTGATCCGCTTGGTGCGCGGCTTCCACCACTGGAGGGCCTCGACGTCGTGGCCGCACTTCTCACACCACGCCAGCGGGCGGGGCTCCAGGTCGAGCAGGGGCACGTCCTTGCGGGTGAGCGCGAAGTAGATCCGGTCACGCCACTGCGCCGCCGGGTCGTTGTCCTCGCCCCCGACGTGGGCGGCCGAGACGCAGACGAGTTGGACGTCGTAGTCGAGGCTGGTCCAGCCGTGCAGCCAGGTGGTGATCAGGTGCCAGTCGGCGGCCTCGACGACGTTCTCGACCAGGATCACGGCGGGGTTGTGGACCTCGGCGTAGCGCAGCACCTCCCAGAACGTCACCCGGGTGCGTTCGAACGCCTCGGTGGGGACGTGGCCGTGCTCCTCCCACAGGCCGGGCTGGTCGAGGTCGCGGGGCTTCTTGCGGCCGCCGGCCTGGGAGAGCTCGGTGCAGATCGGGGACGCCCACAGCAGGTCAGCCTTGGGCAGATACCGGACGTCGACCTGCTGGATGTCGGCACACAGGTGCTCGGTGCCCGGGTGGTTCGCCGAGTGGGTCTCGATCGCGCGTGACCAGTGGTTGGCGGCGACCTTGATCTCGAACCCGGCTTCGAACAGGCCGCTCGTGGTGCCGCCCATGCCACAGAAGTAGTCGACAGCGGTCAGTGTCATCAGGCGGCCTTCCTCGGGTTGGTGTGGGAGTTGTCGCGCGGGGTGCGGGGGTTGCGGGCTCCGGTGGCGAACCCGGAGCGGACGGTGGAGTCGACCTCGCCGGGGGTGCAGTTGCAGCCACCGGCCATCAGGACGTGCGCGGCATCGGTGAGCGCGTCGTACGCGGTGTGCTCCGCCAGAGCTCCGCCGGCCACGAGCTGGCCGAGGGCGACGGCGGCGCAGAACAGGGTGTGGTTGTGCTGGCCGGGCATCGCTTCGGCGACCTTGCGGACCTCGCCGTTGACGGCGGCCGCGACGTAGGCCGGGACACGCTCAGCGCGGGCATCGAGGCGCTTCGGTGTGGCGGCCGGAGCGATGTGGCGCCGCTGGCCGAGGAGGTCGAGCAGGAACAGCGGGAGCGGTGCCGGGGGGCGGTCCTCGACGACGGCGTAGCAGTTCGCGCCGGTGTTGGTCGCGATGATCGTCGGCGGGGCGACGACGTAGCCGCCGTGGGCGCGGGTGTCGATCAGCCACCCGATCGTCCCGGCGGTGTTCCCGAACCGGACACCCTCGGGGGCTCGGTAGTAGAGGTGGGTGCCACCGGAGGGCGTACGCACGGTGAAGGTGGGGGTGATGGTGCCGCCGCGGGCTCCGGCGATGTGGTCGAGTACCTCGACCCCGGTGGTGATCCCGAACCGGTTCCACGGCTCCGGGATCTCGGTGTCGGGTTTGGCGGTGTCCAGGTCGATGACGACCAGGCCGGAGGGACCGGTGGCGATCCCGAGTCCGTAGGTCGGGGCGTCGTCGGCCCAGGCGCGCCGGATGCGGGTCTCGTCGGTGGTGGCTCGGGCGTCCCAGCCGGTGTGGCCGTCTCGGCAGCGTGGGTCGGTGCCGGTGCAGTCAGCGGCGCGGTGGTCGGGGCGTGCGGGGCGCTTGGTGTTCGGCAGGAGCGGGAACACGTGCCAGCCGCGGGCAGCGGCGGCCAGGGCGCCGGCGAGCATCGGGCGGGTCTGGGGTGCGGCGTACATCAGGCGGCCCTCTTCGGGCTCGTGTGAGTGCGGCGGGCCGCGGAGGCGGCCTTGGTGGCGCGGCGGGCCTTCTGGCGGCACAGGTCGCCGCAGTAGATGGCGTGCGGCGTGGGCCGGGTGAACTCCTTCTCGCAGCCCGGGCAGATCCGGCGGCCAGGTGCCGGGGTCCGGGCGGTGCGCTTGAGGCTCGCGCGCTCGCGCTCGGTCAGGCCGCCCCACACGCCCATGACGTTGCCGAGGGACAGCGCCAGCGCGAGACAGTCGGGTCGGACCTCGCAGCCGGCGCAGACCTTCTTGGCGGCCGCGGGGCTGCCACCGGGTTCGGGGAAGAAAACCTCAGGGTCGGTCTGCGGGCACAGCGCACCCGGCAGGTCACCGGGGTGCACGGCGGTGGTGTCAGGCGACGTCATCGCGGTTCGCCTCCTTGGTCCAGCGGTAGACGGTCCGCTCGGTTACGCCGAGATGCTCCGCGACCTCGGGCACGCTCATGACTCGGCGCAGCTCGACGGCAGCACAGGCGGGGTGCACGTGGTTGCCGTCGTCCTCGCCCAGGTCGGTGACGCAGATGGCGCACAGCCCGGTGTCGACGTCATCCTCGTTGTCCTCCGCGTGGTCCTCGATGTCGTGGGTGTCAGGGATGACGGTCAGGGCCGGGGTGGCACTGACATCCGGGCTGACATCCGGGGTGCCCGCGTCGACCGGGGCGGTGATCGCGTCGTGCTCGTTGTCAGGGGCGGTGTCACCCTCGATGTCAGGGGTTGTGTCAGGGTCCGGGACCGGCTGGCGGCCGAGCAGCTCGCGGTAGGCGACGGCGCCGGCGGCGTGCTTCTCGGCCGAGGCGGCGAGCCGTTTGGCGGCCTTGTGCTCGGCCCGCTCGACGGTGACCTTCATCCCGGCCAGGGCGTGGGTCCGGGCGGCGAGCCAGGCCGACTCGCCGTACCCGGTGATGGTCTCCATATGCGCCTTGCGACGGGCCTCGATGACCGCCAGGGCGCGCTCGTCGCGGATCTCGGCGGTCCGCGCCCGGATGTATGCGGCCGTCTCGGGCGACACGGTCACCTGGTCACGGATCCCGTCAGCGACCAGCAGCAGCGCCGCCAGCGCCGGAATCGCCGACCACGGGCCCATGTGGCCCACCGCAGCCAGCAGGACCGTAGAGACCGCCACAGCGATCGCCGTGGCGGCCCCGAAGCCGTAGGCGGCGACCCGCTGGCCGGTCTTGTAGGCCTGGATCGTGGTGTGCCCGAGAGCTGCCCACACCACATCGGCGGCCAGGGCGACGGCCACGCCTACCGCGGGAGCCGCGGCGCCGGCGGCGGGGATCATCGCGGCGACCTGCGGTGCGATCGTGACCGCGACCTGGACGAACCCGACGCCGGTCATGCCGAGGCCGACTGCAGCAAGGCCAGAGGGACGTCCGGAGGGGCGGGTTGAGCGGCTGGTGGGTGTGTGGCCGTGGGGGCGGCCTTCGGTGTAGGCGGTGTGCGCGTTCATGGCGGTGAGTTCTCCTGTTTCAGGCATGGATGAGGTACGGACTTGGGCCAGCGATCGCGTTTCGGAGGCTTTCTCCGCTGCCTCGGCGAGGTCGGTAGCGGTAGCAGGGCGCGGGAGGGGTCGGATCGGCCCAGATCCGGGTTCGAACAGGCGTGCGAGCAGGGGTTCTACGGTGCTACGCCGCAGGTCAGGTAGCAGTTTCGGTAGTAGCAGGGGTGCTACGGGTAGCAGCCGCTACGGCTACCAAACCGGGCTCCAGACTGGGCTCAGACGGGTGCCAGGACACCTCCGGTCGGACCGTCTTCGGGGTTATCGGTGTCGGTGTGTCCGAGGGTGTCGGTCAGGTCGCGCCGGATCAGGCCGCGCTTGTTGACCTGCTCGCCGTCGACCGTCTTCTTCACCTGCACCGTGCGGATCCCGTGGGGCTTGACCGCGGCGGTGACCTGGGCGCCGGTCCACCCCGCGTAGAGCGAGCCGTTGTGCTCGGCCAGCCGGTTGGCCAGCTCGTCGCACCAGACCTTCCCGGTCGACCACTCCGGATCGTGCTCGGGCCACACCGCCAGGAGGTGGTCGAGGATGGAGCCGGTCTCGTCATCGGGCAGGACCTCGCCGGCCGCCGTCCCGGTCAGCCGACCCGCGGCCAGCCGGGCGGCACGGGCGCGGGCACAGATGACCTCGGCGGTGGGCGAGTCGACGTAGCTCGAGCGGACGATGATCGGATCGTCACCTTCACCGACGAGGTAGGCGATGCCGAGGTCCTTGCGGCCGAAGGTGGTGGCGCGGATGCCGGACTTGTACATCGAGGTGCCCAGGACCATGTCGTTCTCGACCTGGCCCATGACCTTCAGGCACAGCCGCAGGACGGCGTTGGCGGAGATGCCGGTGGGGATGGACTTGGCGTCGGGGCGCTGGGTGGCGCACCAGACCATGATCCCGACGGCGGGGCCTCGCTTGACCAGGTCGGTGACGATCTCGGCGATCTCGGGACCGTAGGTGGGGTGCTCGAACATCACCTGCGTCTCGTCGAAGGCCCAGAAGACCGGGTGCAGCTTGAGGGCCTTGTCGCTGGCGAGCGCGTCGGTGACCTTGGACTCCGGGCACACCTCCCGCGGCAGGTTCTTGATGGCCTTGTAGCGGCGACGCATCTCGATCGCCCCAGCGCGCAGGTCGCGGATGAGATAGTCCATGTCCTCTGGGTCGTCACCGGCGCGGTTGGCGTGGGCCACGGCGTCGAGCATGCCGAGGTCGGAGCCGCCCTTGAGGTTGTAGGTGTGCAACTCCACGCGCGGGTCCAACGCGGCTGCGAGGCACAGCAGCCGGAGGGTGAAGGTCTTACCCATCCGCGGGAGTGCGCCGATCAGGCCGGCGGCGAACATGAGGGTGACGGTGACGGGGCGGCCGCGCTGGTCGACACCGATCGGGATCGGCTCGAACACGTTGACCTTTCCTCCGTTAGGCCCTCCCTTGGCCAGCGGCCAGGGTGCGGGCTTGGACTGGGCCAGGGACTTGTCGGCCACGTAGAGGACCAGGCGGCCGACGTGGACCTCCGGGTCGGTCTCGGGCCACACCTTCCCCAGGGAGCGACGCAGCCCCGAGGCGAGGCGGTCGCGCTGCTCGATCACCTCCGAGGCGGTCACGCCCGGGGGCAGGTCGAGTTCGGCGCGGAATCCGGCGCCGTCGCGCATGATCGGCGAGACGAACGCGATCGCCTTCGAACCCTCCTTCGCGATCGCCTGGTTCAGCCGGGCCAGACCCAGCGACCCAAGCGCGTTGAGGATCAGGTCCGAGGTCAGCCGCGGCTCCTTGGCGGTGTCCACGGCGCGGCCGGTGATCGGCTTGTCCGGGTTGCGGCCGAGCACGCCGAGACCGGCCAGAGCAGCCAGGCCGAGACCGAGCTGGACCATGATCGAGTCGATCCCATAGACCACGAATGCGGCGACGCCGGTCACACCCAGGAGGACGAGGAAGGCGAGGAACAGACGCGCCTTGATCTGGCGGCGGTGGTCCTCGCGGAGCCGGAGGTATGAGGCGGCGTCGGTGGTGTTGCCGCGTACGGCCAGCCGGTTGTCCCGGTCCGCGGTGTCGAAGATCCAGCCCCAGAACGCAGCGAGGACACGACCCAGGCCGAGCGGCGAGCAAGCAGCCAGCTTCGCGTAGTACGTCGGCAGACGCACCCCGTGGTAGGTCGTGGTGTGCCCGTAGTGCTTCACCGCCCACGCGGCGGCCGACTTCGCCGACTCTCGGTCCTTGGCCCAGGCCGGAAGGATCTCCCGGCGCGGCGCAGCCGCGACCGACTTGGACCGCTCCTCGCGGATGGCGAGCACTTGGCCGTCGACGATTTCCGGAGCGGCGTCTGTGTCGTCTTCGGTGTCGTCGGCCTGAGCGCCGCCGACAGGGTTGGCGTCGTGAGCGTCTTGATTGCGCTCAGGGACAGGCTGAGCGGCAACACCGGCAGCATCGGCCGCGGCGGTGCCCTCAGCGGCCTCAGGGCCGGCCTCTCGGGCACGGCGAACCGCGTCCAGGTCGTAGACCCCGATGTCCTGGGTCTCGTGCTTGGGCGTCGTGCTCATTTTCAGGCTCCCTTCTCGGCAAGGCGGGCGGCCTTGGTCAGGTTCTTGGCCAGGGCCCGGGCGGCGGCCGGGGTGATGGCGTGGACGCCGACCTGGACGTACGGAGTCCTCGAGGACGGGTCGACGACGATGTCGGGGGTGTTGTGTCCCGACCGGATGACGGTGACCTTGGGGCGCTTGGCCATCACCCCCACCTCCCCACCGGGTTGGTGCGCTTGACCGGCTTCTTCTTCCGGTACGGATCGGAGGCCTTGCCGACCCTGGCCTTCTTGCCCGCGTGCGGGTCCTTGGAGCCGGGCAGCTTCTTCGCGACCTTCGCGCCCTGGATCCTGGCGACGTGGCGCGCGGTGTCCTTGACGGTGCCGTGGCCGAACAGGCCGGTGTACTCGACAGCCATGACTCAGGCCACCGCCTCGGACCAGACCCGCTGGGTCGTGGTGATCTCGACCCACACATCGACCTCGGAAGAGGCAGCGACCTCCCACCCGGCCCAGGTGTGGCGAACCAGCAGGCCGAGACCGTCCTCGGTGTCGGCGGTCATGTGCTCAGACAGGTGCAGGAACTCGGCGAGCTTGGACGCGGCCTCGTAGCCAGCCGGGCGGATCGCCAGCCGCACCACCGGACGCCGGCCAGAGGTGCCGACCACCTTGGCGGCGGCCAGGTTCGGCTCGACGTCGACGGAGAACCCGTGGAGCTCGACGTTCGGGAGGCCCTCGAGAAGGGTGGCGACCCAGGTCAGGTCCCAGGACTGTGCGGCGCTCATCGGATACCACCAATTGCGTTGGTGAAGGTCACGATCGCCGAGGACGAGGCGGACTCAATCCCGGACAGGATCGGGCCACCGATCGCGGTGGTCGCGCCCAGCGCAAGACCGGTGAGCGCTCCGAGGATGATCGCGGCGGGAGACGTTCCCGCCCACTTGATCGCGATGAAGACCGCGATCAGAAAGATGACGAGCAAAGGTGCAGCAACCATGACTGGTTTCCTTCCGAGATCAGGCAGCCTCGGCCGGATCGGCCGAGCTCGGGTTGATGAGGGTGTAGACAGGCGCGGCGGAGAGCGCCGCGTCGTGGTTGGCCTGCTGAACCAGCAAGAGCAATAGGGAGCTCCACGCCCGGCGATGCGCCCGCTTGGCGAGCACGTCAGCCGGGTCAACGAGGAGACGGCATTCGGCGCCGACCAGGTCGCACTCAGCAGCGATCTGCGGCCACTCGGCCTCGATCGCGGCCAGTTCGTCGAGCGTGGGTTCGCGCTCCAACATCTCTAGGTCCTCTCAATCGACCACAATACAGCGTTGCGCTGTAATGTCTAGCCCGCTACCCTCAGTTAGGCGGCGGTTCTTGCTCGACTTAGACGCTAGGAGCGGTTTCGCCCGACAGCCCGGAGAAAAATTCCGGGGTCGACACCTCTCGGGAGGCGAGGGTTGGGGCCATGCGAGGAATGACGACACAACTCACGCTCGGAGAGCGGATTGCCTGGTACCGCCAGCGCCGAGGCCTTACGCAGGAAGTCATCGCCGGCCGCGTCGGTCGAACGGTCGACTGGCTTAGCAAGATCGAGAACGGCCGGATGGATCTGGACCGGCTCTCGGTGCTCAGCGCGCTGGCCGAAGCGCTCGACGTTTCGCTAGCCGACTTGATCGACGAGCCGCGACTGATGGAGTGGACCGAGGACAGCGGTCAACAGACGGTCCCAGCTCTGCGCTCGGTCCTCATGGACTACCGACATGTCACCGGCATGAACATCGGCACGGAGCACGATCGCGAACCGATGAGCCTGGATCGCCTCAAAGACTCGCTGGATGACCTCTGGGACGGCTACCAGCAAGCCAAGTTTGGGTACGTCGTCAGCCGCCTCGTTGACTTCATCCCAGCGGCGCGCTACTCGGTGAGCACTCAGGCCGGCGACGCCCGCCGCACCGCGTCGGGACGACTCGCCTTGGCCTATCAGCTTGCCGCGACAGTGCTCACCAAGCTCGGTGAGGCCGACCTTGCGTGGAACGCCTCCAACCGGGGTATCGAAGCGGCTCACCAGAGCGAAAACCCGGTCGTCATCGGCTCGCTGATGCGATCCGTTGCCCACTCACTTCTGTCGACGGGCTCGTACGCGGAGGCGGTCAGCCTGACGAACCATGCTGCTGAGTTCCTGGAGCCTCACCTTGTGAAGCCAGGGGCAACGCTGTTGTCGGTGTACGGAACCGGGCTTCTGGCCGGCTCGATGGCGGCGGCCCGTAACGACGACCGTTCAACTGCTCGCGACTTTCTCGATGTGGCCGAGCGCACGGCTGCGCGGCTCGGGCGTGATGGTAACTACCTCTGGACAGCATTCGGACCGACCAACGTCGGAATGCATCGCGTCTCGACCGCGATGGAACTCGGCGACGTTCAGCAAGCCCTGAACCTCGGGCCATCCCTCGACACGTCCGGGGCCACGACCGAGCGGCGCGTACGTCACGCGCTTGAGGTTGCACGAGCGCTGAGCACCGCCAACCGCCGCGAGGAGGCGTTGACCGAGGTCCTAAGGGCCGAACAGCTTGCCCCGGAGCAGGTTCGGTACCACTTCCTCAGCCGCCACCTGGTGCAGACCTGGGTCCGGACCCAGAAGGGCAAGCCGAGCCACCAGTTGAAGGGACTCGCGGATCGACTCCGCGTGGCCTGAGTGGGAGCGACTACTCCTAGGGTGGATGTATGACGACCCCGCCGATGGCCAAGCCGCGCGTCGCCGCTGGCGCACTGTTCTTTGATGCCGCCGACCATGTGCTACTCGTCAAGCCCACATACAAGGAAGGGTGGGAGATCCCCGGTGGATACGTCGAGCCAGGCGAGACACCCATCGGTGCATGCCAGCGCGAAGTCAAGGAAGAGCTAGGCCTGGATCGCCAGATCACCAAGCTCCTCGTGGCTGATTGGGCGCCTTCGGACAAGGAGGGTGACAAGATCCTGTTCGTCTTCGACGGCGGAACGCTCTCGCGGGCAGAACGTGGCGCGATCGCACTGCCTCCCGACGAGTTGGAGACGTACGACTACTTCCCCAGTTCTGAGCTGCCCAAGCTGCTGATCCCGCGTCTTGCTCGTCGAGTTCAGGCAGCGATCGACGCGCGTCGCGAGACGCAGATGGCCTACCTCGAACACGGAGAGGCCACTCACGCGGCCGACCTGGACTGGTGGACGACAGAGGACGTGGCGAAACACCTCAACGTCGCGACCTCCACGATTCGCGCATACGCGGCCCGTGGTCAGATGCCCAGCCCAGGAAAGCACGTGGGCCGCACGGCGCTCTGGCGTCCGGAAGCCATCGAGACTTGGAACACTGAGCGGTCTCGCAAGCGGTTGTAGCCAATTCTGTGAGGGAGGAGCGGCCACAAAGTAGGCGCTCGCTTACAACGGCTGCGCTCGACTAGTTGCGCCCAGACGTCCGACGGGCGGGTGCTTCTCGGGCGTCAACACCGCTACGGCGAGCAGAACGGCCAAAATTGTCGGTGCTGCCCAATAGTGTGCGGGGTATGACAACGCCTGCAATGGAAGAGCCTGAACCCACGGATCAGAGGCCAGATCTGCCCCTCGAGGGTGGCGATGACGTGCTGCGCATCCTGGTCAGCATTGCCAACAAGCACGCACTCAACATGGGGATCACCCTCAATCTGGGCGGGAGTCTTGTGTCGGGCACTCTGGTCTCGCTCAAGACGTATTCAGGAGGGGTCGCGGACTCGATTCGCGCAGCGAATGGTCACGAAGATGTGAACGCCGCTCTGGCGAGGCTCTTCGAAGACCTTGGAGGGGACGCAGAAGACGAGACGGAGCCCCCTCCCCCTCGTCACATTCATCTACGTGACGCGCGCCTGATTGCGCCCAACGGTGGCCTTGGCCCGAGTTCTCCCTGGTGGCGCGGACGCATTAGCGCAGTGTCGGGCTGGACGATGGGCTCCGCGGAGATCGACGACTGACACGAAGACGAGCGATTGTGAACACTGACCACGACGGCGTTCAGCCGGGTGCATACCTGACCAGACAACCCGGTCCCCGTGTTCTTGTCCATCTGTCCCTAGTGGAGCTCGGAGAGTACATCGCTGAGCAACTGCGCAGATTCGTCCCGACGGTGAAGGTGATCGAGTCCCCCGATGAAGTGAACCTGACCGAGTGGGACGTCCTCATTACGGCCCAGCCCCCGAGCGAGGAACGGTTCGTGCCTGAGGCTAACGGCTGGCGCCGGCCTGGCAACTACCCGCCGTCCTGGAAGCGGAGGTATCCAGACCAGCTTTGCCTCATCTGGCTCGCACCTGAGAACCAGTTCAACGACGATGTAGCCTTGGATGTCTTCCCGCCTGAGGGCGAAGGGAGCCGGCCGGACGTCTTGCTTGTTCAGGGAGAGGCGATCGTCGGTCGTCACATCAGAGAGAGCGACGGCCTACCTGAAGGCCTGGCAGATCTGGTCAAGCGGGTCATGGTTCCCGTAGTGAAACAGCGCGAGAGGCACACACCAATCGCACGCACATTCGTATCGGGCTTCGCCCCGCCGTCGGGGTTGTTCCAGATCCGGCCATTCCTCTTCGGTCCAGAGGACTGCATCCTCGCTGGAAGCTATGCACGGTCCGAGGAGGCATCAGTGTGGGTGATCCCAATGGACATCCCTGACATACCGGCGTGGCTCAGGGAGGCCCTCCGGGAGTGGCACACGCTCTATCCCACCCGTTTCCCGGTGGTCCCCGACTGGGACAACGACCCTGCGTGGAAGTCTGCCGCCGAACTCGAGATCATCGCGCACAAGGAACAGTTGGAGTCCGAGATCCTCTCCCAAGTTGCCAAACTGCGTGAGCAACAAGAGGCGCTCGATGCCGAGCTCAATGCTGAACGGGAGCGGGCCGAGGCGTACGAGCGGGCGCTTCTTGCCAAGGACGGTGAGGTCTTGGAGCGCGCAGTGCAGCGAGCCCTTGGCGATCTCGGGTTCGAGGTGACGAACATGGACGAGATCTGGCCCGAGGGGAAGCGTCGCGAGGATCTCCGCGCTGGCATCGCCAGCGACCCAGAATGGGTGGCCATCGTCGAAATTAAGGGTTACACCAAGGGCGCAAAGGAAACTGACCTCTTCAAGACAGGCCGATGGGCAGAGTCGTTCATCCTTGAGAAGCAGCGACGTCCGAGCGCGCGATGGTTCGTTACCAATCACAACCGTCAGCGAGATCCGTTTGACCGGGGCCGACCGTTTGCGAACAAGCCCGAAGTCGTCACCAACTACGAGGCTGACGATGGACTCGTGATCGACACAGTCACGCTGTTCGAAGCGCTCCGCATCGTGCAATCAGACCCGTCACGCCGCAACGAGCTCCGAGATCACTTGGCCAACTCCAAAGGCCTTCTAACACTGCCATAGCCCGTCGTCTCAACTAGCGAGCATCACCGGCGCTGCACCGCGTGCTGCCACGCGTCAGTTCTGCGATTTCCGGAGTTCGCCGGATAAATCACACACACTCATCCACCGCGCCCTTAGGAGATCCAACGTGAGCGACATCCTTCCCGATTCAGAGCGGGATCGGCACTACCACAACATCGGACGCATCTCCGTGATGTTCGCTGCCTGCGAAGACCACGCCGCCCGCCTTGTATTCGTTCGTCGCGAGCAGCGCCTTCCGCAAGAAAATGAACACCTCAAGTTGGCCGCTAGCTCATGGAAACTGCGGGAAGCACTCAAGGAGGTAGACCCAACGCGTGCGGCGGAGCTCGAGACATTCTCCGACTACCGCAACAGGCTGGCTCACTCACTGTTCCGCTATGACGTAGTCGAGACCGATCCAGACGAGAACGGCGTGGCACTCATCGAAGGGTTCACAGAGCATCGGATGCTCCATCCCCGCACTGGAGAGACAACGAAGATTCCTAGCGAGGAGGAGATTGAAGAGAGGTACCACGAAATGAATGCCTGGTGCCGCGCCACTTGGGTGAGGTTCCGCGAACTGGCGGGGCCCGACCCGATGAGCCGAGACTCCCATTAGGTCGCCAAACGACCTCTGTCGCGGCCCTCGGGCCGCGGATATGGGCTTGAGCATCTCAGCCGTTCGGACGGGCCTCGAACTCGGCCAGGATGCGAGGCCCGACCCGATCGTCCGTTAAGCCTTGCTCGGATCCGGCGATGTGGAAGAACTCTGCTGTGAAGGCAATGGATCGGGCACTGCGGTCGATCGGAAGGGTCACAGTTAAGGTCAGTGCAGGCGCGTTGCGGAGCACGCGGGCGGTCGCTTCGTCAATGTGCATCTGGTTGAAGCGAATGGTGATCTCGCCCGAACTGTGGATCGCCATCCCGCTGTGGTCGTGAACCTCGATATTGCCGATCTGTTCGTGCTCCGGCAGGCCGCTCCGGGTGTACCTACCAATCCGATACGACCCTTTGACCTGGACCCATAGAGGGATGTCCTCGATGCCGGGAAGGGAAAGCCGCCACGACTGTCGGTGCTGGGGGAGGAATACGTCGTCAACTGCCGAGACAAAGGCGACGGCCTCCATGCGCATCTTGTGTTCACGCTCCTGCGGTGGGCTGACACGGTCATCAACCTCCTGAACCTCGAGGACGATGCGCCCCGAGACCAGTTCGAACTCGGGGACCGTCGCCTCAGCCACCAGGGAGGCGAGGAGTTCATGTCGATGAGCCGTCCGCGTTGAGTTCCCGACGCGCCAGGGAACCTCCCGCTCGACCCGGCCACCCTTCTCGGTTGAGACGACGTACGGGGCGCGCATGGTGTCGAAACGCAACGCCATCACCTGCTGTCCCACCCCAAGCGGGACGCTTAGTGCTGTGAGTTCGGGGGCCTCGCCGTCGAACCATCTCTTGATCTGCGGCCACCAGTTGGCCAACTCCGCGTCGTCGCTGGCCACGACCTCGTTGTTGCCTTCATCAAGGCCGATGATCCACAGGATCGGTTCGCCCCGACTCGCATTGCAGTGGCCGGCGATCTGCCGGGCCGTCTTGTAGATGTCGGTCGGCCAGACGCTCTTGAGTTCGACGCGGTCGTCCTCCACCTTGCGTCCGGCACGAACGGATTCCGCGATGCCAATGACGCGCGCTTCCAAGCGTTGCATTTCCACACCCGGATTGTGGCAGCGAATTACGACCGCCGGGGATGGATCGCCAGCAGCAGGTCGATCGAACGGGCGCCAAACGGTCGGCCGGAGCTAAATGCGTTGTGCACGCCACTCCCAAGACTGTCGACCACCATCGGTCAGTCCTGCACCTCACCCACCGCCGCGCGATGGATGAGCACAAGTTCGTCGGCGCCATGATCCGACCCACCGTCAGCAAGGGTCGTGACTCCTGACATGAGACGAATCGAGCCAGGACGGCGCTAGCTCTCGCCCAAATGTTCGACGTCGCCTTCCTCTGGATACTCGATGTCAGGCGCCGAAACTTCCAGGTACTCCAAGCAACGATCTCCGAAAAGGGTTCGCCCGAAGCCAGGTTCGACTAGGTTCCCAGGCTTTGATAGTTTCGACGGTTTCCGATTGCCGCTGGGCGACTTACCAAGGTTCTGGACGATCCATTGCAGTTTTGCAACCTCTTCCTGAAGATCGAGAATGAGTCGGTCGTGACGTCGCTCGCTGCCGTATCCGTCTTGCCTTGCCATTCCCGTACGCACCAGCTCGGCCATGACGTTGAACGCTGCATCGTTGCTGAGGCCTG
Source organism: Nocardioides sp. NPDC047086 (assembly GCF_040643685.1). Lineage (NCBI taxonomy): Bacteria > Bacillati > Actinomycetota > Actinomycetes > Propionibacteriales > Nocardioidaceae > Nocardioides > Nocardioides sp. NPDC047086. The sequence goes on from NZ_JBEYUV010000015.1 coordinate 48,647, forward strand.
ACCTATCCGCTACCTCGCCCAAACGCGCGCCACGACGTGCCCCTGCGTTACGCGCAGATCCGGACGGTGTCGACGTCGGCCGCCCACGTTCTCGGGGCAGGTTTGCAAGAAGTCGAATGTGCGGTTCCTCAAGACCTGAAAGGCCGGCGATGATCAGACGTTCTTCATCCACCCTCGCCTCGTCCCCGGAAAGTCCGTTCGCGAGCGCCTTGCCAAGGGCCTGAATCTTCGCTTGGTTTGCAGTCGATGCGGCCGCTTGGAGCGCATCCGCGAACATCTGAGCCCTGGCCTCGCTAGCGAAGGCTGCCTTCGTTACCGCCTCCGGATCGCCACCGAGCTGATGGCTGGCAGACTGGATCATGAGGCCCGCCGACCTCCGGCGAAGATCCGCCAACTCGTTCCACGAACGTGCGGCAAGCTCGATGAAACCGGGTTCAAGAGCGATCGCGACGAGGGCACCCGGCACCCCACCTACGGCACCCCCGATGACCGCGGCGATCGCCTTGCCCGCGGCCTCCTGGGCCGCCTGTCCTGGTGGCCGTTCGGGATCTTCTTGTGTCATGGATGCATACTCCCCTGGCTCCTGATCGAGTCCACTGACAACCGCATCGTCGCCCCCCCAATCTTAGGGATGCCTTCGGTCGAACTTCGACCGCGCCGGCACGTCGACGCGGGCTAATCGCAGTGCTGGCATGCCTTGACTGCCTGACAAACTGCCTGACGATGCCAGCTGTCAGCCAGTGACTCCCGTGGACGTCTGTGGACTGGCGACTCCAAGGTGGCTGGCATCTCCCGAATAGTTGGATTCGATTGACACGGAAGAGGTCACTGGTTCAAACCCAGTATCGTCCACAGAGAGACCGGCCCCGGACCTGCAGAAATGCAGATCCGGGGCCGGTTCGATTTCCCGCCCAGCAGGACGTACAACGTTCGCCGACGCCCGTATCCAAATCAGGGGACATCATCGACTCAGAGATCTCCTGATGAGGGCCGCCGCCTAGCGTTCGATCTTGTCGCGTGCGCGCATAGCGACTTGTCTCTTGAGTCGGGTGAAGGAGGACTCCCGATGACCGACTCGGCTTGGTTCGCGCTCACAGTTGCCGTCGTCGGTGGAGTCGGAGGCTTCGCCGGATCGTGGCTCAGCACATGGATGTCGCTCCGTTCGCAGGCGCGCAGTCGACGTCAGGAGCAACAGCAACGGGATGGATCCGTCGTAGGTGCCGTCCTCGACTATCTCAGCGGTGCTGATCCGCGACGCCTCGCTGGACGAACAGCAGATCCTGACTTTCGAAGTCAGGAGCTTCGTGACCTCGAGTGGCGACAGGGAGAGCTTCGTCTACAGCTTCAAGTCCTGGCTGCCGGTCACCCTGATGTTGCGGTATCCGAGACTGCTCGTGACCTCGCGACAGCGATTCACAACTCCTTCTCATCGACGGCGATGGCGGTTCACGATGTCGGTAGCCCGAACGACGGAGCCCTGCTGGAAACTGCTGTGGTTGACCATGCGGCCACTCGGAAGCTCGTCGAGGAGCTCTTCGACAAGACCAGGCGGTACGCCCATCGCTCGTAGGGGTCTCCTAGGTCCGTGACGTGCCGCGAGCCACGGCCCGCCGGGCGGCATCGACGATCGGGCCCCATGGGAGTCTCTGGTCAGGTGGCAACTGACGAGGCGGGTGGAGCGGCCAGAGGTCGGGGCCCTCGATGATGTCGACGCCCGCGGCGCGTAGGGCGGCCGTGTGGGACGCCCATGCGGGGTGCTCGGCGTGGGCGGCGTTGATGAGCGGGAAGAGGACGACGGGGACGGTCGTGAGGCTCTCGGTGACGACGGTGAGCGCCTGGTTGTCGGCCAGGCCGAGGGCGATCTTGGCGGTGCTGTTGAAGGTCGCGGGGGCGACGACGATGGCGTCGAGCTGCGCGGGGTGCGTGCGTGGCTCCCACGGGAGGCGGCTCGGTCCCCGCACCGGGAACCCGGTGATGGCCTCGATGCGCTCGGCCTCGCCGTTCGCGCTCAGCCAGCTGAACGCGGTCGGCGTCAGGGTCACCGGCACCTCGTGGCCGGCGTGCACCAGCGGGGTGACCAGCTCGTCGCAGAGTTGCTCCACACCGCCTGCGGCGCAGGCGATGACTCCGACGATGGCCACCCCGCGAGGGTACGCGACCGAGCGGTCAGCCCATCTTGCCGGCGCCGGCCTTGATCGCCTCCCGGATCCGGACGTAGGTGCCGCAGCGGCAGATGTTGCGGATCTCGTCGATGTCGGCGTCGGTGACCGAACGGCCCTCGGCGTGGGCCTTGTTGACGGTCGCCACGGCGGCCATGATCTGGCCGGGCTGACAGTAGCCGCACTGGGCGACGTCGGCGTCGAGCCAGGCCTCCTGCATGGGGTGCAGGTCCTTGCCGACGGAGCCGGCGAGGCCCTCGATGGTGGTGATCTCGTCGTCCTCGTCGAGAGCGCTGATCGGGGTGGCGCAGGGGTTGAAGGCCTTGCCGTTGATGTGCGACGTGCAGGCCTTGCAGACGTTGATGCCGCAGCCGTACTTGGGGCCACGCACGCCGAGGACGTCGCGCAGCACCCACAGCAGGCGCTCGCTGTCTTCGACGTCGACCGTGACCTTCTCCCCGTTGAGCGTGAAGGTGTAGTTGGGCATGGCGATCCCTTTCGATCGGTCTTCGGTCAGTAGGTGTGGCTGAGGCCGTCGGTCGGCGACGCGGGCACGGGCGGGACGAAGGACTTCACCTCGAAGCCGATCGGGTCGTGGTGGTTGATCGGGAACGAGGTCGGCGTGGTGCCCGTCGCCCGGGCGTACGCACAGGCGACCGCCGCGAACGAGGCGGCGACGCCGGCCTCCCCCGCCCCGCCGGGGATGTCGGTGACCGGGTCCATCACGAAGACGCGTACGTCGGGCGGGGTGTTCCACTGGCGGGTGTAGAAGTAGTTGTCCCAGCTGGCCTCGAGGTAGTGGCCGTCCTCCAGGTGGGTGCTCGCCGTGAGAGCGAGCGCGATGCCGTCCATGATCCCGCCCTGCATCTGCGCCTCGACGCCCTTGGGGTTGATCACCTCGCCGCAGTCGATGGCGAAGGTGACCTTGGTGACGCGGGGGCCGGTGACGCCGTGGCGGACCTTGCGGTTCACGGTCTCGGGACGGCAGTCGATCTCGACCAGGCAGGCTGAGTAGCCCTTGTACTCCTGGTGGACCGCGATCCCCTGGGCCGTGCCGGCGGGCATCGACCTGCCCCAGCTGCCGGCGGCCGCCACCTGCTTGATGACGCGCCGCAGGCGGTCCTCCTTGGCGTACTTCAGCCGGAACTCGACCGGACTCAGCCGCATCTTCCTGGCGACCTGGTCGATCGTGAGCTCGAGGGCCGTGCGTACGTCCGGTGAGTAGACGTTGCGCACCGCGCCGGAGTTGATCGCCTTGCTGGTCGTCTCCATGAGTCCCTGGGTGGTGACGCCGAAGTCGTACGGCACCTGCTGGGAGGTCACGAAGATCGTCTCCGACACGCCCAGGTTGCTCACCCCGGCCGGGAGCGAGATGGCCGATGAGGTCAGAATCTCGCCGAAGCCGTGGCGGTAGTCGGTGGCGGTGCAGGTGTGCTGCTGCTCGACGGAGAGGATGTTGTCCCCCGCCCAGACCGTACGCACCCGGGAGGTCGCCATCGGGTGGTTGCGGCCCTGGCGTGGCTCGTCGGCACGGTGCCACATGAGCCGGACCGGCGCCTGGCACTTCTGGGAGATCAGGGCGGCCTCCAGCGCCGCGTCCCAGAAGAGCTTTCGGCCGAAGGAGCCGCCGGACTCCATGACGTTGAAGGTCACCGCGGTCGGTGGCAGGCCGAGTTCGAGCGCGATGCTCTCGGCGGCCACGATCGGGGTCTTCGAGCCGGCCCAGATCGTGGCCTTGTCGGCGCGGACGTCGGCGACGGCGCAGTTGGTCTCCAGCGGCGAGCCGCTGCGCGTGTAGAAGATGTAGTCGGTGTCGAGCGTCTTGACGTCGGCCGCGGTGAGGCCACCGGTCAGACCAACGGTCAGCCCGCCCGCCACGTCGGTCACCGTGCCGAGGAGCTCCTCCACGTTCGGCACCGCCATCGGGCGCTGGATGCCGCGAAGCTCCTCGAGGACGTCCGCGTCCGAGCGGCCGCTCACGCTCCCGGGCTTCCACTCGACATCGAGGGCACGGACGGCGTTGATGCACTGGCCGAACGTGCCGGCACGTACCGCCACACCGGTGGGGATGGTGACGACATGCGTCACGCCCGGCATCGCCTCGACGTCCTTCTGGTTGCGGACCGAGCGCACGGTGCCGTTGTGCTCGGGGGCGCGACAGACCATCGCGGGCAGCGCGTCCGGGACGTCGAGGTCCATCGCGAACTGCTTCGTGCCGGTCACCGCGGCCAGGGCGTCCTTGCGGCGACGCGGTGTGCCGATGACCGCGAAGTCGGACTTCGGCTTGAGGTCGACGTCGACGACCTTCGTGACCAGAGCCGCGGCGGAGGTCGCGAGCTCGCCGTAGGAGATCGAGGCACCGCCCGGAGCGGTGATCACTCCCTCGTGGACGGAGAGGGTGTCGTGGGGCTGCGCGAGCGCGATCGCCGCGGCGTCGAGCAGCGCGCCACGAGCGATGGCTGCGGCCACACGTACGGGCGTGTACATCGCATGGATCGTGTTGGAGCCGCCGGTCATCTGGTTCCAGATCAGCTCCGGACGCGCCTTCGACAACGTCACGTTCACCTTGCTCAGCGGCAGGTCGAGCTCCTCGGCGATCAGCATCGCGATCGAGGTCGTGATGCCCTGGCCGACCTCGGCACGAGGCAGCTCGAAGGATGCGGTGCCGTCCTTGTCGACGACGACCTGGATCAGGTTCGCGGTGGGCCGTGCGGCATCGGTCAGCAGGTCGTTGAGGTCGTAGAGATCGGCCGGCTGCGGCACCCCCGGGACGACGGCCGCGGCCGGGGTGCCAAGGCCGATCCCGAGCTGGGCGGCCCCGGTGACGGTGGCGGCCGCCAGCAGGTAGCCGACGAAGCGGCGGCGGCCGAGCTCGTGCTCGGCGAGGCCCGATACGGACAGGCCCGATGGCGTCTCGGGATGTGTTGACAAGGCGGTTACCTCCGTAGGTCCGGTCAAGGTCCTGGTCACGCTATGTGCGCCGCGTCACACCTGTGTCGCCATGGAACGCCAACTTCGTTGACTTTCCGCGCCATCTCGAGCAATCGGCTCACACCGAGGTCAGAGCGTCTTTTCGCAGCGCGCCCGGAGTGACCCCGAAGCGCGACCTGAAGGTGCGGGCAAAGTGCGACGGGTCGAGAAATCCCCACCGGGCGGCGATCGAGGCGGTCGAGAGCGCGGCCTGAGCCGGGTCGAGCAGTGCGTCGCGGATCGTCATCAGCCGGAACTCCCGCAGGTGGGCCATCGCGGAGCGCGGCTGGCCCTCGAAGAGCCGGTGCAGGCTGCGCGGCGAGAGTCCGTGGACTGCCGCCACCGAATCATGGCCGAGGTCCGGGTCGGTGGCGTGCGCCTCGACGTGGGCGATGATCCGCGCCCGGAGCGCCTCCCCCGGGTCGGCCAGGTCGTCACCGCCGACCAGGCTCGAGAGCAGCTGGATGGCGGCCTCGCCCAGATGCGTCGCTCCCCCGGACCTCGGGGCCTGGCGGACAGCACTCCCCAGCAGATGCCCGAGCACGCCGGTCCTGCCGTCGAACGCGGTCCAGCCGTGCGACATCGACCGCTCGATCACGGCGTCCGAGACCGCCAGCGCACGGCGCGGAAGCGTCATGGCGAGGCATTCCCAAGTCTCGTCGAAACGCAGCTCGTAGGGGCGGCTGGTGTCGTAGATCGCGATGTCCCCGGGCCTGAGCATGAGCTCGGTGCCGCCCTGCCGGACGACGGACCGGCCATGGCGCTGGAGGCACACCTTGAACGGCTCGTCCGGTACGTCGGCGAGGGAGCGGCGGGTGCGGCGTACGACCTGCGGGGTGCCGCCGACGCGGAACGCGTCGACCCGGCCCAGGCTGGCGTGCTCGATCGCTCCGGCCAACGGGCCACGTGGCACGTGCTGGCCAGGTGGCAACCGCTCCGACTGCAGCCCCGCGAAGGCGTCCGCCAGCGCGGTCCGCCACCTCTCCGACACGTCGCCCGAGTCTCCATGCGTCATGCCGCGATACTGCGCACCCCGCTCGCCGGCCGGTACCCCCGTACGAGGGCGCTCCGCGTCACCGAAGCCTGCGGCCTCAGTCGATCAGGCCTGCCTCACGCGCCATCCGGACGGCGTGGACGCGGTTGTTGGCGTTGAGCTTGCGGGTGGCGCTCTTGAGGTAGGACTTGACCGTGCTCTCGACGATCCCGAGGGCCTCGGCGGCCTCGCGGTTGCTCCTCCCGAGCGCGACCTGGCGCAGGACGTCGATCTCGCGGGCGGCCAGCCGTACGACAGGAGCGAGCTGAGCCGGCTTCGCGCCCGGCACGGCGGTGAGCCGCAGCACCATCGCCTCCAGACGGCTGCGGACCTCGGGGTCCACCACCTGGCCGGCCAGGTCGGTCAGCTCGGCGGCCATCTCCCGGCGTTCGGCGAGATCGCGCTTCGCCGCGGCGTCGACCGAGCTCGGAGCGGGAGTGGGCGTGGGCGCCAGCCGGGAGAGCCGGTTGCGGACCTCGTCGTCGATCAGGATCTCGCGCTCGAGGGTGCGGATCAGCGGACGGAGCCCGTCGAACCAGACACCGCCGAGACCGAGTCGCGAGCGGGAGGCGAGGTAGATGAGCATTCGCGGGGCCCGGTCGACCAGGATCGGCAGGGCGGCGACGGTCTGGATCTGCTCCTGGGCGACGGCGGTGTCGTAGAGATGGGTGATCCCGCGAGCCGTGTAGTAGTGGTCGACGGAGCCGGGCTGGCGGGTCTGCAGGGTCTTCCCACCCAGGCCCTCTCCGTTGACGACCCGAAGACCCCGCAGCGAGACACCCTTGGCGCCGTAGGTCGCGGTGATGTCGATGGCAGTGCCGTCGCCGCGCACCGGACCACCGAAGGCGAGATCGAGCCCCGAGGCCGACCGGAACGAGGCCAGCGTCTGGGCGATCCGGGACCCGTCGTACGGCACCTCGGGGGCGATCGTGGGGCTGCTCATGACATTGAGCGTAAGTGACGACGATCACAGGCAACAAGAGGCACACCCCCTCCTTCGAGGGCACTCTTCCGGGGGTATCGGACCAAAGGTGACCGCCCCACACTCGGTTCACCAATCCGAGTAGGAGGCACGATCATGGCCCAAATCGCGGCTAGCCGAGCCGAGGTCGACGGGCGCACCATGCGCCGCGTCGCGACGGCGTCACTGACCGGCACCACCATCGAGTTCTACGACTTCCTCATCTACGGACTCGCGGCAGCTCTGGTGTTCAACGCCATCTTCTTCCCGTCCATGGGCGGCCCCGAGGGAACCCTGGCCTCGATCGCGACCTTCGGTGTCGCGTTCGTCTTCCGGCCGCTCGGCGCGATCCTCTTCGGCCACTACGGCGACCGGATCGGCCGCAAGGCCACCCTGATCACGACGCTGCTGATCATGGGCACCTCGACGTTCGTGATCGGCCTCATCCCGAGCGTGGAGTCCATCGGGAAGAGCGCCGTGGTGATCCTGGTGCTGCTGCGCGCCCTGCAGGGCATCGCGCTCGGCGGCGAATGGGCCGGCGCCGCCCTCCTCACCACGGAGTACGCCGCCCACGGCCAGCGCGGCCGCTACAGCATGTTCCCGCAGCTCGGTCCCAGCCTGGGCCTGATCATCGCCGCCGGCGCCATGCTCACCACCTTCCGGCTGATGGAGCCCGACGCGTTCGCGGCCTGGGGCTGGCGGATCCCGTTCCTGGCCAGCGCCGTCCTGGTCGGCGTCGGCCTCTGGGTCCGGCTCAACGTCGCCGAGACCCCGTCGTTCAAGAAGCTGCAGTCGGCGGGCAACCGCAGCTCGCTGCCGTTCCTCGGCTGCATCCGGGACCAGTGGCGCCAGGTCCTGCTCGGCGGGGGAATCATGGCGATCGTCTTCGGCGCCTTCTACACCGGCGCGAGCTTCATGGTCGCCCACGCGGTCGGCACCCTCGGCCTGAGCATGACCCAGGCGCTGCTCGGGGTGATCGTCGCCGCGTTCGCGATGAGCATCACCGTCATCGCCTCCGCGTGGCTCTCCGACGTGCTCGGCCGCCGGACGGTCCTGCTCCTGGGCGCTGCCTTCGGCATCGTCGCCGGTCCGCTGGCCTTCGGGGTCATGGAGCCGGGCAGCTTCGCGAGCTTCGCCCTCGGCAACAGCCTGCTGCTGTGCGTACTCGGCCTCAACTACGGTCCGATCGCGGCGTTCCTGCCCGAGATGTTCCAGGCGAAGTACCGCTACACCGGCGCCGGGCTGGGCTACAACATCGCCGGCATCCTGGGCGGCGCCGTCCCGCTCGTCATCGCCGAGGACCTGCTGGCCCGATGGGGCACCGACGGGATCGCCTACTTCCTCACCGCCCTGGCGCTGCTGAGCGTCGTGTGTCTGCTGGTCGCCAAGGAGACCAGCAGGGTGGAGCTCGACGCGGAGCCCGCGATCGCCTGATCCGGCACCCGCTCACCCTCCTTCGGGGGTGTGGCTGCCACCACGGTCTCGGTCATGCTCGCGGCATGACCGAGACCTCATCCATCACCGCGTCGTCGGCTCGTGGCGACATCGACGTCCCGCTGCTCGAGGAGACGATCGGGGCCAACTTCGAGCGCACCGTCGCCCGCCACGGAGACCGTGAGGCGCTCGTCGAGATCGCCACCGGACGACGCTGGACCTACGCCGAGCTGGACGCCGACGTGGACGCCCTCGCGGTCGGCCTCCGCAAGGCCGGCATCGGCAAGGGCGACCGCGTCGGCATCTGGGCTCCCAACTGCGCCGAGTGGACGATGGTCCAGTTCGCCACGGCCAAGATCGGCGCGATCCTGGTCAACATCAACCCCGCCTACCGGACCCACGAGCTCGCCTACGCGCTCAACCAGTCGGGCGTGCGGCTGTTGATCAGCGCGACGGCGTTCAAGACCAGCGACTACGTCTCCCTGGTCGGCGAGGTGGAGGGCGACTGCGGTGCGTTGGAGCAGACCGTCTTCCTGGGTACGCCGGAGTGGGACGCGCTGCTCGCGGCCGGCCGCGGAGAGCGGCTGGCCGACCACGTCGACTACCCGCTGGACCCGAACGACGCGATCAACATCCAGTACACCTCCGGGACCACGGGCTTCCCGAAGGGCGCGACCCTGTCGCACCGCAACATCTTGAACAACGGCTTCTTCGTCACCGAGACGATCCACTTCACCGAGCAGGACCGGCTCTGCATCCCGGTGCCCTTCTACCACTGCTTCGGCATGGTGATGGCGAACCTGGGCTGCACCACCCACGGCGCGACCATGGTCATCCCGGGCCCCGGCTTCGACCCGGCGACGACACTGCAGACGGTGCAGGACGAGAGGTGCACGGCGCTGTACGGTGTACCGACGATGTTCATCGCCATGCAGGACGACCCGGGCTTCGCGTCCTACGACCTCTCCACGCTGCGCACCGGGATCATGGCCGGCGCGCTGTGCCCGATCGAGGTCATGAAGCGGTGTGTCAGCGAGATGCACATGAGCGAGGTCGCGATCGCGTACGGGATGACCGAGACCTCGCCGGTCTCCTGCCAGACCCGCACCGACGACGACCTCGAGCGGCGCACCGAGACGATCGGCCAGGCCGCCCCGCACGTCGAGGTCAAGATCGTCGACCCGGCCACCGGCGAGGTGGTCCCCCGCGGCGCGGCGGGTGAGTTCTGCACCCGCGGCTACTCGGTGATGCTGGGCTACTGGGACGATGAGACCAAGACTGCCGACGCGATCGACGCCGACGGCTGGATGCACACCGGCGACCTGGCCGTGATGCGGGAGGACGGCTACTGCGTGGTGGTGGGAAGGATCAAGGACATGGTCATCCGGGGCGGGGAGAACATCTACCCCCGCGAGATCGAGGAGTTCCTCTTCACCCACCCCGACATCGCCGAGGCCCAGGTCGTGGGTGTTCCGGACGAGAGGTACGGCGAGGAGCTCTGCGCTTGGATCCGGATGCGCCCCGGCGCCGAGCCGCTGGACGCCGACGCCGTCCGCGCCTTCGCCAGCGGCAAGCTCGCGCACTACAAGGCGCCGCGCTACGTGCTGCTGGTCGACGAGTTCCCGATGACGGTGACCGGCAAGGTCCGCAAGATCGACATGCGCGAGCAGAGCGTCGCTCTGCTCGGCCTGCGAGCCGCCGAATGACGTACTGGCACCGGACTGGTCCCCAGACCTTCACCCCGACGTCGCACGTCGGCGGTGCCTGGGATCCGGGTACGCAGCACATCTCCACCCTGCTGGGCGTGCTCGCGCACGAGGTCGAACGCGATCGCGACAGCCGCCGTGAGGACGGGCTCCAGGTCACCCGGTTCAGCTACGACATCCTCGGCACGATCCCGCTCGAGCCCGTGGACGTGGAGGTCACCGTGCTCCGGGCCGGGCGCACCATCGAGCTCGTCGAGGCGCGGGCGAGCCACGGCGGCCGGCCGGTCGTGCTGCTCCGTGCCTGGCTGACCACCGCCTACCCGACCGCGGAGCTCGAGGGCACCCACCACGCGCCGATGCCGGCGCCGGACGACGTGCCGGTGTGGGACATGACCTCGCTGTGGCCCGGAGGCTTCATCGCCTCGGTCGAGGTGCGGCGCCACCACCTCGGTCCGGGCCGGGCCCAGACCTGGGTGCGTACACCGCACCCCATCGTGGCCGACGAGGAGGTGAGTCGGCTGGCGCAGGTCGCCGGGCTGCTCGACATCACCAACGGCGTCGCCGTCCGGGTCGACCCCAAGGCGGTCGCCTTCCCCAACCTCGACCTGACTGCGCACCTGTTCCGCGCACCGGTGCAGGGCTGGCTGGGGCTCGACACGACGGTCTCGTTCGGTCCCGACGGTGCCGGCGTGACCACCACCGTGCTCCACGACGAGAAGGGCGCCTTCGGCATCAGTACGCAGTGCCTGACCGTGCGTCCGTGACGCCCTCCTCCCCCGGCTAGCTGCGCGTGAAGAAGTCCTCGTAGCGGTGCTCCCCCGGCGGTCGTTGGTCGACGACCTCCTGCTCGCGGGTCCGGAGCTCGACGCGCCGGATCTTCCCCGAGATCGTCTTGGGCAGGTCGAAGAACTCCAGCCGCCGCACGCGCAGGTAGGGCGGCAGGTGGTCGCGGGCGAACTCGAGGATGGCTCGGGCGGTCTCGGCGCTCGGCTCGTGGCCGGCGGTGAGGGAGACGTACGCCTTGGGCACGGCGAGCCGCACCGGGTCCGGGGCGGGCACGACCGCCGCCTCGGCCACCGCGGGGTGCTCGATCAGCACCGACTCCAGCTCGAAGGGCGAGACCTTGTAGTCGGAGGCCTTGAAGACGTCGTCGGTGCGGCCGACGTAGGTGATGTAGCCCTCCTCGTCGCGGCTGGCGACGTCACCGGTGTGGAAGAAGCCACCGCGCATCGCGTCGGCGGTGCGCTTCTCGTCGTCGCGGTAGGCGGTCATCAGCGTGGCGGGCTGCTGCGAGAGGTCCAGGCACAGCTCGCCCTCACCCGGCCCCTCGATCACGGTCTCCTCGATCGGGTCGACGAGCACGACCGGGACACCGGGCAGCGGCCGGCCCATCGAGCCCGGACGTACCGGCTGGCCCGGGCTGTTGGCGATCGTCGCGGTCATCTCGGTCTGCCCGAACCCGTCCCGGATGGTCAGGCCCCACGCCTGCTGAACCTGGCTGATCACCTCGGGGTTGAGCGGTTCACCGGCACTGATCGCCTCGCGCAGCGAGCCGCGGCCGCCGCTGAGGTCGGCCTGGATGAGCATCCGCCACACGGTCGGCGGGGCGCACATACTGGTCACGTGCTCCTCGCGGATCCGCTGCAGCAGCGTGGCCGCCTCGAAGCGCGCGTAGTTGAGGACGAAGACGGTCGCGCCCGCGAGCCAGGGCGCGAAGAAGTTCGACCAGGCGTGCTTGGCCCACCCGGGGCTGGAGATGTTCATGTGGACGTCGCCGGGGCGCAGACCGAGCCAGTACATCGTCGTCAGGTGCCCGACCGGGTAGGTGTAGTGGGTGTGCTCGACCAGCTTCGGACGGCTCGTGGTGCCGCTGGTGAAGTAGAGCAGCAGCGCGTCGGTGGTGGCGTTTCCTGGGTGCTCGACCGGCTCCTGGGCCTCGGCGGCAGTCGCGGCGTAGCCGTGCCAGCCCTCCCGCTCCCCCACGCTGATCCGCACGTAGTCGCCGGAAACCTCATCGAACTTGTCGGTGTCCTCGGCGTTGCAGACCACGGCCTTCGCCCGGCCCCGGGCGAGGCGGTCGACGAGCTCGGCGGTGCCGACCGCCGTCGTCGTCGGCATCAGGACCGCACCGACCTTCATCGCCGCGAGCATCGTCTCCCACAGCTCGACCTGGTTGCCGAGCATGACGACCACGCTGTCGCCGGATCCGACGCCGAGCCGCTTCAGATAGCGCGCCACCGCGTTCGAGCGACGCGCCAGCTCGTCGAAGGAGTACGCAGCCCTCGACCCGTCCGACTCGGAGATGACCAGCCCCGGAGCGTCGTTGCCCCGAGCCATCGGGTCGAACCAGTCGTGAGCGAAGTTGAAGCTCGCCCCGACGTCGGGCCAGCGGAAGGTGTCGAGCGCCCCGGCGTAGTCGAGACGCTGGGCGATCAGCGCGTCCCGGGCGGCAAGCAGGGCGTCGGTCGAGGTCGATCCAGTCATGGCGGTCATCATGGTCGCGGACACCGACCCCGCCCTACCCCCGGAAGAGGGGGCTAAGACTTCAGCCCACCGACGATCACGGTCGGCTCGACCTCGACGGGGAAGTTCACGCTGCTCGCGATGAAGCAGTCCAGGTGGGCCTGGTGGTGGGCGGAGGTGGCGGCCTCGATCATCGCAGCGTCCGCGACCGTGACGACCGGGTGCAGCACGGCGCGGGTGAACCGGCCTCCGGTCCCCTGCGTCTCCATGGTGGCGGTCGCGGCGTCGTGGTAGTCGAGGACGACCACGCCCACCGTCACCGCCTGATGCAGGTAGGAGAGCATGTGGCACTGCGCCAGCGAGGTCAGCAGCAGCTGCTCGGGGTTGTGCCGGCTCGCGTCGCCGCGGAAGGTCGGGTCGGCTGAGCCGAGGATGTCGGGCAGGCCCTCGATGCGGACGACGTGGTCCCGGGCGTAGTCGCGGTAGCCGCTCGTCCCGGTGCCACGGTTGCCCGTCCACTCCACCGAGACCGTGTAGTCGTGGGTCAGTGCCATGTCCGCACCCTAGTGCCGTACGCGCAGACCAAAGTCGGGGACGGTGGATCCCCTGGGCTGATGCCCGCTGCCGCGATGCTCTGTTTCGATCGGAACATGACCACCGTCGCGTCCGAGCCGACGCCGCTGACCGCCCGCGCGCTGGGGCCGGATCTGGCCCGCGGGGTGATGCTGCTGTTCATCGCGCTCGCGAACTCCCACTACTTCCTGCGCGGGCAGGACTACCTGGGAGGGTTCCCGCTGGACGGGTCGGCCGCGGACCGCGCCGTGTCGTGGTTGATCGCCACCTTCGTGGACGGCCGCGCGTTCCCGATGTTCGGGCTGCTGTTCGGCTACGGGGTGGCACACCTGGTTCGGCGCAACGCGGCCTCGGGCCGGCCGACGGTACGCCGGTTGCTGTGGCGACGCAGCGCGGTGCTCATCGTCGTCGGAGTGATCGACGGCCTCCTCTTCTACGCCGGCGACATCCTGGCGATGTACGGGATCCTGCTGCTGGTGGGCGCCTGGGCCGTCTTCTGGCGTGACAGGTGGGTGCTCGCGGTGGCCGGTCTGTTCTTCGTGATGACGTCGCTGCCGAGCCCCGGTGCCTTCTCGACCGCTGCGCCGGACGGGTCCCTGCTACCGGCCGACCTGGTCTCGATGGTGACCGACCGCGGTGCCGCCGTCCTGTTCGTCGCGTTCCTCGGGCCGCTCGGGTTCGCCTGCCCGTTCCTGGTCGGCCTGTGGGCAGGGCGCCGGCGCACTCTGGAGCGGCCGGACCTGCACAGGGTGCTGCTGACGGTGACAGCAGTCGTGGGAGTCGGGGCCGCCGTGCTCGGCGCGCAGCCGGTGGCCCTGCCGCTCGCCGGGATCGGCGGGGTGCCTTCCGCCGAGGATCTCGCGGTCCTCGGCGCCCTGCACAGCGCCACCGGAGTGCTCGGCGGGTTCGGGTACGCCGCGTTGATCGCGCTCCTCGCCGAGCGGATCAGCCATCGGCGCGGTGCGGTGGTGGACGCGCTCGCGGCCACGGGTCAGCGATCGATGACGTGCTACCTGATGCAGTCGCCGGTGTGGGCGGTGACCTTCACCCCGTTCCTCCTCGACCTCTCCGACGACCTCACGGTCACCTCGACCGCGCTGCTGGCCGTCGTGACCTGGCTGGTCACGGTCGTGGTCGCCCAGCGGATGAGCCGTGCGCAGCGCCGAGGGCCGTTCGAGACGCTGGTGCGGCGGGTGACCTATCGGCGGTGACCCGATCTCAGTGGTCGGCCGGGTGCAGCTGGGGACCGCTCACGCCACAGTGCACACAGGTCTCGATGTGCACCCGGTGTTCGTCGGGCTCGGCTGCGGCGGCGAGCGGGCGCCGTACGAAGGCCGCGGCGAGCGCCGCGCCGAGAAGCAGGAGACCGGCGTTGATGATCATCGCCATGCCGTAGCCCTCGTCGAAGGTCTGCGGGTTGGTGTAGTCGCCGGCGATCCCGACCGCCGCCGGGACGACCGCGACGGCCAGCAGCCCGGCGGTCCGGGCGACCGCGTTGTTGACGCCGGAGGCGATGCCGGCGTGCCGGTCGTCCGCGGCGTCGAGCACGGTGGCGGTCAGCGGCGAGACCAGCAGCGTGAGCCCGATGGCGAAGAGCAGGACGGGGGCCAGCACGTCGGGGACGTACGCCGCTTGGGGGCCGATCCGGCCCATCCAGAGTGCGCCGCCGGCCGCGAGCAGCGGCCCGAGGGTCATCGGCAGGCGCGGCCCGATGCGCTGCGCCAGCGCGCCCGAACGTGACGAGAAGAGCAGCATCACCACCGTCACCGGCAGCAGGGCCGAGCCCGCGGCGAGGGGCGACCAGCCACTGACGATCTGGAGCTGGAGGACGAGCAGTACGAAGATCACCCCGAGCGCGGCGTACACGAGCAGGGTGACGGCGTTGGCCGCGCTGAACTGAGGATTGCGGAACAGCTCGAGCGGGACCAACGGGTGGGTCGAGCGGGCCTCGACGACCACGAAGGCGACCAGGCAGGCGACTCCGGCCGCCACCCCGGCCGCGACGGTCCCGGCGAAGCCCACCTCACCCGCCCGGGTCAGCCCGAAGGTGAGCGCCCCGAGCCCGGCTGCGGCGAGCAGCGTGCCGGCCAGATCGATCCTGCCACCGGCGTCCGGGTCCCGGCTCTCCGGGACGTGGCGCAACGCGACGACGACGATGAGCACCGCGACGGGGACGTTGATGAGGAACACCAGCCGCCAGTCGATCTCGACCAGCCAGCCGCCGACGAGCGGTCCGACCGCGGCCGCGACGCCGCTGAGACCCGACCAGGCGCCGACGGCTGCGGGCCGGTCGTCGACGTGGAACGACGCCGCGATGATCGCCAGGCTCCCCGGCGTCAGCAGGGCGCCGCCGACTCCCTGCAGCCCCCGCGCGGCGATCAGCAGCTCGATGTCGGGAGCCAGCCCGCACAGCAGCGAGGCGACCGCGAACCAGACCACGCCGATGAGGAACACCCGGCGCCGGCCGAAGCGGTCGCCGAGGGAACCGCCGAGGAGGATCAGCGCGGCGAGGCTCAGCGTGTAGGCGTTGACCGTCCACTGCAGCCCGGAGAAGCCCGCGTCGAGATCCTCCCCGATCCGGCCGAGGGCGACGTTGACGACGGTCGAGTCGAGCAACGCCAGGCCGGAGCCCAGCACCGTCGTCGCCAGCACCCAGCGGCCGCGGGCCGTACCCAGACGGAGAGGAGCCCGATCGTTCGCAGAGTCCTGCATGATCGGGCTCCTTCTCTCGGTGGCAAGACGCGGTATCAGCAGTATCCCAGCCAGGCGCCCCGCGTCTCCTCGTTCAGGGCTGGTCCGCCACCCACGTACGCAGCCCGGGGCCGTGCTGGTCGAGGGTGGGCGGCGCGGCGTGGTCGGTGGGAGTCACCTCCGCCCCGTCGGTGAAGAACCGCAGCGGCGGTCCGGGGAGGGTCAGGTGGCCGAGCGTGGAGTGGTCGACGTCGATCAGCAGACCCTGGCTGGCGGTCTGCTCCCAGGCGTAGACCTCGTCCAGGGAACGCACCTTGCCGGCCGGGACACCGGCGTCGGCGAGCTTGGCGAGCAGCTCCTCGGCCGGCCAGGGCGAGAAGAGCGCCTCGACGAGCTCGACGACCTTCTCCCGGTTGGCCGCTCGCTCCGGGTTGGTGGCCATCCCCTCGAGGTCGGGCGCGATGTCGAAGGCGGTGCAGAACCGCCGCCACAGCCCCTCGCTCCCGACCGCGATCTGCACGGTCCCGTCGGCGCAGCGGAACAGGCCGTAGGGCGAGATGCTCGGGTGATGGTTGCCCTGGGCGCGGCCGACCTCGCCGGCCACGGTCCAGCGGGTGCCCTGGAAACCGTGGACGCCGACGACGGCGGAGAGCAGCGAGGTGCGCACGACGGTGCCGCGGCCGGTGCGGTCGCGCTCGTGGAGAGCGGCCAGGACACCGTAGGCGCCGTACATCCCGGCCAGCAGGTCGGCGATCGGCGTGCCGACCCGCTGGGGATCGTCGGGGCCGGAGCCGGTGATCGACATCAGGCCGGCCTCGCCCTGCGCGATCTGGTCGTAACCGGACCGCCCACCCTCGGGGCCGTCGTGGCCGAACCCGGTGATCGAGAGCACGACGAGGCGCGGGTTGCGGGCCTGGAGCTCGTCGATGCCGAGCCCGAGCCGGTCCAGGACGCCCGTGCGGAAGTTCTCGACGAGCACGTCGGCCCGGTCGACCAGGCGCAGCAGGACGTCCTTGTCGTCGGTGTCCTTGAGGTCGAGGGTGATCGATTCCTTGTTGCGGTTGGCCGAGAGGAAGTACGTCGCCTCCCGCTGCCCCTCCGCCCCCACGAACGGCGGGCCCCAGCCTCGGGTGTCGTCGCCGTGCCCGGGCGCCTCGACCTTGATCACGCGGGCACCGAGGTCGCCCATCATCATCGCGGCGTGCGGCCCGGCCAGGGCGCGGGAGAGGTCGAGGACGACGACGTCGTCGAGCGGTCCACGCATGCCCGTCACCAGCCCGGGAGGACCATGGTGGCCCAGACCAGGAGGGGACCGACGAGCACCACGACGACGCTGTAGCCGAGGATCTGCTTGTAGTAGCGCTCCTCGGTGATGGACTCTGGCCGGTTGGCCAGCATCAGCGCGCCGTTGGTGGAGAACGGGCTCACGTCGACGATCGTCGACGAGATCGCCAGCGCGGCCACGAACATGGCGGCGGAGATCCCGCCCTCGGCGATCAGCGGCACCGAGATCGGGATGATGATCGGGAGCAGCGCCGTCGAGGAGGCGAACGCGGAGACGACCGCCCCGACGTAGCAGAGGATGAGCGCGCCGATGGTCGCGACACCCAGGCCGGCCGCCCAGCCACCCACGAACTCCGGCGCTCCGGCGGTGTTCAGGATCGTCGCGTACGTCGAGACGCCGGCGACCAGGAGGACCGTGGGCCAGGCGATCTGGCGGATGGCGTCCTTGTGCTGGCTCGGCGACAGCGCCGCGAGGACGGTCGCCGCGGTGATCGAGGCGAAGCCGATGTTCTTGTCGAAGAACAGGGCGACGGCGGCGACGATCACGAAGGCGGCCAGGGTGAGGACCTGCTCGGTGCGGATGCCGGGCTTTGTCCCGGTCGGGGCGAGGGTGCCGTAGCCGCGGGCCGGGACGGTCACGCCGCCCTCGTTCAGCTCACCCGGTACGCCGGCGGCGGCGCTGGCCGCCTCGTCGGGGTCGAGCCGCATGCCCATCAGCGCTCGCCCACCGAGGGCGAAGAACAGGATCGTCGCCATGATCAGGTTGACCACCAGGCTGGCCAGGAAGACCGTCATCTCGCTGGCGGGCAGGCCGTTGTCGACCATGACCGAGTTGGTGATCGTGCCGTAGATGCTGATCGGCGAGAAGCCGCCGCCCTGGGCGCCGTGCACGACGAACATGCCCATCATCAGCGCGTTGATCTTGTAGCGGCCCGCGAACCCGAGCGCGACCGGCCCGATGATCGCGCAGGCCGCCGGGCTGGCGGCTCCCATGGCGGTCAGGAGCGCGGTCACGCCGAACATCACCCACGGGATCAGGGCGACCCTGCCGCCCACCGCGCGTACGGCGCTGCTGACGATCAGGTCGACCGTGCCGTTGTTCCTCGCGATCGCGAACAGATAGGTCACTCCTATCAGCGTCAGGATCAGGTCGGCACTGACCCCGGCCAGGATCTCCTTCTCGTCGAGGTTCAGCGCGAACATCCCGACCAGCCACGCTGCGACGTAGGCCAGCGCACCCATGTTGATCGGCAGCAACGTGCCGGCCACGAACAAGGCGACCAACGCGATGATCGCCACCCATTCCGGTCCCATCGGATTTCCCTTCTGTTTGGCCCCCGTCTGGCACCTGTGTGACTCGCATCACGTCGGCTCAGTGGCCTAGCCAATAGGACAATCAGCCGAACGTCAATACCCTGTAGCCATGAGTGAGTCCGCGCGCTTTCCACGTCCGCTGCAGCGAACCCGCCTGTACGAGCAGGTTGCGGAGCAGATCACGGCCTGGATCTCGGAGAACGATCTGAAGTCCGGAGACCGGCTGCCGCCGGAGCGACAGCTCGCCACCAGCCTCGGCGTGAGCCGGGCGACCCTGAGCCAGGCGCTGGTCGCGCTCGAGGTCATCGGCGTCGTCGCGGTGCGCCACGGCGACGGGACGGTGCTGACCGACAAGCCGCGGGTCGAGCGCATCACCGATGCGATCCGGGCGCACGCGGAGCGGATCCCCGACGTCATCGAGGCGCGCGACGCGCTGGAGACGAAGATCGCCGCGCTGGCCGCACGCCGGCGTACGCAGGAGGACCTGGACCATATCGACGCGGCGCTGAAGGCGATGGACGAGGACATCGCGGGCGGTGGCCGCGGCGTCCACGGCGACGAGCTCTTCCACCGGGCGGTGACCCAGGCCGCCCATTCCCCTCTGCTCGAGCAGATGATGTCCGAGATCAGCGAGCTGATCCGCGAGACCCGCATCGAGTCGCTCTCCCAGCCCGACCGTCCCAAGACCTCGCTCGCCGGCCACCAGAAGATCGCCGACGCGATCGCCGCGGGTGACGCCGAAGCCGCGGCAGCCGCGATGCACGGCCACGTCATGCTCGTCAGCGACGTCGCGCTGCTCCGCGACTGATGACCTGGCTGGATCAGCTCGTGGTGCTCGCCGCGGGCCTGGGTGCGGGCATCCTCACCTCCACCGTCGGTGTCGCCTCGCTGCTCAGCTTCCCCGTCCTCGTCGCGGTCGGCCTCCCACCGGTGGTGGCCAACACCTCCAACACGGTCGGGATGACGCCGGCCGGGCTCAGCGGCTCCTTCGGCTACCGGCGCGAGCTGGCCGAGCATCCGGGGGTGACCACCGCGGTGCTGATCACCGCCGCCGGCGGCAGCGTCGTGGGGTCGTTGCTGCTGCTGTGGCTGCCGGGATCGGTCTTCGAGGCGGTCGTGCCGTGGCTGATCCTGGGGACCTGTGTACTCGTGGGGGTGCAGCCGCGGCTGAGCCGCTTCCTGCGCCAGCACGCCGCCGATGACGAGCCGAGGGTACGGATCTCGGGGCTCACCAAGGTGTTCGCGACGCTGACCGGCGTCTACGGCGGCTACTTCGGTGCCGGGTCGGGGGTGATGATGATGGCCGTGCTCGGGCTCGGAACCGACCTGGAGTTCCGTACGGTCAACGCGCTCAAGACGTTCGCGGTGATGGCCTCGAACGTGGTCGCCACGGTGATCTTCCTGGCCATCGCCGAGCTCGACTGGCTGGCCGTCGGGCTGCTCGCCGCAGGCTCGGTCGTGGGCGGGTACGTCGGGTCGCACATCGGCCGGCGACTGCCGGCCACGGTCCTGCGGTCACTGATCGTCGTCGTCGGGATCGGCGCGGCGGCGCTGATGCTCGTGCGCTGAGGTCCCTCGCGACCCGCGCGGGGTCAGAACGGAGGCTTCCCCGTCCCGGAGACCCGGAACCGTCCCCAGGGGTCGATGTCGGAGAGCTTCCCCTCGGCCTCGCCGTGGTCGGTGCGGACGGTGACGGTCTGGCCGTTGCGCACATCGTCGAGGGCCGTGCCGACCCGGCCGTACCAGTGGAAGTGGCCGTCGATCGGCTGGAAGACGCCGCGCAGCGCGACGTCGACCTCCCAGGTGCCGTGCTCGGACTCGAGACGGGCGGGACCGTCGTAGAGGTGCTGGGGCTCGTGCTCGCTCATCGGGGGCTCTTTCGCAGCGGGGTGACGATCTCGGGACGGTCCAGGGCGTTCAGGTCGACGCCGTACTCGGCGGTGGTGCCGGCCAGCGCATGCCAGACGAACTCGCTGAGATAGCGGGTGAAGGCGGCGCGGGACATGGTGCGCCGGTCTAGCCACCACTGGCCCGCCGACTCACCGATCCCGACCAGGCTGTGGGCCCACGGCTCGGCGCCGGCGGCGTCGACGCCGAGGCGGCCGAAGGTGTCACCGAGCAGACGCGCCAAGGTCGCGGCGATGAGCTGCTTGCCGTCCGCGAGCGGGTCGGTGCCGCCGGTGTGCTGGCGCACCAGGAGCAGATAGACGTTGGGGTGGCCGGCGATCGTCTCGACGTACGCCGCGACCCCGGCCTCGACGCGCTCGCGGGTCGGCGCCGGGGCGAGCACGGCGTCGACCACCGCGTCGAGGATCTGCCGCGCGGCCCACATCCCCACCGCTCCGTGCAGCTCGGCCTTGTCGGCGAAGTAGCGGTAGAGCACCGGCTTGCTGACCCCGGCCTCCGCGGCGATGTCGGCGATCGAGACCTCGGCGCCGACCGCGTCGACGGCGCGTACGGCAGCCGCGACCAGCTCTGCCCGCCTGTTCTCCCGGTGGGAGTCCCAGCGCGAGGAGCGGCCGTCGTCCTTGACGTTCCGTGTCATGTCCTGCACTCTAGCAACTATCCGTAACTCTTGGTAACACATAGTTCAGCAGGGAGAAGAATGACCATGGCCGACCCGACCTCCGAGCGGCTCCTGCGTTCCACCGCGCGTCAGTCCTACGACCCGGAGGTCGACCTCGACTGGGACGCCGCGCCCGTCGAGGGACTGTGGTGGATGCAGCCCGAGCGCGTCTCCCTCTACGGCACCCCGGCCTGGGACCGGCTCAGCCCGGAGCAGCAGATCGAGCTCTCCCGGCACGAGGTGGCCAGCATCATGAGCGTCGGGCTGTGGTTCGAGGTGCTGCTGATGCAGCTGCTGCTCCGCGAGGTCTACGGGGCGGACCCGCGCACCGCGCGGACCCAGTACGCACTGACCGAGATCGGCGACGAGACCCGGCACTCGGTGATGTTCGGCCGGGCGATCGCGGCGATGGGCGCACCGGCGTACGCACCCCGGCCCGCCGTCCTGCGCATCGGCAAGCTCGCTCCGCTGCTGCACGGGCCCAGCGTCTTCTCCGCGACCTTGGTCGGCGAGGAGCCGCTCGACCGGTGGCAGCGCGAGCTGATGAAGGACGAGCGCTGCCAGCCGCTGACCCGGATGGCCTCCCGCATCCACGTCACCGAGGAGGCCCGCCACGTCACCTTCGCCCGCGAGGAGCTGGCCGCGGCGATGTCGCAGAAGATCGGGCGTACGCAGCTCCGGCTCCATCAGAACCTCACCGCCCGCTCGGCCTATGTGATGGCCCGCTCGCTGGTCCACCCGGACTGCTACGCGGCCGTCGGGCTGGACCCGATGGCCGCCCGCCGTGAGGCGCTCGGCAACGAGCACTACCGTGCCACCCTGGCCTGGATGGGCGAGAAGATGATGCCGTACCTCACCGAGCACGGGATGGTCTCGGCGAAGGACCGCAAGCTCTGGCGGGCCTCGTTCCTGCTGCCGCGCGACTGACGCCCGCTCGCCGCTCCGTCGCCCCGGGGTCAGCGGAAGGCGGACTGCCCCGTGAGCGCCTGCCCGATGATGAGCTGGTGGACCTCGCTGGTGCCCTCGTACGTCAGCACGGACTCGAGGTTGTTGGCGTGGCGCAGGATCGGGTACTCGAGGGTGACGCCCGCGGCGGCGAGGATGGTGCGGCACTCGCGGGCGATGGCGATGGCCTCGCGGACGTTGTTGAGCTTGCCCAGGGAGATCTGCTCGGAGCGGAGGGTGCCCTCGTCCTTCAGCCGGCCCAGGTGGAGCGCCAACAACATGGCCTTGCCGAGCTCGAGGGTCATGTCGGCCAGCTTGGTCTGGGTGATCTGGTAGCCGGCGAGCGGCTTGTCGTAGATCTCGCGGGAGGCGGCGTACGCGATGGCGGACTCGAGGCAGTCACGGGCGGCGCCGACGGCGCCGAAGACGATGCCGAAACGGGCCTCGTTGAGGCAGGAAAGCGGCCCCTTCAGCCCCCTGACCTCGGGGAACGCTGCGGCCTCAGGGAGGCGTACGTCGTCGAGGACGATCTCGCCGGTGACCGAGGCCCGCAGGGACAGCTTCTGCTTGATCACCGGGGCGGAGAAGCCCGGGGTGTCGGTCGGGACGACGAACCCGCGGATCCCCTTGCCCTCCGTGCCCTCGTCGGTCTGGGCCCAGACGACCGCGACGTCGGCGACCGGGGCGTTGGTGATCCACATCTTGGTGCCGGACAGGATCCAGTCGCCCGAGGCATCGCGGCGCGCCCGGGTGCGCATCCCGGCGGGGTTGGAGCCGAAGTCGGGCTCGGTGAGCCCGAAGCAGCCGATCGCCTCGCCGGCCGCCATCCGCGGCAGCCATTCCTGCTTCTGCTCCTCGCTCCCCCATTTCCAGATCGCGAACATCGCCAGCGAACCCTGCACCGAGACCAGGGAGCGGATCCCGGAGTCGGCGGCCTCGAGCTCCAGGCAGGCCAGGCCGTACGCCGTGGCGCTGGTGCCCGCGCAGCCGTAGCCCTCCAGGTGCATGCCGAGAACACCGAGCCTGCCGAGCTCGGGAGCCAGCTCCTTGACCGGCACCGAGCCCGCCTCGAACCAGTCGGCGAGGTGCGGCTTGATCTCCTTCTCCGCGAAGGATCTCACCGTGTCGCGGATCGCGCGGTCCTCATCGCCGATGAGGGCCTCGGTGCCGAAGAGCTCGAGCGGGGTCTGGGGCATGGTGGAGTCTCCTTGGGGTTCGATCGAGGGCGCCCGCCGATTGTGTCACCCGTCACGGACACTCGTTTGAACCGTTCGCGACAGAGCTCCGTAGTAGAGGTGAAGGCCGGCATCGGGTCAGCCTCCAGGCGAGAGGAAACGGCGTGCGGACACGTACGAAAGCAGCAGTCGGGGTCGGTGCGGCAGTGGTCGTGGTCGCAGGCGTCGCAGCGATCTTCGGACCCGGTTGGTACGCGGACCACGCCGAGGACGCCGCCGCGGACAAGCCCAGCCTGAGCGCGTCGGCGGCACCCGCGGACGGCGCCGACAGCAGCGGGACCTGGACCGTCTCGGACGGCTCCTACGCCGGCTACCGCCTCGACGAGGTGCTCCAGGGCGAGGACGTCACCGTCACCGGCCGCACCGAGGACGTGACCGGCCAGGTCACCATCGCCGACGGCGAGGTCACCGAGGCGAGCATCGAGGTGAAGGTGGCCACCATCGCCACCGACTCCGGCAACCGGGACGGCTACTTCCGCGACAACGCGGTCGAGGCCGAGAAGTTCCCGACCGCCACCTTCGAGCTGACCGAGCCCGCCGCTCTCGAGGAGGGTGCCACCGAGGTCGAGCTCGTCGGTGACCTCACCGTGCACGGCGAGACCAGGTCGGTGACCGTAGACGCCCAGGTCGGCGGTGACGGCGCCAGCACCCTGCAGGTCGTCGGGAGCGTGCCGATCACCTTCGCCGACTTCGGCGTCGAGGCACCGAACCTCGGTTTCGTGAAGGTGGAGGACACCGGCAGCGTCGAGTTCTCCCTCGACCTGGCCAAGGCCTGATCCGGGACTCTGGGATCCTGGGTGCGAGGAGGCGACATGGGTGCGGAGGACGAGCTGCTCGTAGCAGTGCACGACGCCCACTCCGAGGCGCTCTACCGCTACGTCGTACGCCGCACCGGTGACGCCGAGGAGGCGCGCGACGTGGTGCAGGAGACGCTGCTGCGCGCTTGGCGCAACCCGGACGTGCTGCAGCGGCCCGACGAGGGCGTCCGCGCCTGGCTGTTCACCACCGCCCGCAACCTCGTCATCGACGACCTGCGCAGCGCGCGCCGGAAGCGGGAGTACGCCGCCGAGTCGCCACCCGAGCAGAGCCGGGCCGACGAGACCCAGGCGGTGCTCGACTCCTGGGTCGTCGCCGACGCTCTGCTCGCCCTCTCCCCCGAGCACCGGGCGGTGGTGGTCGGGGCCTACTACGGCGGCCGGTCGGTCGCCGAGCTCGCCCACGAGCTCGACATCCCGCCCGGCACGGTCAAGTCTCGGTTGCACTACGGTCTGCGAGCCCTGCGTCTCGCGCTGCAAGAGAAGGGGGTCACCTCATGAACGACCTGGACGCCTCCGCACACGAGACGTACGCCGACTGGGACGCCTCCTACGTGCTCGGCGCGCTGAGCCCGAGCGACCGGCGGGCCTTCGAGCGACACCTGATCGGTTGCGGCCTGTGCCGCGACGCCGTCGCCGAGCTCGCCGGGATGCCCGGGCTGCTCGGCGCGCTCTCCCGCGAGGAGGCCGTGGAGCTGCTCGAGGAGCCTGCCGCGGAGGTGGCGACGCCGCCGCTGGCAGAGCTGGCCGGGGCCGTACGCAGGTCGCGGCGGCGTCGCCGGGCCTTCGCGGTCGCCGCCGCGGTCGTCCTGCTCGCGGGCGGTACGGCGATCGGTGGCCTGCTGCTCGGTCGTGACGGCACCCAGCAGCCGGCCGCGGCCCCCTCGACCTCCGCCACGCCGACGGGTTCTGCGGGTGCGAACGTACGCACCGTCGATCTGCGGCCCGTGGGCAGCGTCGACATGTGGGCCCAGCTCGTCGTCACCCCGACGTCCTGGGGAACCAAGCTCAACTGGAGCTGCCACTACCCGCCCAAGCCCGGGAAGACGCCGGCGTCGTCGGACTACCAGGGCGAGCCGGTGACATACGACCTGGTGCTCGTCGGCCGCGACGGGTCGCGCACCGTCGCCGGGTCGTGGACCTGGTCCGGTGGGGAGACGCTCGGGCTGGACGCCTCCTCCGCGCTGCCGATCACCGACGTCGAGCGGGTCGAGATCACCCTCGTCGGCAAGGACACCGCGGTGGCGGCGGCCTCGCTGACCTGACCTCTTGAACTCCTAGAGCCCCTAGAGCCCGAGCTCGGAGACCGTCTTCTCCCGCATCTCCACCTTGCGGACCTTGCCGGTCACGGTCATCGGGAACTCCTCGACGATCAGGACGTAGCGCGGGAT
The DNA here is from genome assembly GCF_040643685.1 of Nocardioides sp. NPDC047086. Lineage (NCBI taxonomy): Bacteria > Bacillati > Actinomycetota > Actinomycetes > Propionibacteriales > Nocardioidaceae > Nocardioides > Nocardioides sp. NPDC047086. Next base: position 74,187 of record NZ_JBEYUV010000015.1, read on the forward strand.
CTTGTAGTGGGCGAGCTTGCCGGCTGCGTACGCCCTCAGGGTCTCGGCCGTCATCCGCTCGGCGCCGGGGCGCAGGCGGACCCAGGCACAGAGCTCCTCACCGTACTTCTCGTCGGGGACGCCGATCACCTGAACGTCCTCGACGTCGGGGTGGGTGTAGAGGAACTCCTCGATCTCGCGCGGGTAGATGTTCTCGCCGCCGCGGATGACCATGTCCTTGATCCGGCCGACGATGCTGCAGTAGCCGTCGGGGTTCATCACCGCGAGGTCGCCGGTGTGCATCCAGCCCTCCGCGTCGATCGCGACCCGCGTCTTCTCCTCGTCGGCCCAGTAGCCGAGCATCACCGAGTAGCCGCGGGTCTGGAGCTCGCCGGCCTCACCCCGGGGCAGCACCGCGCCCGAGACGGGGTCGACCACGCGCACCTCGACGTGCGGATGAACCCGGCCGACGGTGGCGGTGCGGTGCTCGAGGTCGTCGTCGCGCCGGGTCTGGGTCGAGACCGGCGAGGTCTCGGTCATGCCGTAGGCGATCGAGACCTCGCTCATGTGCATCTCGTTGACGCACCGCTTCATCACCTCGACCGGGCACGGGCTGCCGGCCATGATCCCGGTGCGCAGCGTGCTCAGGTCGAACGTGGCGAAGTCGGGGTGGTTCTGCATCGCGATGAACATCGTGGGTACGCCGTAGACGGCCGTGCAGCGCTCGTCCTGGACCGCCTTCAGGGTGGCGGCCAGGTCGAAGGCCTGGCCCGGGATGACCATGGTGGCGCCGTGGGTGATGCAGCCCAGGTTGCCCATGACCATCCCGAAGCAGTGGTAGAAGGGCACCGGGATCGCCAGCCGGTCGTTCTCGGTGAAGCCGATCGTCTCGGTCGTGAAGTAGCCGTTGTTGAGGATGTTGCGGTGGCTCAGCGTGGCGCCCTTGGGATAGCCGGTGGTGCCCGAGGTGTACTGGATGTTGATCGGGTCCTCGGGGCTCAGCTCGTAGGTGACGTGGTCGGCCAGCCGCTCCCCGGCGCCTGACTCGAGAAGGGCGGTCCACTCAGGGTCACCGATGAAGACGGTCTGCTCGAGGTCGGGGCAGTCGCCGCGGACCGCGGCCACCATGCTCCGGTAGTCCGACGTCTTGAACTCGGGGGCGGAGACGAGCAGGCGGACGCCCGACTGCGTCAGGGCGTACGCCAGCTCGTGGGTGCGGTAGGCAGGGTTGATGTTGACCAGGATCGCCCCGATCTTCGCGGTCGCCACCTGGGTCAGCGTCCACTCCGCACAGTTGGGCGCCCAGATGCCGACCCGGTCACCTTTCCCGATCCCGGCCTTGCGCAGCCCGACGGCCAGCGTGTCGACGTCACGGCTCATCTCGGCGTACGTCCAGCGCCTTCGGCCGGAGCCGAGGTCGACCAGCGCCTCCCGGTCGCCGAACCGGGCGACGGTGCGGTCGAAGCTCGCCCCGATCGTCTCCTCCAGCAGCGGGGTGGTGGTCTCTCCGGCAGCGTAGGAATCCGTCATGCGACCAGTGTGACCTGAGTCACGGGCGGGTTCAACGGACCTGCTGAGCGTGTCAGGCGCCGGCGATCAGCTCCGCGGCACGCTCGCCGATCATGATCGCGGGGGCGTTGGTGTGGCCGCGCACGATCCTGGGCATGACTGAGGCGTCGGCGACGCGGAGGCCCTCGACGCCGCGTACGCGCAGCCGGGGGTCGACCACGCTGGCCTCGTCCGTGCCCATCCGGCAGGTTCCGGTCGGGTGGTAGAGGGTGTGCGCGTGACGCGCCAGGAGTGCGTCGGCGACCTCGTCGGCGGACGAACCCACCGGTACGTCGGGCCGCAGAAACTTGCCGAGGAACGGCTTGAGCGCGGGCTGGGAGGCGATCTCCAGCGCCACCCGGACGCCCTCGACCATCGCGGCGCGGTCCCGGCCCTCGGGGTCGGCGAGGTAGCGCGGGTCGATGACCGCCTTGGCGGCCGGATCCTTGGAGGCGAGCGTGACGCTGCCGCGGCTGGCCGGGTCGACGAGGATCGGACCGGCGACGACCGCCTCCCCCACGAACGGCACCAGACCCTCGTCGAAGAACCCGACCGGGGCGAAGATCATCTCGATGTCGGGCGCCTCCAGGTCGGGGCGCGAGCGGATGAAGCCGTACGCCTCGCCGACGTTGGAGGTGAGCATCCCGCGTCTGCGCAGCAGGTAGTTGCCCAGGTTGCGGAGCGACTCAGCGGTCGCGAGCGAGCCCTGCTCGACCTCCCAGCCGATGCCGGCGACGAGGTGGTCGGAGAGGTTCTCCCCCACCTCCGGCGCATCACGGACGACATCGATGCCGAGATCCTTCAGCTGTGCCGCCGGCCCGATCCCGGAGAGCATCAGCAGCTGCGGCGTGTTGATCGCGCCGCCGGACAGGATCACCTCGCGTCGCGCGGTGATCCTCGTCTGCGTGCCGTCGACGACGGCCTCGACCCCGGTCGCGCGGGTGCCGTCGAAGGTCACGCGTGACGCCAGCGCGCCGGTCACCACGTTCAGGTTCGCGCGCCTGGCGGCGGGCTTGAGGTAGGCCGACGCGGTGCTCCACCGCATCCCCCGCCGCTGGGTGACCATCGTCTCGACGTACGCCTCGGGGTTGGGGCCGTTGGCCCGCCCGCGCCGGTAACCGGCCTGCTCGGCGGCCTGGAGGAACGACTCGGTGTAGGGGCGGGGGCTCCGCTGGCGCTCGACGCGGACCGGACCACCGGTGCCGTCGAGCGCGGTGGCGTCCTCGACGTCCTCGAGCTTCGCGTACGCCTTCTTCACAGCGTCCCAGCCCCACTCGGGCCCGGCAGCCGCGCCCCACTCCTCGTAGTCGGCCTGGAGCCCCTTGACCCACATCATCGCGTTCATCGAGGACGAGCCGCCGAGCATCCGCCCTCGCGGCCAGTAGATCCGCCGCCCGCCGAGCGCCGGCTGCGGCTCGGTGGAGTAGTCCCAGTCGTGCTCGGTCCGGAAGAGCTTCGAGAACGCCGCCGGGATGTGGATGTTCATGCTCTTGTCGCGCGGCCCGGCCTCGAGCAGCGTGACCTGGACGCTCGGGTCCTCACTGAGTCTCGCCGCGAGCACCGCCCCCGACGATCCGGCCCCCACCACCACGTAGTCGCTGGTCAGTTCCTGGCTCATACCGGATCTCCTTCGTCAGCGTTGACGGGCGTTCGAAGGCTACCGCTGCGACGGTGGGGTTGGGGAGGGGTTGAGCGAGCGAGCTCGTGCCGACGGTCAGGCTGGTGTCAGTCGGCGAGGAAGGCGCCCAGGGCGTAGGCGGGGTGGCGGTCGAGGTTGTGGCGGCCGCGGTCGTAGCGGCGGGTGGTGCGGGGGTCGGCGTGGCCGGCGGCGTCCTGGACGTCCTCGAGAGGTACGCCGGCCTCACGGGCCAGGGTCACGAAGGTGTGGCGCAGGCTGTGTGGGGAGAGCTTGTCGCCGTGCTCGATGCCGGCCGAGGCGCCGAGCTTGCGGATCAGCCGGAAGGCCTCGGAGCGGTGCCAGCGGTTGCCGGTGCCGGTGATGAAGACCGGGCCGTCGGCTCGGGCGTCGAGGTAGGCGTCGAGCGCCTGTGAGGTCGCCGGGTTGAGGACGACGTCGCGCCGAGCACCGCCCTTGCGGGTGATCGTCAGGATGCGGTGGCCGCGGGAGTGGCTGAGGTCGGTGACATCGGCCCCCAGGGCCTCGGAGATGCGCAGGCCGTCGTGGAGCAGCAGCGTCACCAGTGCGGCGGCGCGGGTGGAGTGCTCCCGAGCGGCGGCGAGGAAGGCTCGCGCCTCTCCCCTGTCCATGCCCAGGGTCTGGGAGTCATTGCTCGTCTTGGGGCGCTTGATGTGCTCGGCCGGCGAGGCGGTCAGGACGTCCTCCGCCACGCCGTAGCGGTAGAAGCCGGCGACCGCGGAGAGTCGTCGAGCGATCGTCGCCGGGCTCCGCCGGGTCTCCAGATGGCGGGCGTAGCCGTCGACCATCGCCCGGTTGGCGGCGAGCGGGTCGATCTCCAGGGCGGCGCACCAGCCGAACCAGTCGGCGAGGTCTCGGCCGTACGCGGCGCGGGTGTGTCCGGCGTAGGAGAGCAGGAACCGTCTGGCGAGCGCTTCGGCCCTCTTCTCCTGGGGCACTTCCCGGAGGTCTTCGAGGAACAGTTCTCTGACGGATTCCGTCACCGCGACCTCTGTGGTGGGGGTCTGCGGACGGCGTTCGACGGTGCTCATGGGACACATCATAATGCCAGTTATGTTGTGCCGCCCATCTGGATCTCACTTGGACGCACTTCAGTATTCGTTACGTCTTTCGTCACGCTATGCTGACGTTATGACGGAAACGATAGTGGTCGACGAGAAGCTCTGCCGGTTCCCCGGCTGTCCGCTGCCCGCAGCGGCGTCAGAGAGCGGGAGTGGCCGGCCGCCGGAGTACTGCGACGACCCCGCCCACAACCGGGCAGCCGCCTGGCGCGAGCGGAAGCGCCTGCAGCGGCTCGTGGAGACGCGCGACCCCGAGGAGACCGCGCGACCGGTGCAGGCCGCCCAGCAGCGGGCCGCGGAGATCACCACCCAGCTGACCCAGCTCGCCGACAGGTTCCTCGACCAGCTCCCGAAGGCCCTCGACGAGCTGCGTACGCTCGGCGACCTCACCGCCGCCGAGGCCCAGATCGCCACGGTGCAGAGCGAGGCCCAGGAGCAGATCGCCGCCGCGAGTGCTCGTGCCGTGCGCGCCGAGCAGGCGCAGCGTACGGCCGAGGCGGAGCGCGACGAGGCAGATGCCGCCGCGGCAGAGGCGCTGGAGGAGTCGGAGCGATCGGCCGAGATCCTGCGAGAGGCGCTGTCGGCCACGACCGCCGCCGAGGAGTCCCGTCAGGCCGCCCAGGCGGCGCTGGAGAGAGCCGAGTCCGAGGCTGCTGCCGCGGCGAAGACCGCCTCCGCGACGATCGACGCGCTGGAGAAGCGCGTCGATGAGACCGCCTCGGCCCGCGATGCCTTGGCCGAGAAGCTCGAGAAGCTCCAGGCCGAGCACGCCTCGGCCGTGCAGCACAGGCGGAGCGAGACCGCGCGCGCCGACCATGCCGAGAAGGCGATGGCGCGGCTGCAGGAGCAGCTGATCGCCGAGAAGAAGGCCGCCGAGAAGGCGGCGGCGAGCGCGGAGGCGACGATCTCCGGTCTGCGTACGCAGCGCGACGCCGCCCGTGAGCAGAACGACGCCCTGCGGGACCAGGTGGCCGACCTCCGCGGGAGCGAGGCGGCGGCGAAGGCGGATCGCGACGCCACCCGCGCCGAGCTGGACCGCGAGCGCACCCACGCGAGCGAGCGGCTCGAGGATCTGCGGGCAGCACACCAGGCCCAGGTCGCGCAGCTGCTGGAGCAGATCGAGCGGCGTACGCCGTCTCCGGATGTCCCCGACGAAGGTGCGTGACACGCGGGACCCCAGTTGGAGCTGAACGGACGACATCCGCTACTGTTCTTCTCGCAAGCGGACGTAGCTCAGTTGGTAGAGCGCAACCTTGCCAAGGTTGAGGTCGCGAGTTCGAGCCTCGTCGTCCGCTCCACATCGAGGGCCGCCCCATCGGGCGGCCCTCGATCAATTTCCCGTGGCGAAACCAGCATCTCGCCGCGACTGCTCTAGGATTTCAATGTTCTGGGATTCAGGCACCAGGTGTGGATGAGCCTGGGGGCGAGGCCGACAACCGAAGGACCGTGCGTGGGGGGCGTTGAATGAGCGGGAAGTTCATCGACGCCTATGCCGTGCTCGAGATCGGTCCGGACGCGGACGACGCGGCCGTCCGGGCTCGCCATCGTGAGCTCGCCAAGCAGTTCCACCCCGACCGTGGCGGCCGCGCTGCCGACGGCGAGCTGATGATGCGCATCAACCGGGCGCGCGACGTGCTGCTGGACCCGGTCGCGAGGGCCACCCTCGACGAGGAGCTCGCCCGCCGCCGCCGCGAGGCCGCGTCCCCAGGTTCCGCCGGGAAGGCGCCCGCGTCAGCTTCTCCTGGTGGCCCGCCGTTCAGCCGCGACCGGCGCTGGCGAGCAGAGTGGGGTGCCACCACTCCCCGGCCGACCCCGGCGCCCGGGAGCAGCTCCCCGGCCCCGGTGCCGCCACCCGCTCGGGTGCGCCCGTCGGCCACCAGGCTGCGCCAGGCCACCCGGCAGGCTCGGTCGGCGAACTCCGCGCTCTCCTCCCGGCAGCGGCCCGCGGCCACGAAGCCTCCTCGCCGGATGGCCGAGCCGCCTCCTCCGCAGCCCGCCGGCCAGCAGCCTGTCGGCCAGCCCGCGAATCCTCAGCCGGCGCCCCCGCAGCAGCAGACCGCGCCGGCGGCGGACAAGCCGGCCAACGCCTGGTCGCTCTACTCCGTGCCCCTCGACGCGGTCTCGGTCGCCTCGCTGCTCGCCAGCGTGCTGATGTGCGGCCCGCTCGGCTTCATCCTGGGCATCATCGGCCTGGCCCGGACCGCCGACGACAAGCGTCGCGGCCGCTGGGCCGCGGTCGCGGGCATCGCCATCAGCAGCCTGACGATGCTCGTCGCCATCGGCTACGTGATGCAGGCGGTCTCCGCACCTTCGCCCTGACCCGGTGATCCGCCCAGCGGCCACTCGGCGATGGTCCGGCAGCCGTGGTTCTCGTACCACTGCAGGCTGACCCGGTCGGCACGACATCGCGCGGGGAGATACGGCTCCAGGGACGTACGTGTCGAGGCGAGGTCCACTCCCCCGGCGAGGTGGTCGACGGTCAGGTGCGGCACCGGGTCGAAGAGCCCGGCATACGGCGGGCACTGCGGAAACGCCGCACTCAGCTCGGCGGTCAGCGCCGCGAAGGGCTCCGCGGGCTCGGGAGGCAGGTAGATCGTGCCACCGGCGAAGACACGTACCTCGTCGAGCCGGAAGTCGAACGCAGCCGCCGCGGTCGCGATCTTGCCGATCCGCTCCAGATCGTCGGTCGTGGGCGAGCTCAGGAACGGTGCGAGCAGCGTGATGTGCGCGTGCACGAACGCAGGGTCGGCCGAGACGAACGAGTCGTCGTAGTGGCGCGTCCGCCCCAGGACGTACGTCTCCAGCACGGGCACGGGGACGACCAGCACCGAGTGCCCGGCCGAGGATCTGCTCATGTCCGGATTCTCACGTTCAGGTCGCATCGATGACCACTCGGCGCGAACCGCTCACGGCTGGGCTAGGGTGCCCGGGTGTCCGTACCTGAGATGCCCGCAGACCTGCTCAAGCACGCCCTCGACGCCACGGGGTTCATGCCTCCCGAGGAGGGCATCGCGCTGTTCGAGTACGCCGTGGAGCGGCTGCCCCACGGCCCGGTCGTCGAGATCGGGACGTACTGCGGGAAGTCGTCGGTCTACCTCGGCGCTGCGGCCAAGCTGACCGGAGGCACGGTGTTCACCGTCGACCACCACCACGGCAGCGAGGAGAACCAGGCGGGCTGGGAGCACCACGACACCACCCTGGTCGACGAGCACACCGGACGGCTGGACACGCTGCCGAGCTTCCGACGCACCATCGAGCAGGCCGGCCTCGAGGACGAGGTGGTCGCGGTGATCGGTGCCTCGAGGACCGTGAGCCGGTGGTGGACGACGCCGGTCTCGCTGCTGTTCATCGATGGCGGCCACGGCGTCGAGCCCGCGCAGCTCGACTACCGCGGCTGGGCACCGAAGGTGATGCCCGGTGGGCTGCTCCTGGTCCACGACGTGTTCCCGGACCCGGCCGAGGGCGGCCGGCCGCCGTACGAGGAGATCTACCTGCCCGCGCTCGCCTCGAAGCAGTTCGAGGAGATCGGCCCCGTCGGCTCGCTACGCGTGCTGCGACGCCTCTGAGGTCTCGCACCCACACTCCAGCGCCAGCTCCTCGAACGGCGCGGCGAGGGAGGTGCCGCGCATGATCCCGGAGCCGGCGGTGGAACCCCCATAGCGCTCCCCCAGCGCGTCCGCGGCCAGGATGACGGCGGCGGCGGTGAAGGTGGAGTGCTCCTCGGGCCAGAACGCGTTGGGGTTCGGGTTGGGGTAGTCGGGCGACTCGTAGACCCAGCCGGTCCAGTAGCCGCCGTCGTCGGCACGCATGTGCTGCATCTCGGTCAGCAGCCGCAGTGCGCGCCGGTGGTCGCCGATGTTGTCGAGCGCCATGGACAGCTCGCAGGTCTCCGCGCCGGTCACCCACGGGTTGGTGTCGACGCAGAGAGCGCCGAGGCCGGGGCGTACGAAATGGTCCCAGCGCGACTCGATCAGCTCGTGCCCGGCGGCACCGACGACGGCGCCGCCGAGGACCGGGTAGTACCAGTCCATCGAGTGGTGCGACTTGTCCTCGAACGAGTCACGATGGTGGCGCAGCGCGTGACCGAGCCGGCCGCCGACGATCTCCCACTCCGGCTGCGGGTCGTCCATCAGGTCGGCCAGAGCGACCCCGGCACGCAGCGACTGGTAGATCGATGACGACCCGGTGAGCAGCGCGAACGGGTCGCGCGGGGTCCAGGCGATCCCCCCGAAGGGCAGCTGCAGCCCGACCACGAAGTCGAGTCCGGCCCGCACCGAGGGCCACAGCCGCTCGACGAACGTACGATCGCGCCGGATCAGCCAGTGGTGCCAGAGACCGACCGCGAAGTAGGCCGACATGTTGGACTCGCCGATCGTCTCCACCGGCGACCCGTCGGCGATCTTCATCGGCCACGAGCCGTCGGCGTTCTGCAGCGTCGGGATCCACGAGTACGCAGCCTCGGCCTCCTCCACCAGGCCACCGACGAGCAGGCCCATGGCCGCCTCGACGTGGTTCCAGATGTCGGTGTGCTGACCGGGCACCCACGGGATCGCGCCCGACGCCTCCTGGGCGCGGGCGATCGACCCGGCCGTGGCGACGATCTGGGCAGGGGTCAGCACCCCGTCGACGTACGGGATCTCGACTCTCATCCGCAAATCAGGCAGCCGCGGTGGGGTCGGTGGCGACGGGGCCCGGCTTGCGGAAGTAGAGCACCATGCTCTTGCCGATCATCGGGTCGAGGACCTTGCCGGCGAGCCGCAGGGCACGCGGGTTCTTCATGATCTCCCAGACCAGGACCTGGTGGTAGGCCTTCACCAGCGGGTGCTTGTCGTTGTCGACGCCGACGGCCGACTTCAGCCACCAGTAGGGCGCGTGCAGGCCGTGGGCGTAGGACTTGCCCTCGAAGATCATCGCCTCACCAGGGGTGCCGTCGTTGGGGCGTCCGGCCTTGGTGACCTTGTCGATGAGCTCGTGGTCGGTGTAGATGCGGATGTGGCCGCCCGGCGTGTTGTGGTAGGCCTCGGAGAGCTTCCAGTTGACGACCTCGGGCAGCCAGCGCGGCACTGAGATGGCCAGGGTGCCACCCGGACGCAGCACCCGGACGAGCTCCTTGATCGCGTCGACGTCGCGGTGGATGTGCTCGAGCACCTCGGCGGCCACGATCCGGTCGAACTCGCCGTCGGCGAAGGGCAACGACAGGGCGTCGCCCTCCTTGATCTCCGCGTTCGCGCCCGCGGGGACCTCCTCGCGCATCGCGAAGAACCACTCGCTGACCTTGGCCAGCTCCTCGGCGTCCTGGTCGAACGCGATCACGTCGGCGCCGCGGCGGTACATCTCGAACGCGTGCCGGCCACCGCCGGCACCCATGTCGAGCACGCGCTCTCCGGCCTGCAGGCCAAGGCGGTCGAAGTCAACGGTGAGCACGGCTCACTTCCTTCCATTGAGGTGGTCGAGCTTGTCGAGACCGAAATCGTCGATGGCCTGCTGGTAGATCGCCGTCATCCGCTCGGCGACGGCATGCCAGGAGAAGTGCTCCTCGACCCGGGCGCGCCCGGCGGCCGAGTAGCGGGCCCGGCGCTCGGGGTCGTCGAGCAGCGCCGCGATGGCCTGCTCGAGCTCCTCGGTGTCACCCGGGGTGACCTGCTTCGCGCACAGGTCGTCGGGACCGACGACCTCGGGGATCGCCCCGGCGCGGGAGACGACGAGCGGGGTGCCGCACGCCATCAGCTCGGCGGTCGGCAGCGAGAAGCCCTCGTAGAGCGAGGGCACGCAGGCGATCTCGGCCGAGCCCATCAGCTCGACGAGCTCGGCGTCGGAGATGCCGTTGACGAAACGTACGTGGTCCTTGATCGCGAGCTTCTCGATGAGCTGCTCGGTCGGACCGCCCTTCTTGGGCTTGGAGACCAGGACCAGCTCCAGGTCGCGTTCGGTGCGCAGCTTGGCGAAGGCCTCGAGCAGGAAGGCGATGCCCTTCAGCGGAGCGTCGGCGCTGGCCATGGCCAGGATCCGGCCGGGGACACGGGGCCCGGTCGGCGGGACGAACTCCTCCGGTACGCCCAGATGCACGGTCTGCACCCGCTCGGAGGGGACCCCGAAGTCGGTGAGGATGTCGCGCTTGGAGCTGTCCGAGGGCGTGATCACGTGCCGCAGCTGCGAGGCGACCTTGGCCTGCATCTTCACGAACGAGTACCAGCGCCAGACACCGAACTTCTTCTTCCAGCCCACGGCGCTGTCCAGCTCGATGCGCCGGTCGAAGGAGATCGGGTGGTGGATCGTGGTCACCAGCGGCAGGCCGACCTCGGCCTCGATGCTCAGCAGCGGCGTGGCCAGCGTCTGGTTGTCGTGGACGATGTCGAAGCCGTCCGCCCGCTCCTTCAGCACCTTGAGGACACGCTTGGCGAAGGTCAGCGGCTCGGGGAAGGCGCCGGTGCGCATCCGGGCCCACTCCTCGACGTCGACCAGGTCACGGAGCTCGGAGAGCTTCGGGTTGCCGAACGGGTTGGGCTCCTCGTAGAGGCCCAGGCTCGGCACCTTGGTGAGGGTGACGCCCTCCCCCAGGAGGTCGAGGTCGGGATAGGGCTGACCGGAGAAGACCTCGACAGTGTGCCCGAGCTTGGCGAGCTCCCGACTCAGATGGCGGATATAGACGCCTTGACCGCCGACGTGCGGCTTGCTGCGATACGACAGCAGAGCGATCCGCATCCGCCACCTCCCTCAAACCTAGGCAGAGCAAAACTAGAACGTGTTCTATACTAGCAGGTAGCCAGCGCGAGTCACTCTAATGCAGGCGCTTCAACAGACGGTGTCGGGCTGGGCGTCTAGGCTGGTCGTGTGGAGGGCTTCTGGACCCGGTTCCGTCTCGATCCGAGGCAGGCCGACAACGCACGCATGCGCGCCTCCGATGCCGATCGGGAGGTCGTGCGCACCGTTCTGTCCGATGCCTTCGCCGACGGCCGGCTGACCCGCGAGGAGCACGACGAGAGGGTCGGCACTCTCCTGGAGGCTCGTACGCTCGGCGAGCTGCCCGGGCTCGTGGACGATCTCGTTGCCCTCGAGCCCGCTCCCGGTGACGCCGGGGTGAACCTCCCCGAGACGCTCGGCTTCCGTGAGCAGGGTGCGGCTGCGTACCGCAAGGAGCTCCAGGAGGCGCTGGCGACCTTCTTGATGGTCAGCCTCATCACCTGGGGGATCTGGCTGTTCACCAGTGCCCCCGACGGTCATCCGTGGCCGATCTACCCGATGCTCTTCCTGGTCGTGAACCTGGTCGGCACCGGCGTACGCCGCGAGGCGATCGTCCAGCGCGAGGTGGACCGCCTGGAGAAGAAGGCCGCCAAGAAGGCGGCGAAGAAAGCGGCGAAGGCCGAGGTCGAGGCAGCACCCGAGACGACTGCCCCGATCCTCGACCCGCCGGCGGGCGAGACCGAGAAGGACCGGCCCGCCGATCCCTCCTAGGCGCCCAGCTGGGGGTCGCTCACGGAGGGACGTCCGGTCTCCAGGTGGCCGGCGAACCCGCGCACCCAGGTGGTACCCGGGACGGTCAGCGTCAGGTCGTACCAGCCGCCGGTGGCTCGGGTGTCCACCTGGCTGGAGCGGATCCTGCCGGCGTACGCACTGGTGATCTCGGCCTTCCTGGGAGCCGTCACGGTGAGCCGCTGCGAGCGGCCCTCGCGCCGCAGCCGGGCGGGGGCCGGGTCGGAGCCCACGGTGCCGGCGTAGGAGCGGAAGAAGCCGTTGGGGCCGTGCAGGTGGATCTCGTAGTCGCCGCTGACCGGCAGTCGCACCGCGACGCTGTCGCCGGCGCCGACGGTGTAGCTGTGCGGCGCGCCGGCGGGCGCGAGCAGCCGTGCTTGGAGGTGGGCACCGACAGCGCCGGTGTTGCGGATCTCGAGGGCGATCTCGCCGCCGGCGGCGGTCTCGACCACCTCGAGCTCGTAGGGCGCCGGACGGGCCCGGCGGGTGCCGCGCTCCTGGGTCGGCATCGTCCCGCTAGCGGGGGTCTCGGGCGAGTACGACGGGTGCCGCTCCCGGTCTGCGGGCTCCCACGCGCTCGTGTCGGGGAGCACCGGCGGCTGGGAAGTGCGGGAGAAGTCGAACGCCGAGGTCAGGTCACCGCACACCGCACGACGCCAGGGCGTGATGTTGGGCTCGGCGACACCGAAGCGCTTCTCCATGAACCGCAGGATCGAGGTGTGGTCGAACGTCTCCGAGGCGACGTAGCCGCCGACGCTCCAGGGCGAGACGACGAACATCGGCACGCGCGGGCCGAGGCCGTAGTGGCCGTCTCCGTGGGAGCCGGTGTAGAGCTCGTGCTCGGTCGAGACGGTCGACTCCCCCGGCACCAGCGGGCTGTTGATGTGCGGTGGCACCAGGTGGTCGAAGAAGCCGTCGTTCTCGTCGTAGGTGATGAACAGCGCGGTCTTCGCCCAGACCTCGGGGTTGGCGGTGAGCGCGTCGAGGACCTTGGAGATGTACCAGGCGCCGTAGTTCGTCGGCCAGTTCGAGTGCTCCGAGAAGGCCTCCGGCGCCGCGATCCAGCTGACCGAGGGCAGGTCGCCGGCCTCGACGTCGGCACGCAGGATCTCGAAGTAGTCCTGGCCGTCGATCGCGCGGGTGCCGCGCCGGGCCTTCTCGAAAAGCGGGTCGCCGGGCCGGGCGTCCTGGAAGCTGTTGAAGTAGAGCAGCGAGTTGTCGCCGTAGTTGCCGATGTAGGCGTCCTGGGTCCAGCCCCACCAGTTGCCGTTCTCGGCGTCGAGCCCGGTGCCCTCGTCCTGGTAGACCTTCCAGCTCACCCCGGCCACCTCGAGCCGCTCCGCGTAGGTGGTCCAGTCGTAGCCGGCCTCGTCGTTGTAGAGCACGGGCCCGCCGCCCTTGCCGTCGTTGCCGGTCCAGCCGCTGAGCATGTAGTAGCGGTTCGGGTCGGTGTTGCCGATGAAGGAGCAGTAGTAGGCGTCGCACACCGTGAACGCGTCGGCCAGCGCGAAGTGGAAGGCGGCGTCCTGTCGCTGGAGGTACGCCATCGTGGTGGTGCCCTTGGCCGGCACCCACTGGTCGTAGCGGCCGCGGTTGATCGCCTGCTGGCCGTCGGTCCAGCTGTGCGGGAGGCCCTCGAGGAACGCGGCGCCCAGATCGTCGACCTCGGGGTGGAACGGGAGCAGCTCGCCGTCCCCGTTCGGCTGGTGCCACACCGGCTTGCCCGAGGGCAGGATCGCCGGGTGCGGGTCACCGAAGCCGCGTACGCCGCGGAGCGTGCCCAGGTAGTGCTCGAAGCTGCGGTTCTCCTGCATCAGGACGACCACGTGCTCGATGTCGCGGATCGTGCCGGTCCTGCGGGCGGCGGGGATGGAGGCGGCTCGCGCGATGCTCTGGTCGAGCATGGTCAGGGCAGCGGCGCCGCCGGCGAGTCCGAGGAACCTACGACGATCGATGTCAACCACAGGTGCTCCTTGAGGTGGGGGTGGGCGGCCACCATCGCGGTTCAGATGTTCACCACGGCAACAGGTGACCGGTCGCGAGGTGACCGTCAGGCGAAGACTTCGCGGCCGGCCGCGCGGTCAGTCCGAATACCTCCGGGCGCAGGCGGCGGCGCAGCTGCGCGGTGACGTACGCGGCGACGAGGAACATCACCAGGTCGGCCGCGATCAGCGCGAACAGCCAGGAGGCATCGGCCGGTCCGTCGATCCGCTGCTGGATGTGCAGATGGGCGACCATCGCCGAGACGATGAACCCGCCGCCGGCAAAGAGGGTGATCCGCAGGTCGACCCTCTCCTCGTCGCTGCCGCGCAACCAGCGGCGGCCGACTCGCAGGATCGCGAGCGAGGTCAGGGCCGCGATCACCGGGAGGAACGGCATCGCGTAGCGCGCGTGGATCCAGCCGCCGCCGGCGTGGAACGAGGCCAGGTTGACGATGATGATGACGCAGTAGATCCCCATCAACGCCCGCACGGCCAGCTCCAGCCGACGCTCCAGGACGGTCGGCTCCGGCCCGGGGATCACCACGCGGCGCATCATCCCGTCCGGCCGCGGTCGGGCCTTGGCGTTGGCGTCGAGCACCATCCCGGTGACCGTGACCGCCAGGGTCGCCGCGGCGGCCACGATCCAGACCTTCGGGATGACGTCGTCGGCCCACAGCGAGCCGTACAGGTGCAGGTAGAGCTCGGGGTTGACCAGCTGGAAGAGCGTGTCGCCGTGGGTCTGGCGGGAGAACTTCTCGAAGAGCGCCGCGGAGGCGGTGGCATCGCCGTAGAGCATGATGTTGCGTACGTAGAACCAGCCGATCACGATCACCGGCGCCAACCCGATCCGGATCGCCAGGACCACCCCGCGGCGGAACGTACGCAGCGACGGGTCGCGCAGCCACAGTGCGGCCAGTACGCAGCCGCCCAGGACGAGCACCGCCACCAGGCCGGTCGAGCGGAAGCTCGCCGCCGCGACGCCGGCGACCGTGGCCCAGACCAGCCGGTCCCGGGTGATGCCCTCGCGGATCATCCGGAAGCCGAGCAGCAGGGTCAGCGAGGCGGCCACCGTGCCCCAGCCGTCGTTGTAGATCGCGCCGCCGTCGTAGGTCACCGCACCACAGCCGAGCACCATCGCCGCGGCGAGCACCGGGACCACCCGGCGCCTGGGCACCAGCTCGCGCGCCAGCAGCCCGACCAGGATGATGCTCAGCGCGTAGCCGAGCGCGTTGAGCAGCCGCATCCCGAGCAGCGTCACCCCGACGTTCCCGACGGCGTCGCCGAGCCAGACCAGCGGCAGGCTCATCACGTAGAACAGCGGCGGGTGGTTGGCGACCCAGATGTCGCGGCGCGGCTCGTCGAGCCCGAAGAGGGCTTCGGCGAACTGCGGATAGCGCACCGGGTCGGCCGGGGTGTTCGTGTCGATCGTGGGCAGGACGCCCTGGGACAGGACGATGGCGTAGGCGGCGTGCTGCTTCTCGTCGGCCTTCAGCAGCGGCGGCATCCCGATCGCGTACTGCGCGCTCATCGCGAAGCCGAGCACCCCCAGCAGGAGCAGGCATACGGTCACCTGGGACAGCGAGCGCGGAGACGTAGGCACCTCGACAAGCTAGTGGGCCGGGATGCCGCTGAGGTGACGTGCGGGCGATCAGTCGGTGACCATCGAGGAGCCGGCGGCGACCTGCTCCCGGGTCGTACGCCGCCGCACATCGCGCCGGTGACGCCAGATCTGCACCACCCCGAGGCCCCAGAACAGGTACTGCACCGACATCGCCCAGCGGAACGCCTCCGGCGTGTAGGAGGTCGAGGCCCCCGGCGTACGCCAGTCGAGGATCCAGCCGACCAGCACGATCACGAGCAGCGCTGCGACGAAGCCGCCCTGGTTGATGATCCCGCTGGCGCTCGCCATCCGCGCGGGCGGGTTGCTGGTGCGGCCGACGTCGAAGCCGATCATCGAGGCCGGTCCGCCGAAGCCGACCACGGCCATCAGGAGCAGCAGCACCGGCAGCGGCGCCTCGCCCGGCCAGGCGAGCACAAGCGTCCACACCGAGGCCAGCGCGGCGATCATCGTCAGCGCCACCGTCGAGCGGTGCCACGGGTAGCGTCCAGCGAGGATGCCGATCACCGGACCGGCGGCCAGGGCGGCGACGACGGTGACCGAGAGCAGCGTGCCGGCGAGGGTGTCGGAGAGCCCTTCGGAGGTCACCAGGAACGGGAATCCCCACAGCAGCCCCATCAGGTGGGAGCTGAACGGGGTGGAGAAGTGGATCCAGAAGCCGAGGCGGGTGCCCGGCTGATACCAGGATGCCTTCAGGCTCCGGCCGAGCTCGCGCGGCTTGAGGGAGCTGCCCCGGCGGTGGCGGTCATCGGGCCCGTCGTGGACGAAGAGGCGCAGCAGCACGAGCAGGACCGGGCCGATCAACGCGGCCGTGAGATAGGCGCGGGTCCAGCCGAGATGGCCGAGCGCCCACGTCATCGGGACCGCGGCCGCGATCGCGCCCAGCTGTCCCACGGTGCCGGTCAGCTGACTGACCAGGGACACCCGTCGCCCCGGGAACCACGACGGGACCAGCCGCAGCACGCAGATGAACGTCATCGCGTCGCCCATCCCGACGAACGTACGCGCGAGCAGGGCCAGCGAGTAGGAATCGGCGAACGCGAACCCGGCCTGAGCGAGCGCGAGGATCAGGGCGCCCGCGGAGAGGACCGTACGCGAGCCGAACCGGTCGACCAGCAGACCGACCGGCACCTGCATGAGGGCGTAGACGAGCAGCTGCAGCATGACGAAGGTGGCCAGCTGGCCGGCGCCGATCCCGAAGCGCTCGGTCGCCACCAGACCGGCGACCGCGAGGCTGCTGCGGTGGAAGACCGCCAGGCCATAGACCGCGAGGGCGATCCCCCAGACGGCCCATGCTCGTGCTGTCGGCTGGGGATCATACACACTCACATAGCGAGGCTACTTTGTCTGCAGCCCCGTCGAGGCGCCGGAGTCCTGCCGTGGACGCGCGATCTCAGTCACAGGAGCGGAGAGCATCGGTACCGGGTCGAAACGGCCCGGCCGCATCCGTCGGCGCAGCTCGGTGGCGACGTACGCAGCCACCGCGAACATCACCAGATCGGCGGCCACCAGGGCGACGAGCGCGAAGGTGCTGCTGACCGGCCCGTCGACGTACTGCTCGGTGTCGAGGTGGCACACCAGGCCGACGACCATGAAGGCCAGCGAGACACCCAGGGCGACGCGCAGGTCGCGCGCCTCGTCGAGCGCGGTGACGCCGGCTCGCGAGCCGGTCGGAACTCGCAGCGGCAGGAGCCGACCCAGGCGCAGCGCGGCGATCCCGGCACCTGCGGCGAGGAACGGCAGGAACGGCACCGCGTAGCGAGCGTGGATCCAGCCACCACCGGCGATGAAGCCGGCGACGTTGACCAGGATCAGCAGGCAGTAGCCACCCAGGAGCGCCCAGATGGCCAGGTCCTGGCGGTGCTGCATCGTGCTCTGCGGGGCGAGTTGGATGCGCCGCAGGACTCCCGTGCGACGCGGGTTGGCCTTCGCGACGGCGTCGAGCACGAGCCCGACCACGGTGAGCGTGAGCACGATGACGGCCGCCTGGCTCCAGGTGTTGGCGATGTTGCCGTCGGTCCACAGGCTGCCGAGCAGGTGGCCGTAGAACTCGGGGTTGACCAGCTGGAACAGGGTCGTGCCGTTGGGCTCGCGGCCGAACTTCTCGAAGAGCGAGCTCGACGCGGTCGGGTCACCGTAGATCCGGATGTTGCGCACGTAGAACCAGCCGAAGACGGCCACCGGCGCCATCCCGATGCATGCCGCGATCCCGACAGCGCGCCAGAACGTGCCGCGCAGGAACGTACGCAGCGTCGGCTCGCGCAGCCACATCGCCACCAGCACGCAGGCGCCGAGGAAGAGGACCGCGACCAGACCGGTCGACCGGAACCCGGCAGCCGCGACGCCTACCGCGGTGGCGGCGATCAGGCGCTCACGCGTCACCCCCTGACGGATCATCCGGAAGCCGAGGAAGAGCGTGAGGAACGCCGCTGCCGAGGACCAGCCGTCGTTGTAGATCCCGCCACCCAGGAAGGTCATCGCGCCGCAGCCGATGCACATCGCGGCGGCGATCACCGGGACGGCGGGACGGCGGGGCACCAGCTCGCGCGCCAGCAGGCCGACCATGATCGTGGTCAGCGCGAAGCCGAGCGCGTTGAGCAGGCGCATCCCGAGCAGCGTCAGGCCTGGAGAGCCGACCGCGTCGCCGAGCCACACCAGCGGCTGGCTCATCACGTAGAAGAGCGGCGGGTGGTTGGCGACCCAGATGTCGCGGTGGGCCTCGTCGGCCCCGAAGAGGCTCTCGGCCAGCTGCGGGTAGCGGGCCGGGTCGTCGGGGATGTCGGTGTCGATCGTCGGCAGCGTGCCCTGGGACAGCGCCACCGCGTACGCCGCGTGGGCCCGCTCGTCGGCCTTGAACAGGGCCGGCATCGCGATCGCCACCTGGGCGCTCATCGCGAAGCCGAGCACACCCAGCAGCAGGACGCAGATCGTGGACTGGGACATGGAGACCCGAGGGACAGACACCCTTCGACGGTAACGGGTGAAATTGACGGGACACCCGGGCCACGGCTCACGGGCGATGAACAGAGCGGAACACGCGGGTGACAAAACGTTGACGCAAAACTCGGTCGCGTCAGGTCCCGGCCGGCCGATAGCGTCCGGCGGTGTCATGACTACTTCATCGCGCCACATCGCCATGGTCGCCTCACCCGCGATCAGCCATGTCCTGCCGAGTCTCGAGCTGATCAAGGAGCTGGTCGCGCGTGGCCACCGAGTCACGTACGCCACGCACGAGTCGATGGCCGAGGCGATCAAGCCGACCGGGGCCGAGCTCGTTCCGATGCCGACGGTGCTGCCCGTCGAGGACCGGCTCTGGCCCGAGGACCCGGTCGCCGGGATGGGCATCTTCCTCGACGACGCCATCGGGGTGCTCCCGCACCTGGCCGCGTTCTACGGAGCCGAGCCGGCCGATCTCTACCTCTACGACATCGGAGGCTATGCGGCCCGGGCCCTCGCGGAGAGGCAGCAGCGTCCGTTCGTGCAGCTCTCGCCGACGTTCGTCGCCTGGGACGGGTATGCCGAGGAGGTCGGCGCCCAGGTGCGGCAGCTGCCGGGCTACGACGGCTACCTGGACCGGTTCGGGGCCTGGCTCGCCGACGCCGAGGCGAGCACGCGCGACCCGGAGACGTTCGCCGGAGCGCCGAAGCGGGCACTCGCCCTCATCCCGCGGGCGATGCAGCCCCACGCCGACAAGGTCGACGACGAGGTCGTCACCTTCGTCGGCCCGTGCTTCGCGCTCGACTCCGAGGAGACCTGGACCCGCCCCGCCGAGGCCGATCACGTCTTGCTGGTCTCGCTCGGTTCGGCCTACACCGCCGACGCGGACTTCTTCCGCTCCTGCATCGAGGCGTACGCAGCCCTGCCCGGCTGGCACGTCGTGATGTCGATCGGCACCCAGCTCGACCCCGCCGCGCTCGGCGGCCTCCCCGGCAACGTCGAGGTCCACTCCTGGCTCCCCCAGCGCGCCGTCCTCGCCCAGGCCGACGCGTTCGTCACCCATGCCGGGATGGGCGGGAGCAGCGAGGGTCTGATGGCCGGGGTTCCCATGGTCGCGGTCCCGCAGGCGGTCGACCAGTTCATGAACGCCGACCGTCTGGTCGAGCTCGGCGTTGCCCGCCGGATCGACGCCGCGGACATCACGGCCGCTGCGCTGCGTACGGCACTGCTCGAGCTGCTCGACGACCCCGACCGGCTCGCCCGCTCGGCGAAGCTGCGTGCCGACGCGCTCGCCGAGGGCGGCACCCGCCGTGCCGCCGATCTGATCGAGGACATGCTCCCCCGCTGATCCCGCCGCCCCCGCTGGTCGAGACCCAGTCACCCCGCTGGTCGAGCCGCGAGCGCCAGCGAGCGTGTCGAGACCAACACAGTCCCTACCGCGCTCGATCGGACCGTGTTGGTCTCGACACGCCTCCGCCTAGCGGCTCCGGCGGCTCGACCAGCGTGCTACTTCGTCGCCAGCGCGCTCGCTTCGCTCGCGCGCAGCTCCTCGTTCGTCGGGACCGGGCGTAAACCCTAGGAGGCGCCTTCGGCGCGAAAGGGCTTACGCCCGCTCCCTCCTCACTTCGTCGCTTCCATCATCTGCCGAAGCTCCTTCTTGAGGTCGGAGATCTCGTCGCGGAGGCGGGCGGCGACCTCGAACTGGAGCTCGGCGGCGGCGCCCTTCATCTGCTCGGTGAGGTCGCCGATGAGCTGGGCGAGGTCGGAGGACGGGAGGCCGACGAGGCCGCGCTCGCGGGCCTCGCGGGCGGCGTCGCCGAGCATCGGGGTGGGGGACTTGGCGGCAGTCTTGCCTGCGCGGCCCTTGGCCTCGGTGCCGGCCCAGGTGTTGAGCAGCTCCTGGGTGGACTCGTCCTCGCGGGCGAGCATGTCGGTGATGTCGGCGATCTTCTTGCGCAGCGGCTGCGGGTCGATGCCGTTGGCCTCGTTGTAGGCCATCTGGATCGCTCGACGGCGGTTGGTCTCTTCGATCGCCGACTCCATCGACGGGGTGATCTTGTCGGCGTACATGTGCACCTGGCCGGAGACGTTTCGGGCCGCACGGCCGATGGTCTGGATCAGCGACTTGTCCGAGCGGAGGAAGCCTTCCTTGTCGGCGTCGAGGATCGAGACCAGCGACACCTCAGGGAGGTCGAGGCCCTCACGGAGCAGGTTGATGCCGACCAGGACGTCGTACTCCCCCAGCCGCAGGTCGCGGAGCAGCTCGATCCGCTTGAGCGTGTCGACCTCGGAGTGGAGGTAGCGCGTGCGGATCCCGGCATCGAGCAGGTAGTCGGTGAGGTCCTCGGACATCTTCTTGGTCAGCGTGGTGACCAGGACGCGCTCGTTCTTGGCCACCCGGTCGTTGATCTCGCCGATCAGGTCGTCGATCTGTCCCTTGGTCTGCTTGATGACCACCTCGGGGTCGATCAGGCCGGTCGGGCGAATGATCTGCTCGACCACGTCGGGGGCGCCGCCGTCGCGAGTGACCAGGTCCAGCTCGTAGTTGCCCGGCGTGGCGGAGAGGTAGATCGACTGGCCGATCCGCTCCAGGAACTCCTCCCACTTCAGCGGCCGGTTGTCCTGGGCGCTGGGCAGCCGGAAGCCGTGCTCGACCAGGTTGCGCTTGCGGGACATGTCGCCCTCGTACATCCCGCCGACCTGCGGGACCGCGACGTGGGACTCGTCGACGACGAGGACGAAGTCCTCCGGGAAGTAGTCGAGCAGACAGTTGGGCGCAGAGCCCCGCTCACGGCCGTCGATGTGCATCGAGTAGTTCTCGATCCCGGAGCACGATCCGACCTGGCGCATCATCTCGATGTCGTAGGTCGTACGCATCCGCAGCCGCTGCGCCTCGAGCATCTTGCCCTGCTTCTCGAACGTGCTCAGCTGCTCGTCGAGCTCAGCCTCGATCCCGTTGATCGCGCGCTCCATGCGCTCGGGACCGGCGACGTAGTGGGTCGCAGGGAAGACGTAGAGCTCCTGGTCCTCGGTGAGCACCTCGCCGGTGACCGCGTGCAGCGTCATCAGCCGCTCGATCTCGTCGCCGAAGAACTCGATCCGGACCGCGTGCTCCTCGTAGACCGGGAAGATCTCCAGGGTGTCGCCGCGCACCCGGAACGTGCCGCGGGTGAAGGAGAGGTCGTTGCGGGTGTACTGGATCTCCACGAGCCGCCGCAGGATCGAGTCGCGGTCGTGCTCCTCCCCGACCCGCAGCCGGATCATCCGGTCGACGTACTCCTGCGGGGTGCCGAGACCGTAGATGCAGGAGACGGTCGAGACCACGATGACATCGCGCCTGGTCAGCAGCGAGTTGGTGGCCGAGTGGCGCAGCCGCTCGACCTCCTCGTTGATCGAGGAGTCCTTCTCGATGTAGGTGTCGGTCTGGGGGACGTACGCCTCGGGCTGGTAGTAGTCGTAGTAGGAGACGAAGTATTCGACCGCGTTCTCCGGGAAGAGCTGGCGCAGCTCGTTGGCGAACTGGGCGGCGAGGGTCTTGTTGGGCTGCAGCACCAGCATCGGACGTTGCAGCTGCTCGGCCGTCCACGCCACCGTCGCCGTCTTACCGGTGCCGGTCGCGCCGAGCAGGACGACGTCCTTGACGCCGTCCTGGATCCGCCGGGTGATCTCCGTGATCGCAGCGGGTTGGTCGCCCGCGGGCTGGTAGTCGGAGACCACCTTGAACGGGGCGACACGACGCTCGAGATCGGTGACAGGACGCATGGTTACGAGACTACGCGGCACCACCGACAGTTTCGGCTGCGATCGGTTCCTGGCGGCCGGACGACGGGCGCCTCAGTGCCGGTGGACCCCAGACGAGCGGCAGCGCGACCCCGGCGATCGCGCAGAGCGCGCCGACGCCGAGCACGACGTACGGCACCGGCCGGATCTCGGGAAGCATGAGGTCGACCCCGAGGTGGATCTGGGTGCGCACCGACACCGAGAAGGTCGCGGCTGCCATCCCCACCAGGAACGCCGAGACCAGCGCTGCCGCGATCTCCTCGCGCCGGCGGATCTCACCCCACGGCAGCGCGTCGACGATGGCCAGGAGGCCGACGGAGAGCACGATCGCCACCAGCGGCATGATCGTCATCAGGTAGCGCTCGTGCGGGTTGCCGCCCCCGGAGCGGAACTGGGCGAGGTTGACGATGATCACGAACGCGTGCGCGATCAGCACGAGCAGACCGACGGTCGCCACCGACGGCACCCGCGGTGCACTGACGACCAGGCCCCGCTCACGACCGTGATCCCGCAGGCGTGCGATCACCCCGAGCGCGAGTCCGAGCAGCGCGACGAGCGTGATGGTGTCGATCACCCAGTGCTGCCCCGTGCCACGCAGCTGGAGCGGCTCCCACAGGTGGTCGTACCAGCCGTGCCAGAAGCGCGGTGCGGTCATCACCTCGAACCAGGTGTCGATCTGCACCCGCTGGTAGCGCTCCAGGAGCGCTGAGCTCGCGGTCGCGTCGCCGTAGAGCACGATGTTGCGTACGTAGAACCAGCCGATCGCCAGCCCAGGCACACCGGTGGCGATCGCGGTCAGCCGGGTCGCCCGGAGGAATCCCTTCCGGCTGCGGTCGCGAAGCAGCAGCGTCACCCCGAGCGCTGCGCCGCACATGATCACCGTGAGCACGCCGGGCGCCTTCGTCGCGGCGGCCAGCGTACCGGCCACCGCCACCACGATCATCCGGTTCCGGGTCACCCCGAGGCGGAGGATGCGCAGCGTCGCGAGCACCGTCAGCGACGAGGCCGCCACCGCCACGCTGTCGTTCATGATGAACCCCGCGGCTGTCGCCAGCACCGCCGGCGAGGCCGTGAACGCGGTCGCGAGCATCGCCGCTGCCGGGCGACGCGGGGTGACCTCGAAGGCGATCAGACCGACCAGGAAGACCAGCGCCCCGTACGCCAGCGCGCTCACCGCCCGCATCCCGGCGATCAGCACCTGCGGGTTCCCGAGCGCATCGGCGAGGGCGACCCACGGCACGCCGAGGAGGTAGTAGAGCGGCGGGTGGTTGGCGGTCCAGATCATCCGGTGGCGGTCGAACTGCTCCCGCTCGGCGCCGCGGGCGATCTGCGGGAACCGGTCCCGGTCCTGCGCCACCGGGGTGTCGATCGTGGGCAGGTCGCCGTCGTGGAGCGAGATGGCGTACGAGGCGTTCGGCCCCTCGTCCCGCGCGTGGTACGACAACGCCTGGGTGGTGGCGAAGTAGAGGCTCATCGAGGCCGCGAAGGCGGCCAGCAGCGCGAGCACCGTGACCAACCTGGCCGACGGCCGGGCGGGCGCATCCGTCGGCTCGTCGCTCAGGACCGCAGCGGCATGACTCATCAGGTGGCTCCCGTGGGTTGAGCGGCATCATGAGCCGCACCCCCATGAGCTCGCGCGTCGCACGGTAGGGCACCTCGGTGGAGGCAGGACGGTCGCCTCGCGGGATCAGAGAGTGAACGCCTGGCGAACCTCGTCCTCCGTCAGCCCGTAGTCAGCCAGGCTGTAGTCGTGCTTGGGCCGCGCGCTGCCGGAGCGGGACTCGGCGTCGATCCGGGCGACCTCGGCGCGGGCCGCCTCGCTCCAAGGGATGTCGAAGTGGGTGTAGATGTTCTCGACGGTGCCGCCCGGGTCCTTGACGAACGCGCGGTAGTCGACGTCGAGGAACTGCGCCGCGTCGTACTTCTTCCGAGTCTCGCCGAAGGAGCGCCACGAGCGGGAGAGCATCTCCAGCTGGGTCGTCCCGATCGTCTCCCCGACGAACGTGGTCGACATCCCCGCGGTCGCCTCGGCGGAGAGCGAGCAGCCCGAGGCGACCGAGACGACCGGGTCGCGGTGGGTGACCACCACGAGCGCGTCCGGGTAGACCTCCATCAGCGCCTCGAGGGCCACCAGATGGGAGGGGTTCTTGAGCACCCACCGTTTCTCGGTGTCGTTGAGCCCGATGAGCTGCAGCGAACGGCGATGGACCTCGTACGCGTCTCGCCAGTCCTGCTTCGCCAGCCAGGCCGAGTAGCGCGGCACGTGGGCCAGGGACTCGAACGAGATCGACTTGCCGCTCTGTCGCAGCACCCGCCAGCACTCCTCGACGCTGGTCGCGTCCATGTAGTGGATGCCCATGAACTCCGGGTTGCTGACGTGGTGCTGCCGGTAGGCGCCCTGCAGCGCGTTGAAGACCGGGTCGTCCTCCCAGGTCTCGCGCGGCGGCCGCGGCTGGGGGAACTCGGTCAGCCAGGTCTCCAGACCCTGGTGCTCCGGGTCCGCGGCCAGGAGGCGGTGCAGGGCGGTGGTGCCGGTGCGGACCAGTCCGGTGACGAAGATCGGCCGCTCGATGCGTACGTTCTGGTGCTGGGGGAACTCCGCGAGCCGGGCCTGCGTCATCAGCCTGCCCACGAGGGCCGACTTCACCTGGGCACGGTGGAAGTAGTTGCCGACCGGGGTCAGCCCGGCCTCGGGCGAGGCGAGGTCCTCGACGAGGAGCCGCAGCCCCTCCTCGTGGTCGGTCCCACCGAAGTCCTCCAGACCGGTGGTGCGGGTCGCGGCCGCGCAGATGTCCTCGTACGTCCCGACGTCCGCCCGCTCGCGCGGTGCGGTCTCTCCTGGGCGCGTCTCAGTCATGGAACTCCCCGCAGTCCACGTTGAGGACGGTGCCGGTGACCGCGGAGGCGAGGTCGCTGGCCAGGAAGAGCGCCGCCCGGGCAACCTCCTCGGGGGTCGCGAGCCGCTTCAGGTCGGTGGGGGCGGCCTTCTCGTCATAGACGTCTTGATGGGTCCGTCCCGACTCCGAGGCGATCCAGTCGAAGTAGGACTTGTTGACGTCCTCGTAGATGTAGGACGGCGCGACGGAGTTGACCCGGATGCCGCGCGGGCCCAGCTCGGTGGCCAGCGAGGAGGACAGGTGGGCCAGGGCGCCCTTGGAGAGCTTGTAGCCCGCGAACTCCGGCTGGCTCTGGTAGAGCACCGCCGAGTTGATCATCACGATCGCGCCGCCGGGCTTCTCGGGAGTGGCCGCGAGCGCATCGGCGAAGAGCGCCGAGAGCCGCAGCGGGGCGTACACGTTGGACTCCTGCGCCAGCCGGAGCGCGTCCAGCGGGATCTGGGTCAGCGGTTCCATCGGCGGGATGCCGAAGGCGTTGTTCAGGAGTACGTCGACGCGCCCGAACTCCTCGAGCGCGGCCTCGACGAGGTGGCGCCGCGCGTCCTCGTCGGTGATGTCGGTCGGCACCACGAGCGCACGTCGTCCGTGCTCCTCGATGACGCCGGCCATCTTCTGCAGCCGCTTCTCGGTGCGGCTGGCGAGCACCAGGTCGGCGCCCATCAGCGCGGCCTGCTCGCCCAGCGAGCGCCCGAGGCCGGGGCCGACCCCCGAGAGTACGACGACCTTGCCATCCAGGAGTCCAGTCATGGGGCCTAGACTAGAACGTGTTTCACTTTTCCGGAAGGGTCAGTCGGGAAGAGCGAATCTGGCGACCTCGTCGACCCACCCGGCGTATGCCCCGACCTCCTGCGGCACCTCCTGCCCCCGGACGAGGTCGGCGAAGGCGCGGTTCACCCGGGACCAGTCGGCGCACGAGCCGCACGTCGCCCGTCCGCAGCCGGCCGTGTGCTCGCGCGCGACCTTGTCCAGGACCTTCCGGAACGTGGCGCCGTCATCCCCTGCCGCCAGCTCTTCGACCACGGCACCGAGCACCTGGGCCGCCTGTGCCGGCGCGCCGACCAGGATCGCGACCAGGATCCCGAGGGCGCGGAGGGCCGACGGCTCGGCGGTCGCGCTCGCGACCGGGGCCGTACGCGCGAGCCGGTAGACCGTGAGCAGCTTCTTGGCGCCACCGGGTGTCGCGCAGAACCTCGCCAGCTCGCTGGTGAAGAGCGCCTCCCCCGGCGACAGCTCGAAGCTCTCCACCACGACCTGGCGCCCGGACCGGTCGCCGGCACCCGTGGCCAGCGCCGCCGGCCACGACGGCACCGCCTGGCGCATCAGGGACCGCATGAACCGCACCGCGGGGTCGCCCGCGAACGCGCGCAGCGCGAACGGCACGTCGAAGACCCGGGAGAGGTACGCCGCGGGCTCCGCCACTCGACCCTCGAGCGATCGCCGCAGCGTCTGCGCATCCACGGCCGCGACGACCGCGACACCGTCCTGGCCGCTCAGCTCGTCGATCGCCTGCAGCACCCCGGCGGTGGTGGCCGGGTCACATCTGTCCAGGTCGTCGACGTAGACGATCGTCCGGCTCGGCTGCGGACCAGGCGGCGGCCCCGGCGGCGCCGCCCGCAGCGCAGCCTCGTAGGCCGCCACCTCCCGGTCCATCGCCGCGAGCGCCATGGTGGCCCCCATCGACTGGGACCGGCGCTTGCCCCGTTGCCCGTCGTCCTCGGGCACCCCGGCCAGGGCCGCCTGCAGCTCGGCCTTCCGCCGTTGCGCGGCCTGGTGCTTGGTCACCAGCGGCGGCGGCTGGCTCCGCCCCGCGCCCCGGACGCTGTCGAGCACGGCGCCCGCGACGTCGCCGGCGGCGTACCGTCGCGCGTCGATGCGTACGTGCCTCGTGGGGGCGGCGTAGGCCTCGTCGTGCTCGGCGAGCCACTCGATGCGCTCCTGGACCTTGCGTATGAAGGTCGACCGGCCACTCCCGGGCAATCCCTGGACGGCCACCGAGATCGGCAGCTGGGTGTGCGCGGAGGCGAGCAGCCGGGCCAGGCGATCGACGTCGACCCGGTGGCCGAGGACGTCGTCCTGGTCGCCGTGCTCGGCCCACTCGGGTTCGGTCACCACGTGTTCCGTCACGACGGGGCCCGTGACGATCGGCACCTCGGCGGTGTCTCCCGCATCCGAGGACTCGTCCTGTGCCGGGATCGGGACCGGGTCCGGAGCGACCGCGATCTCAGCGACCTCCTCCCCCGGCTCCGGCATGTCCGCGAGCGGCGTGACGGGCAGCCCGAGCTCCACCTCGACCGCCTGGAGCGCCTTGGCGAAGTCGGCGGCACTCCAGTGCCGTCCGGCGCGGCGCTTGAACATCGCCTTGCGCAGTGCGTCCTCGAACGACACCGGGACATCGCCCCGGTCGAGGGGCCGCGGCTCGAACTCCCGGATCCGCTCCGCCAGCGCCTCCGGGGCATCGCCACCGGCCAGTCCCTCGAACGGCGTACGTCCCGCCAGCAGCGTGTAGCAGGTCGCGGCCAGGCTCCAGATGTCCGCCCAGCCGCTCGGCTCGGGCGGATCCGAGAGCATCTCCGGCGCCACCCACGGCAGCGAGGTCGAGTCGGTACCGCCGGGGCGCCCAGCCGAGGAGAGGCCGCCGAAGCCGACCAGCTGCGGCTCTCCGCCGCTGGTCATCAGAATGTTCGCGGGCTTGACGTCGCCGTGCAGGATCCCGTGCCGGGCAGCGATGTCGAGCGCGCCCGCGACCTTGATGGTGATGCTCAGGGCATCGGCGACAGGGAGCCGCTCGCGCTTCCAGCGGGTCTGCAGGTCGCCGCCGGCACGGTGGTCCATCACCACGAAGGAGCGGTCGTCGTCACTGACGCCGACGGCGTGCAGGGGCAGGACATGGGGATGCGCGGCGAGCTCGGCGACCTCCTTGGTCTCCTTCGCCAGCGCGTCCTGCGTCTCGCCGCTGAGCGGGTCGTTCCAGACCTTGACGACGACGTCGACCTTCTCCTGCGGCCACTCGTAGAGGAAGACCTCGGAGGATCCGCCGGCGCCGATCAGGCGACGATGCCGGAAGCCCGGGATCGTCGGTGGCTCGTTGTGGGGACTGGCCATGGGCGGCAATCATAGGGGCCCTACGCCTTCGCGTCGCGCCCGCTCCTCAGCTGAGCATTCTGCGCGCAACTGCCCGCTGACGTGCGGCGATCCTCTCCGCATACCCCCCTGGGCTCAGCGTCTCGGCATGCGGGAGCAGATGAGCGACGTCTGCCGTGCGCACTTTGTGCACGACCGGTCCGTCAGCGGCGGTGAGATCGCGCTCGAGCCGCTGCCAGCGCAGCATCAGCGAACCGGTGCGGTGCCCGGTGGTCTCGAGCCAGTTCGCGATCGGCTTGCCGTCCAGCGGCGGGTGCTCGGAGATCACGAACCGCATCACGCCGTCGGGGTCGGTGACCGCCTGGGCCTTGGTGAGGCTGGTCTGGTGGGTCTCGTAGTCGGTCGAGGCGTACCAGTCCGAGCCGACCTGGATGCCCTGGTAGCTGCAGTCGTCGCAGCGCGGCACCTCCACCACGAGCGCCTCGTCCTCGGCCAGCTCGTAGTGGCCGATCGAGGAGAACTGCGACTCCAGCCCACCCGGCGTCCGGGCGGGGACGGTGAGGGTGTTGACCGGCTCCTTGTACTGGAAGAACTGGGGGAAGGCGAACCAGGTCTGGATCGAGCCGGTCAGCGATCGGGCCGCGACCTCGTACTTCTTGCGGAGCAGGTCCTGGGTGAGCGGGCGGCGTGGCTTGCCGAGGGTGTCGGGGCGCTCGATGGTGATCGCGCCGCGGGTCTCGGTGTCCCAGTCGTTGAAGACCTCGCGCACGATCAGGGTCTTCGCGCCCGGCTCCGCCGTGTAGGTGAACTCGAAGGAGCCGTCGAAGTCGAGCTGGAGCTTGCGGTCGTCGAAGGCCATCAGGCTGGTCGCGGCGGAGTCCGCGGTGTAGGCGCCACCCATCACCTGGAAGGAGAGGTCGGCGCTGGTCCCGCGCCGGCCGCGGACGACGTACTCGACCCCTTCTCGTAGGTAGGCGTTGAGATAGATCGCGTCCGGGTTGTCCAGACCCTGCTTGGAGAACTGGTGGGTCGGGTTCACGAAGAGCGGCTGCTCCAGGTCGTAGTCGAACGCCGTCTGCATCGCCATCCGGATCCGGCCGGAGAGATACTCATAGCCCTCGAGCCGGTCGGCTTCGGTGCGGATGAACGGCGCGTTCGCGATCAGCTCCTCCGCCTCCGCGATCGCCCACTGGAGCGGCTCGGTGAGCCCGTACGCCGCGCTCGGCTCCGACGACGTCATCCGGCCGCCTTCGCGATGATGTTCTCCGCGTACCACTCCAGGTGCTTGATCTTCTTCTCCAGCGGCTCGGTGTCGGGA
The DNA here is from genome assembly GCF_040643685.1 of Nocardioides sp. NPDC047086. NCBI lineage: Bacteria > Bacillati > Actinomycetota > Actinomycetes > Propionibacteriales > Nocardioidaceae > Nocardioides > Nocardioides sp. NPDC047086. Next base: position 103,515 of record NZ_JBEYUV010000015.1, read on the forward strand.
CCCTTCACGTAGGGGTCGCGGAACCCGACGATGCAGTCGGTGACGCCCTTGTCCTCGAGCCGCTTGACCCCGTCGAGGTCGTACGCGTCGTAGCTGATCACGTGGACCTCGAAGTCGTCCCTGGTGTCGCCCTCCTCGCGCCGGATCTCGGCGAGGCGCACCAGGAGGCGGTCGAGCTCCTCGCCGTCGCCGCCGGCGTGCATCCAGCCGTCACCCTTGAGGACCGCGCGGCGCAGCGCCGCGTCGGCGTGGCCACCGACGAGCAGCGGGATCTTCTCGGTCGGCGCCGGACGCTGCTGGAGCGGGGTGAACTGGTAGAACTCCCCGTCGTAGCCGAAGAAACTGTTCACATCATCGGCGCTCGGGTCGGTCAGACCGCGCAGGATGTCCATGCACTCGTCCATCCGCTTGCCGCGACGCTTCCAGTCGACGCCGAGAGCGGCGAAGTCCTCCGGCCACGGGGACAGGCCGACACCGAGTCCGAGCCGGTTGCCGGAGAGGAAGGCGAGGCTCGAGGCCTGCTTGGCGGCCAGCACCGGAGGGCGCACCGGCAGCTTCACCACGAACGGCGTCAGCCGCAGCGTCTCGGTCACCGCGAAGAGGTGGGCGCACAGGATGAACGCCTCGATGAACTCCTTGCCCTGCAGGAACTCCCGGTCTCCGGTGTCGGTGTAGGGATAGGTGGAGTCGGACTCCTCGGGATAGATCAGGCTGTCGGCCACGGTCATGCTGGTGTAGCCGGCCGCCTCCGCCGCCTGAGCCAGCGGTCCGTAGTAGTCGGCCTGCGTCATTGCCTCTGCATAGGTGAAGCGCATGTGCCCACACTAGAACGTGTTCTAAGTTTCTGCCAGAGTGTTCGTCATGTCGTCTTCTCTCCAACGTCCCGCAGGCCTCGATTCGCCGCTGACGGCGAGAGTCATCAAGTACGGCGCCCGCGCCAACACCGCGTTGTTCAAGCTGACCAACGGCCGGATCGGCGGCGCCTGGCGGGTGATGGCCGGGTGGCGCAAGCCCGCCCCGGTCCTGCTGCTCGAGCACATCGGCCGCAAGTCGGGCCGCACCTTCACCACTCCCCTGCTGTTCATGAGATCGGGCGCGGAACTCGTGGTCGTCGGCTCCCAGGGCGGACTGCCCAAGGACCCGCAGTGGGTCGCCAACCTGCGCGCCCACCCCGACGTGGCGGTCCGCGTCCCCCGTCGTGGTCGGAGCCTGGTCCGGGCGCGCGTCGCCAACCACGAGGAGCGGGCCGAGCTGTGGCCACGGCTGCTGGAGACGTACGCCGACTTCGAGACCTACCAGACCTGGACCGACCGGGAGATCCCGGTCATCGTCCTCTCACCTCGCTCCTAAGGAGATGTTCATGGACCTCGACGAGCTCATCGATCGCGCCGAGATCACCGACGCGCTGACCCGCTACACCCTGGCCATCGACGACGGCGACTGGGACGCGCTCGACACGGTGTTCGCCGCCGATGCCACGATCGACTACTCCGAGTCCGGCGGCACCGTCGGCGAGGTCGCCGACGTCAAGAAGTGGCTCGCCGAGATGCTGCCGGCGTTCTCCAGCAAGCGTCTGCACACGATCGGCCAGGTCGCGATCACCTTCACCGACGAGGGCGCAGACGTTGTGGCGTACTTCGACAACCCGATGGTCATCGCCGACGGATCCGGCGGCGAGCGGGTCGTCGAGGTCGGCGGCCGCTACCGGCATTCCTTCGTCCGCACGCCGGACGGTTGGCGCTCGCGCCACCTCCACGAGGAGGTCTTCTGGACCCGCGGCTTCTGACGGGTCAGGCAGCCTGGCCGCAGACGACCCAGTCCGCGAGACCGGCGAGCGGGACCAGCAGCTCCTGACCGCGGTCGCTCAACGCGTACTCCACACCTGGCGGCACCGTGGGGAAGACGGTACGCGTCACGATCCCGTCCTCCTCCAGCGTGCGCAGCGTCCGGGTCAGCATGCGCTGGCTGACGCCCTCGACCCGGCGCCGCAGCTCGTTGTAGCGGTGCGGGCGCTCGGCCAGCATCATCACGACCAGCAGCGTCCACTTGTCGCCGAGCATCTGCAGGGTCTGCGTGACCGGACACGCCTCGTACTCCCCCGGCTGGATCCGCTCCGGCAGCCCTGCCCGACGGCGGTGCTGACGATGTGCCGGGGCACATCGGTGTTCCCATCTGACATTGAAGTGCCTTCTTCCGCGATCGCCGCCGGGCGGCGAGGGTTGCTGACATCAGCAACCTATCCATGAGGGAGAAGCAGATGAGCACGATCGCGGTCCTGGGCGTCGGCCTCGGCCTGGGGATGTCGGTGGCGCAGCGGTTCGCCAAGGAGGGGTACGTCGGCGGCCTGATCGAGCGCGGCGACATCCACCGGATGCTCACCGATCCCGGCACACCCACCCCGTACGCCACCCTCGACCCCGACGAGATCGCAGATGCCGTCTGGCGCCTGGCCACCGAGCTCGAGGACGATGACGTCTTCGACGTACTCACGCCGCAACCTGCAGACGGCTGAGTCTTGGACCGACAGTCGCCACCACGACCCTCGACTCCGATGGCGCCGGCTCTCTGCCATCGCTCAGTCAGGCGAGGGTCCGTCGGTGAACGAAACCGGCTTGCCGGTGGCGCGGGCATAGGCGATCTCCCTGCTGGTCGACTCGCCGACGTACCCACCCGGGTTGACGACCAGAACCCGGTCGGCCAGATCGATCTTGCGCAGGTGAAGCGCGTCGAGCGCAGTCTTCTGCTCCTCGGCGATCGACATGCCCGCTTCGCGATCCTCGGTGCGCAGGAAGACGCCTGGCGCGAGGACGATGACGCCCGCGAACGTCAGGTCGCGGTTCGCCTCGCTGATCTCGTCCACGAACCGCGTGGAACCGCAGATGCAGACGATCTCGGGGCGGTCGGGCACGGCTCAGTCCTTGGGGTCGAGCGGGAAAATCGGGAACAGTTTACGCATCCGGTCTGCCTGGCCGGCCGACACCGATTCTTCGCATACGCCAACGCTGACCAGACGGCCTTGACGTCGCGGTGATCATTCCCCGTCGAATCGTCGATGCTGACCAGCACAGGAGCGGTCAACGACACGACCAGCAGGATCAATGCGCCCACCGCCTGGCTCGCCCGCAGACGCTGGTCCACCTCCGCCACGGCACGCTCGACTGCACTGCCCGGCTCGTTCGTGTTCACCACCTGGCAAAGGTAGACGCCGAAGGCGAGCTGGCGGGTGCACAGCTGCGGCGCGTCCGCTCAGTCCGCATCAGCGCCGAACCCAGGCCGTGCCTCCATGCGCACCTGCGGTTCGGTCACCTCGCCAATAGGTGCTCGACGATCGCCGGCGTGATGGTCCCGGGCTGCTGTGCGTTTGCCAGGTGGGCGGAGTCACGGACGACCAGCACACTGCCGTCCACGACCGCGTCGGCGATCTGCTCCAGATGGGGCGGCGGGGTCGCCGGGTCGTTCGCGCCGGCGATGGCCAGGGTCGGGGCGGTGATCGCCGGGAGGTCGTCGCGCAGGTCCATGGCCGCGATGACCTCGCAGCACCCGGCGTAGCCCTCGGCCGGGGTGGCGGCGACCATGGCCTCACAGGTTGCCTTGACGTCGGGGTTGGCATCGAGGAACCCGGGCGTGAACCAGCGGGCGACGACCGCCTCGGCGACGGCCTTGGTCCCGTGCGCCCGCACGGTGGCCGCCCGGTCGCTCCATGCGGTAGACGGCGTCAGGTGCGCGCCAGTGCACAGCAGAACCAGGCGGTCGACCCGCTCCGGGTTGCGGGCGGCGAGGCGCATCCCGGTCATGCCGCCGAGCGAGAGACCTACGAAGTGGGCCCGCTCGACACCGAGGCGGTCCAGGAGGGCTACGACGTCGTCGGCCAGGTCGTCGATCGTGTACGGACCAGGCGGAACCGGCGAGCCTCCGTGCCCACGGGTGTCATAGCGAACCACCCGGAAGTGGCGCTCGAGCTCGACCAGGTTCTCGTCCCACATCGCCTGGGTGGCACCCAACGAGTTGGACAGGACCACGACCGGCCCGTCGGCCCGACCCGAGACGACGTGGTGCACGTCGACCGCGTTCACGACACCACCCGCTCGAGGTGGACAGTGACTCGGCCGGCTGCACAGATGACGTCCATGCCGGAAATCTAGGATCGACCGAGCGGTGTTGTGAAGTATCGATCAGGCACAGATTGATACGCCCCGCGTATCAAGCCTCAGCCGAGACCCGGACGGGCGTGCAGCCCGCCACCGGACTCGTAGAGCAGGCCCTTGTCCTTGATCAGCTGGCCCGCGGCCGCCAGGATCGGGCTGTCGCCCACGGCGGAGCCGGCCATCGACGCGATCGCCTCGAACATCTTGATCGCGGCGTCGTCCACGGCTGGCCAGTTCCACTCCGAGGGAGCGGCACCGGTCGGCTCCACGGCGTGCCACCGGGCGGCACGGGCCTCGGCCATGGTGGTGAGAGTGCTCCAGCCGAGGCCACCGAGACCGACGACGCCACCGAAGTTGAGCCCGATGAGCCCCCAGCCGTTGCACTGGTACTCGAAGGCCGACGGACCGAACTCCGACTCGTCCAGCTCCACCCGGGTGATCACCGGCTCGGGACCGGTGTTGGGGGCGTAGAGCTTGAACGCCGGACGCGCGGCGAGCAGCGAGGCCGATGCTGTCGTGGTGATCTCGCTCAACGGCTGGCCAGGTGCCGAGTAGGCGTCGAAGACTCTGAAGCCGAGGTCGAGCGCATAGCCGACGACGAAGCGCCGATCGTCCTGGGCGGCGTAGAAGTTGCGATTGAACACGTTGGGGGAAACCTCGCTTGAGCCCTACCGGTCAGCCGACGACGTTCTTCGGGTGACGCGGCGGGATGTGATTCGGGCAGCGCGACACTATCGCGCCAGGCACGTCGACCTGGCAACCGGTTGGTGATCTGTGTCTCTCGCGAGTCCCTCAGGAGTAGGTGCCGCGGACGGTGTCGGTGGTCGGCAGCGACTGGCAGCCCAGCCGGATCCCGTCGTCGAGGTCCTCCTGCTCGAGCACGTCGTTGCGCGCCATCTTCACCTCACCCTCGAGCAGCCGGAACGCGCACGCCGAGCACTCGCCCTCGCGACAGGAGTAAGGCGCCTTGACGCCCTTCGCCTCGAGGAAGTCGAGCATCGGGGTGCCCGGATCCCAGTCGTCGTACGTCTCGGTGATGCCGTCGAGCTCGATCTCGAGCTTGACGGGCTGTTTGGGGCCGTCGTCGACGCGATGTCCTGAGCTTGTCGAAGGGACCTCAGCCTCCGCCTCCTCGACCGGGGCGACCTCGCCGAACGGATTACCGCCCAGGGAGGCGAACTTCTCCTGATGCCGCCGCGCTCGTGGGAACTCGAGCTCCTTGAGCGCAGCGACCGTCGCCTTCATGAACGGAGCAGGCCCACAGACGAAGGCGTCGTACGTCAGATGGTCGGCCGCGAACGCCTTGAGCTGCTCACCGGTCGGCAGGCCCTGGACCGACTCGAGCCAGTGGATCACCTGGAGCCGGTCGGGGTGCTCGGCGGCCAGCCGTGCCCACTCCTCGGCGAAGATCACCGAGCGCTCGTCGCGGTTGGCGTAGAAGACCACGATCCGCCCTGTTCCCTCCCTCAGGGCGGATCGGGCGATCGAGATGATCGGGGTGACGCCCGATCCGCCGGCGAAGAGCAGGAAGTCGGCGTCGATGTCGGCAGGGGTGAAGATCCCGCTCGGCGGCAGCACGCGGAGCGTGTCACCGGGGCGCAGGTTGTCGCAGATCCAGTTGGAGGCGTAGCCGTCCACGGTGCGCTTGACGGTCACCGTGAGCGGGTCGCCCGGTGCGCTGGAGAGCGAGTAGCAGCGTGCGGCCAGGCCGTCACGGTCGCTCGGCACGGCGACGGTGAGGAACTGCCCCGGCTTCGGCTGGAAGGCGTGCCGCACGTCCTCGGGGAGCTCGAAGACGATCGAGTGGGCGTCGGCGGTCTCCTTGACGATGTCGCTGACGGGCAGCAGGAAAGAGTCAGTAGCCATCCTCGGCTCCGATCTGGATCCGGCCGTCGACGACGGCTGCTTCGATGGACGCCGCCAGACGAGGGCAGCGGGCATGGACGAGCCGCTCGCCGTTGGCGGCGGCCTTGCGGCGTACGAGATCCGGACACTGTGCCTGCGCCTCGGCCGTCCACTGGACGGAGGTCTGGTGCTCGCTGTTCTTCTTCACCCCGACGCGGGCGAGGCAGTCGAGGCACTCCACCTCGACCAGGCGGGCCTGGGTGTAGAGCCGCTGGTCCTCGACGGTCTCCGGCGACGTGGGGACGAACGAGGCCATCAACTGACCCCGGCGTCGCTCGACTCAGGGTTCTCCGCCTTCTCGGCCTCGATCCGGCGCAGGTTCTCGGCGACCTCCTCGTGCCAGAACTCGTTGGCCTTGGTGGTGTCCACCTCGAACTCGAACCGGGCACGCATCTCGGGCTCGATGTCGGCGACGTCGACGTAGAACTGCTCGTACCAGCGGCGCAGCTGGTAGACGGGGCCGTCCTCCTCGCACAGCAGCGGGTTCTGCACCGGTGCCTTGTTCTCCCAGATCGCGACGTCCTGGAGGAACCCGTCGCCGAACATGTCGGCGTACTTCTTGCCGATGAAGTCGGCGGTCTTGTCGTCGAGACCCTCGGGCTTCTTGACGGTGATCCCGTACTGCAGCAGGAACGAGTCGGGGCCGGTCGGGATGTGGCAGTTGATCAGGATCACCTCGGTCACGAAGCCCTTGTAGTCGACCTCGAGCCAGTTGATCATGTACGCCGGGCCGTAGTAGGTCGCCTCGGACTTCAGGAACATGTCGGCGTCGCCGTAGCCACCGGCCACGTCCGGACGTCCCTTCGACGCCATGTACTGCGTCGCGGTGTGGTCCTCGAAGACGTTGCGGAAGTCGGTCGGGAAGGCGAAGTGCACGTAGTAGAAGTGCGCCATGTCGACCACGTTGTCGATCAGCTCGCGGCAGTGGCTGCCCTTGATCGGGACCGTGTTCCAGATCCAGTCGGTGTAGACCTCGCGGTTGCCGACATCGGGGAGCTCCGGCGGCAGGATGTCGTGGTCGGCCTTCGAGCCCTCAGGGTCGTGCCAGATGAGCAGCGAGTCGTTGCGGATCACCGTCTCGTACGCCTTCGTGCGGGCGCGGAGCGGGACACGGCGGGCGTAGGGGATCTGCTTGCAGCGGCCGTCGACACCCCAGCGCCAGTCGTGGAACGGACAGCCGACCTCGTCGCCCTTCACGGCGCCCTGGGTCAGGTCACCGCCCATGTGGCGGCAGTAGCCGTCGAGCACGCCCAGCTCGCCCTTGGTGTTCTCCCAGACGACCAGCTTGCCGCCGAACGCCTCGACCGCATGGGGTTTGCCGTCCTTGAAGTCGCTGGCCAGACCCAGACAGTGCCAACCGCGCGCGAAGCGCTCCGGCTGGGTGCCGTGATCGAGCGTGCGGGTCTGGGTGGTGAGGTCGGCCATCGTCGTACCTTCCGCTGGGTCATCTGGGTAACGCACCGGCCCTGTTCGCACTGGGCCCTGGTCAAGAAGTGGAACCTGTTCTAGTTTTATCACATGCATGTGGCCTTGACACCCGCCCAGGAGCAACTTCGCTCAGAGCTCACCTCCTATTTCGCCCAGCTGGTCACGCCGGAGCGCCGCGCGGCGCTCGCGCGGGCCTCGGGCGAGTTCGGGGACGAGGCCGACAAGGAGGTCTACCTCTCGACCATCCGGCAGATCGGCGCCGACGGCTGGCTCGGGATCGGCTGGCCGAAGGAGTACGGCGGCCAGGACCGCTCCATGGTGGAGCAGCTGATCTTCACCGATGCCGCCGCCGTGGCGGGGGTGCCCATCCCCTATCTCACGCTGAACACGGTCGGGCCGACGATCATGCGGTTCGGGACCGAGGAGCAGAAGGCGTACTTCCTGCCGAAGATCCTCGCCGGGGAGCTGCACTTCTCGATCGGCTACTCCGAGCCGGGCTCGGGGACCGACCTCGCCTCGCTGCAGACCAAGGCGGTGCTCGACGAGGGGTCGGGCGAGTGGGTGATCAACGGCCAGAAGATGTGGACGTCGCTGATCCAGTATGCGGACTGGATCTGGCTCGCCTGTCGGACGGAGCCGGAGGCGTCGCGCCACAAGGGGCTGTCGATGATCCTGGTGCCGACATCGTCCGAGGGGTTCTCCTACACGCCGGTCCAGACGGTGGCCGGCGTCGGCACCTCGGCGACCTACTACTCCGACGTCCGGGTGCCGGCCTCGAACCTCGTCTCCTCACGCGGCGGGGGCTGGGCGCTGATGACCAACCAGCTCAACCACGAGCGGGTCGCGCTGACCTCGGCCGCGCCGCTGGTGCACTCCCTCGGCCTGGTCAAGGAGTGGGCACAGAGCACGACGGTCCCCGGTGGCGGCCGGGTGATCGACGCCGAATGGGTCCAGCTCGCCCTCGGCCGGGCTCATGCGCGCATCGAGGCGCTCTCGCTGGTCAACTGGAAGCTCGCCTCCGACGCCGACCACGGCGTGGCGCTCTCGCCGGCCGAGGCGTCGGCGACGAAGGTCTACGGGTCGGAGCTGGCGACCGAGGTCTACCGGGCGCTGATGGAGATCGTCGGTCCGCACGCGGGCCTCACGGCCGACTCCCCCGGTGCCGTGCTCGCCGGGCGTCTGGAGCGGTTCCACCGCTCGTCGCTGGTCATGACCTTCGGCGGCGGTACCAACGAGATCCAGCGAGACATCATCGGCTACGTGGGCCTCGGCCTCCCCGCCGCCAAGCGCTGACCCATCCACCCGTCGGTCGAGCCGTGAGCGCCAGCGAGCGTGTCGAGACCAACACAGTCGATTGCGAGACACCATGGACTTCTCCTTCACCACCGAATCCGACGACGCCGCCGAGCTCGCGGCGAAGATCATCGGCGACGCCACCACGCTCGAGCGGCTGCGTACGGTCGAGGCGGCCGCCGGCGACCGCGGCCGCCTCGACGCCGCCCTCTGGTCCGCCCTCGGCGAGGCCGGGCTGCTCGGGCTCCATCTGCCGGAGGCCCATGGCGGCGCCGGGCTCGGGCTCGTCGATCTCTGCCGGGTGCTGGTCGAAGCGGGGCAGCGGGTCGCGCCGGTGCCGCTCGCCGTGCACGGGCCGTGCGGGCTGCTTCTCGCGGAGACCGCCGCGGACGCACTGACGGGCGTCGCCGACGGGTCTCGGATGCTGGCGGCCGCGGTCGCCGAGGAGCACTCCCACCTGCCCGACTCCCCCACCGTGGTCGCCACGGGCGACACGCTCACCGGCGTGAAGACGCTGGTCAGGGCCGGGATGATCGCCGACGCGTTCCTGGTCACCGCGTCGTCGCAGGACGGCGCCACCGGGGTCTTCCTCGTCGAGTCGTCGGCCGACGGCGTGGACCGCCATGCCCAGCACACCAGTGACGGCGACGTCACCGCGCTGGTCTCCTTCGCGTCCGCCCCGGCGCGTCGGATCGGGAACGCGGCCACTGTCGCTCGCCTCGGCGAGCTGCTGACCGTCGCCGCGGGCGCCGAGCTGCTGGGCGTGACCGAAGGAGCTCTCGAGCTCACCTCCTCCTACGCCAAGACGCGAGAGCAGTTCGGCCGCGCCATCGGCACCTTCCAGGCCGTCTCGCAGCGGCTGGCCGACGGGTTCATCGACGTACTCGCCCAGCGGCTCACCCTCTGGCAGGCGGTCTGGCGGGTCTCCTCCGGGCTGCCGGCCGCGGACCAGGTCGCCGTAGCCAAGCTCTGGGCCGCCGACGCCGCCCACCGCCTCGCCCACACCACCGTCCACGTCCACGGCGGTGTCGGCATCGACCTCGACGGTGAGGCCCACCGCTACTTCACCACCGCCAAGCGCTTCGAGTTCGTCTTCGGCGGCGCCACGGAGCAGGCGCTCAGGATCGGGCGTACGTTCGCAGCGTCCTGACCCTCAGGACGACCGTGGAGGGGCTCCGGCATCCGCCGGAGCCCTTCTTCTCGTGGCGGTGGTTTGTGCTGTATCGCGGCAGACGACCAAGATGTGCGATAGCGCTTCGACTTATCGACGACAGCGAAGAAGATCGCGTGCGAGGTCCTGCAGGAAGGTGTCATCATCGCTCGCACTTGAGAGCACTGCTCTCGACCTACCCGTCAAGGAGCTCTGCAGTGACCGTCCCCTACGCTTCCCTCAACCGCCGGACCCGCATGGGCGCTGTCGCGTTCGCGATCGCCGGCGTCCTCTTCGTCGTCTACGAGGCCGGTCGCCCCGCGCGCCGACGAGACCACGCTCGACGGCGCGGCATCCTGGGCCTCAGCCGGCTGGAGCATCGCTCACGTCAGCGCCATCATCGGCCTCATCCTCATCCCGCTCGGCTACGGCGCGATCCGCGGCTACCTCGACGGCACCCCGCAGGAGAGGACCGCCTTCGCCGCCGCCACCATCGGCTACATCGGCTCGGGGCTGACCATCTCCTACTACGGAGCCGAGGTCTACGGCCTCAAGGCCATCGGTGAGCGGGCCGTGGCCGACGGCGACGCCAGCCTGACCGATGTCGGCAACGACTTCCGTCTCGACCCGACCGCGATGACCGTCTTCGCGGTCGGGTTGCTGCTCGTCGCGATCGCCGCGGTGCTGGCCGCGATCGCGGTCTGGCGCTCGGGCTCCCTCCCCCGCTGGAGCGCCGTCCCCCTCGCGGCGCTCCTGGTCACGATGCTCCCCCAGTTCTTCCTGCCGCAGGCTGCGCGGATCTTGTGGGGCGTCCTCGTCGGGCTCGCGGCGCTGTGGCTCGCGTCTGCGCTCTTCCGGTCTGCGCGGTCCTGATCTGGAACTCAGCGACGGGTCCTGATGGGTCTGTTTTCGTGTGGTTCGCTGGCCGCCTTTCGTGCGGGGCGGCTCGATGTGTGTCTGTCTGGTCTCGCGAGGACTTCCAGCGCGGGTGGGGCCAATACCGTGCTTGAGCTGGGATATTTACAAGCATTGGGTGCCTGGGTTGGGTGCCATTTACCTGTCTTGCGGACTACCAGCAGCGGTCTGGCTTCGGGATGGGATACCTGTCCCTGAATGGGTTCAGTTGTTTTGCTTTGTGTGGTAGGCTCGGCGCAGGCGTGAACGTGATGGCCGACCACCTCAACCGAGGCGTGCCCTTCATTCGAGACACAACGGATGTCGGGTAATCCAGGGGAACCAGGGGCGTGACCGCCGAGCTGCGAGGGTAAGTAATAGCCCGTACCGCCGGGCCTCCGAGACCAGCGAACCAAGAACACATCCGCGTGCGTGGGTGTGGAGAGTTCGTACGTCGGGAGGTGACCGATTCGATGACCGCGTTGCAGCAGCCACAACATCCTGTGCTGGGGGCCGTGGTTGCGATCACGAACGCTCTTGACGGCGTCGCGGGGGCGAACCCGGTGTTCATGGCGACCCAGGAGAAGGCCGCCACTTTGGTCGAGATCGCCCGGGCCAAGGCGCAGCTGGCTGAGCTCGAGCTGCGGGTGCTCGCGACCGCCGAGGACGTGGCCGCGGACAGTGCGGCGCGGGATGTGGCGGCGTGGTTGCATCACCACACCCGCCAGCGCCCGGAGAACCTGCGCGCCGATCTCCGGCTCGCTGTCGCCTTGGACCGGTCCTATGGGCTGGTCGCGGCCGCGATGAGGGCCGGTGCCTGCAACCCGGCCCAAGCCGCCGTGATCGTCCAGGCCCTCGACGACCTCCCCGCCGGCCTCGACCCCGCGATCCGGGCCAAGGCCGAGGAGACCCTGGTCGCCTACGCGACCGAGTTCGACCCCACCCGGCTGTCCCGCCTCGGCCGCCGGATCCTGGACGTGATCGCCCCCGAGATCGCCGAAGCCGAAGAAGCC
>NZ_JBEYUV010000016.1:0-115101 GCF_040643685.1 Nocardioides sp. NPDC047086
AGGACCGCGAAGCGGCCGGCGAAGCCGGCGGCCGTAGGCCGTCCTTGACTCCGGGGTTCGTCGAGAAGACCCTCAAAGAACGGGTCGGCGGCCCACACCAACCACAAAGAACAGTCACAGGACAGGTGGTCTCGACAAGCTCGACCACCGGGCACAGGGGTCTCGACAAGCTCGACCACCGGGCACAGGGGTCTCGACAAGCTCGACCACCGGGCACAGGGGTCTCGAGGTGCAACAACGCTCGTGGCGTACGGACAGACTCGGCGATGTTCGTGCCGCAGACCAGACGTTGTCGCCGGTCGGCGGCACCAAGATCACCAGGGACGGCGTACCGACCCATGCTCGCCGGCAACGTCAGGAAGCAGTCGCCCGACGTCGCGGCGCGGTGAGAGGTCAGCTCTTCCGGAGCAGCGCGGCGAGCAGGCCGATGGAGCCACCGACGATCCAGGGGAGCGGGAGGAGCCAGCGGAGGTCCTCGATGTCGTGGATGACGACGGTGCCGCTGGCGATCAGGGCCCAGACTACGACGAAGGCGAGGAAGACGAGGCCCATGACCAGGTGGCCGATGTTGACCGGGTGCCGCCCGGTGCGCTTGGGCGGCGCCTGGTCCTCGAAGCGTGGCGGCGGGGCGTAGTCGTAGCTCACGGGTTGCTCCTCTCGGCCGTACCGACGAAGGCTGCGGCTCGGGGGTCGCTCTCCTCGTAGACGTTGATCGCGCCGAGCTCCGCCGTGGCGGTCAGGCGGAGGTCGGCCTCGTCGGCGAGGCCGGACTCGCTGCCTTCCTCCCCGGCGACGTGGGTGCGGGCCACCTTGAACCCGCCGGCGTCGCTGCGGGTCTCGTCGAAGACCTGGGCCTCACCCAGGGTGCCGACGGTGGCCTCCGCAGCGACAGTGGCGTCGTCGGGAACGATCACGGTGATCTCACCGAGGGAGCTGGTGATCTCGAGGTCGCGGCCGTCGAGCGTCTTGGGGTCGATGGCGCTCAGGTCCACCACGATCGCGCCCGCGTCGACCACGTAGGAGGTCTCCAGAGCCGCGACGCTGCGGGGGTGGATCTCGACGCTGCTGCCGGTCTCGATGTTCGACAGGTCGATCATCGTCAACGGCAGCGCGGCGAGCGCCAGCAGCCCGAGGAAGATCAGCCCGCCGGCCCGGCCCCAGAAGGCCCCGAGCACGAGGAAGCCGCCGAAGACGGCCAGCAGTGCCGCCGGGTAGGCGCTGGTCGGGACCGGCGCCCAGTCGGCGACGTCGACGAGCCCGAGGACACCGACGACGAGAGCTGCGACCGCGACCGCGCGGCCGAACAGCAGCGGCGGTCGCCGGCGACCGGCCGGGGTGACGGGCGCGTGCGGATCGTAGGAGCCGGGCGGCCACGGAGCCGGCAGAGTACGCGTCTGAGCTGGGGACACGTCCATGCGCGTGGTAGCCGGCGACGCGGCCGAGGACGAGGACGGGGACGGGGAAGGGGACGGGGAAGGGGAAGACGACGGGGGAGGTCCACCGCGCTTGCTGCCCCACTTGCCGCGGTTGGCGTACCAGAGCGCGACCACCCCGAGCACCGCGAGCCAGAACCACGGGATGCTGGTGTCGCCGAACGCGTCGCCGAGCAGCGAGATCGCGGCGATCCCGCCGGCGATCCAGAGCAGGAGGTTGCGGGCAGGTGGGCCGACGGGGATCATCCCGTCCTCGGCACCCTCCTCGGGCACCAGCAGCCAGGCCGCGACGTACACGATCCCGCCGGCGCCCCCGAAGAACACCGCCACCACCAGCAGCACCCGCACCAGCAGCGGGTCGATGTCGAAGTGGCGTGCGATCCCACCCGCGACGCCGGCGATGTGCCGTCCCTCCGGGGAGGCATGGGTCGTACGCCGCAGGCCACTGAGGTTGCGCAGCTGCTCGCCACTGGGGCGGGTGCGCGCCTCGGAGACAGGCGATGGCGGCTCCGGGGTGGGAGGCGGCGGCGCCTCGGGCGGGATCGTCACACCTCTACTCTGACTCCTCCGCGCCCCGCAGACCATCAGGGACGGCCCTGAGTTCTCGATGAGCAAGGATCAGGGTGAATCCTCATGGCATACACCCACGGTTGGTGTGACGATGGTTGTCATCATGACGACAACCCACGCCGCGGCGGAGCTGCCCGCACCGCCCCCGGAGCGCGCAGGGCCTACGGCTTCCGGCTCCGCTTCAGCCGTACGCCGCGCCTACCGCGACACCGACGCCTCGGTGATCGGCGGCGTCGCCGCGGGCCTGGCCGAGCACCTCGGTCTGCCGGTGCTCGCCGTGCGCGCGTTCTTCGTGGTGACCGCCGTGTTCAGCGGCTTCGGCGTGCTGCTCTATGCCGCCCTGTGGATCTTCGTCCCGGCCGCGCCGCTCCTGGAGCAGTCCACGCCGGGTGGCGAGAGCGCGACCCGCGGTGGCCGGCGCCCCTCCTCCCGCCCCGGAGGCGTCGACAAGGGCCCGGCGATCGCACTGCTCGCCCTCGGGTTCGGAGCCGTCGTGCTCTTCGACACCGTGCTGGGCGCCGGTGCGCTGATCTGGCCGGCGATGCTCGGCGTCGCCGGCGTCGCGCTGCTGTGGCGCCAGGCCGACGCCGCCCAGCGGGAGCGCTGGATCGACGGCACCGGACGGCTCGACCTGGTGCGGATGGTCTTCGGCAAGGGTGGCTGGCGGGCGTACGTCCGGGTCGGGGTCGGCGTCGGGCTGATGCTCTTCGCGGTGATCCTCGCCGGCGGTCAGCTCGACCTCGGCAACGCCACCGCGCTGGTCATCGCCGGGCTGATCGTGCTCGCCGCGGGCTTCCTCGTCGCCGGGCCGTGGGTGCGTCAGCTCGCCAGCGACCTGGGCAGCGAGCGCGAGGAGCGGATCCGGAGCCAGGAGCGCGCCGACATGGCCGCCCACCTGCACGACTCCGTGCTCCAGACCCTCGCCCTGATCCAGCGCAACTCCGGCGATCCTGCGATGGTGCAGAAGCTCGCCCGTGCCCAGGAGCGCGACCTGCGGGAGTGGCTCTTCTCGACCCCGGCCGAGGCCGACGAGACGTTCGCGGCCGCGCTGAAGGCGGCCACCGCAGAGGTCGAGGACGCCCACGGCGTGACCGTCGACGTGGTGGTCGTCGGTGACGGCCCCTTCGACGAGACGGTGCGACCGATCGTGGCCGCCACCCGTGAGGCGGTCACCAACGCCGCCAAGCACGCGGGCACCGGGCGGGTCGACGTCTACGCGGAGGCGACCGAGGAGGCCTTCGAGGTCTTCGTCCGCGACCGCGGAGCTGGCTTCGTCATGGACGACATCTCCGCGGACCGCCACGGCGTACGCGACAGCATTATCGACCGGATGTCGCGCCACGGCGGCTCGGCTGTGGTGAGATCGTCACCAGGAGAAGGCACCGAGGTTCGGCTGAAGCAGCCTCGCACGAAGGAGAACGATCATGAGTGAGGTCAAGGTCGTCATCGTCGACGACCACGCGATGTTCCGCACCGGCGTACGCGCCGAGCTGAGCCGGTCGCCGGTGATCCGGATCGTCGGGGAGGCCGAGGACGTCGACACCGCGGTCAAGGCGATCGCCGAGGGCAAGCCCGACGTGGTGCTGCTCGACGTACATCTTCCCGGTGGCGGCGGTGTCGAGGTGATGCGCAAGGCGCCTGCCATCGACGGCTCGCCACGCTATCTGGCGCTGTCGGTCTCCGACGCCGCCGAGGACGTCATCGGCACCATCCGCGGCGGTGCCCGGGGCTATGTCACCAAGACCATCACCGGCACCGAGCTGGTCGCCGCCATCCAGCGGGTGTCCGGGGGAGACGCGGTCTTCTCACCGCGCCTGGCCGGCTTCGTGCTCGATGCCTTCGCCGGCACCATCGCCATCGCCGACATCGACGAGGATCTCGACCGCCTGACCGAACGAGAGCGCGAGGTGATGCGCCTCATCGCGCGCGGCTACTCCTACAAGGAGGTCGCCGGCGAGCTGTTCATCTCGATCAAGACGGTCGAAACCCACATGTCCAACGTGCTGCGCAAGCTGCAGCTGTCGAGCCGTCACGAGCTCACTCGCTGGGCCAACGACCGCCGCCTGCTCTAGATCCCTAGGCCGGCTCCGGTGGGCGGGCCTCCATCAGGTGGGCGAGCTCGTCGGTCTCCGCGTCGGTCAGCGTCGTGAAGCCGTCGCCACGCAGGATCTGCAGCGTGCCGTCGGAGATGTCCAGGAACAGGCCCACGAGACGTACGTCCCGGCCTGCCAGAAGCTCCCCGAGACGGTCGATCATCACCGCGACGTTGACCTGGGACACCTGGTCGACCTCGCTCCGGCCTGCCGCGGCGGCCGCGGCGCCGACCGGATGCCCGGCCTGCCACTCCTGGATCGCCGGAGCAGCGTGGCGCAGCCAGTCGCCGACCGGCCCGGCGGGCACCGCACCAGCGCGGGTGCTCTCCAGCGCCGAGGTGATCGCACCGCAGCGGGAGTGTCCGCAGACGACGACGGTGTTGATGCCGAGGTCGTCCACGCCGAACAGCATCGGCGCCGCGACCGAGCTGTCCGCGCTACCGGGCTCGGGCACGAGGTTGCCCATGGTGCGGACCGTCAGCAGGTCGCCCGGACCGCTCGACGTGATCAGGTTCGGAACCACCCGAGAGTCGATGCAGGTCAGGAAGACCGCGTGCGGCTCCTGGCCGTCGGCCAGCCCCTCATAGACCGGGCGCAGCGGCGCCGCGTGGCGGCGGTGGTACTCCCGGACGCCGAGGGCGAGCGGGTGGTGCCGGTCGGTGTGGTCGGCACGTACGTCCTGCCAGGCGCCCCAGGGAAGCAGGCCGCGGGGACTGATCGGAGGCGCCTTGAGCGCCCGCTCCTGGCGGGGCGCCTCGACACCGTGAGGTCCGGAGTGCTCCACGACCACGGTGCCGCCGGCGGCCTCGTAGCGAGCGCGCCAGTGATCGAGCTGGTCGCGCCCGGCCGGGTCGAGGTAGTCGACGAGGAGGTCGAGCTCGACGAGCTGGCCCTCCGGGATCTCGTCGAGCCGGCTGACCAGCTTCGGCGTCGCCAGGAACGACAGGCTGCCGTGCACCTCGACCAGCCACTTCTCGCGGCCGTCGGTGGCCTGGCCGGCCAGGCGTACGTCGATCCGCACGTGGACCAGGCGCCACAGCACCAGGACCAGAGCGGCGACCAGGCCGATCAGGACGCCCTCGATCAGGTTGAGCGCGAGCACTCCGGTGATGGTGAGGGCGTAGATCCACAGCTCGCCGCGGGTGTGCGCCTGGGAGATGTCGGCGGGCCTGACCAGGCCGGTGCCCATCATGATCAGCAGCCCGGCCAGGGCCGCGAGCGGGATCTGCTCGACCAGGCCGACCAGGACCAGGGCGAACAGGAGCACCCAGACGCCGTGCAGGATCGCGGAGACGCGGGTGCGGGCTCCGGCGGCGACGTTGGTCGAGCTGCGCACGATGACGCCGGTGACGGGGAGGCCGCCGAGACCTCCCGAGACGGTGTTGGCGAGCCCCTGGCCGATCAGCTCGCGGTTCAGGTTGCTGCGCGGTCCACCGTGGAGCTTGTCGACGGCGACCGCCGAGAGCAGGCTCTCGACGCTCGCGATCAGAGCGACGGTGAGCACCGCGCCGGCCACGGCGAGAGGCGTGCCCTCCGGCAGCGCGATCGAGCCGATCTCGTCGAGCAGGTCAGGGCCGAGGTGGACGCGCTCGGCACCCGGGAGCCAGGCGGCCGCGAGCAGGGTGATCGCGACGATGGCCACGAGCTGCCCGGGCACGGCGCGGACCCGCTGTGGCAGCCGCGGCCAGACGAGCAGGATGCCGATCACGCCGAGCCCGGCCAGGACGGCGTGGATGTTGGGGTTCTGGGCGTTGCCGACGATGTGCTTGATGTTCTCGATCGCGCTCGCCTGCGACCGGCCGCCGAGCGCGACGTTGAGCTGGCCGAGGACGATCGAGATCCCGATCGCGGCGAGCATCGCGCTGACGACGGTCGGGGAGATGGCCAGCGCGTAGCGTCCGAGCCGGGTGGCGCCGAGCACGATCTGGAGGAGGCCGGCCATCAGGGTGATCGCGCAGGTCGCCTCCCATCCGAACTCGGCCACCGTCTCGGCGACGACGACGGTGAGACCGGCGGCCGGGCCGCTGACCTGTAGGGGCGAGCCGCCGAAGAGGCCGGCGACGATGCCGCCCGCTACGGCGGCGATCAGGCCTGCGGCGACTGGTGCACCGGAGGCGACGGCGATGCCGAGCGAGAGCGGCACGGCGACGAGGAAGACGACCAGCGAGGCGGGTACGTCGAAGCGGATGGTCTGGCGGAGCTGATCGAGCGGCCTGGACCCGCCGGTGGGCAGGGTCGGGCGAGGTGATGACACGTCAGAATCCTCCTTGCGGAGCCGAGAGCGATGGTGGCGGTCACGGTGAGAGTAGGCAGACGCCGTCGAATTCCCCAAGACGAATGTGTCCAAAATCGTGTGATCGTTCGAAAACGTGTCGAAGCGGTACCGCTTGGTGGGCTCGGAGACGGTGGCCCTAGTCTTTGCCCATGGAGATCGTGCGGCACATCCTGCTCGTCATTCACCTGCTCGGCTTCGCGGCCCTCTTCGGCGGCCTGCTGGTGCAGATCAAGGCCCCTGACAAGGTGTCCAACGGCCTCATGCGCGACGGCTCCGGCACGGCGTTCCTCGCTGGTCTGCTGCTCGTCGGCGTCCTCGAGATGGGCGACGGTCCGGTCGACCACGCCAAGGTCGGCGTGAAGCTCGTGATCGGCCTGGTCATCCTCGGTCTGGTGATGTCCCAGCTTCGCAAGCCCAAGATCTCCGACGGTCTCTACTGGACGATCTTCGGCCTGACGATCATCAACGTCTGCGTGGCGGTCTTCTGGTCCTCCGCGCACGTCGCTTCCTGACCCTCCTCGAGGGCTCGCCGACCCGTGACTTGTCGGTGCTGCACTCTAGGCTGGAGACAGCATGAGTACGCCTGACCAGACCCCCGTTGCCACCATTCCGGGCCTCGAGGCCTTCGCCTCGGCGCAGCCGGCCGAAGAGCCGCGTACGCAACGGCGCGGCCCGAGCGCCGAGGAGCTCCTCGACGGGCTCAACGAGCCCCAGAAGGCCGCCGTGCAGCACGAGGGGGCGCCCCTCCTGGTGGTGGCGGGAGCAGGCTCGGGCAAGACCCGGGTGCTGACCCGGCGGATCGCGTGGCTGATCTCCCAGCGCGGCGCCCACCCCGGCAGCATCCTGGCGATCACCTTCACCAACAAGGCCGCCGCCGAGATGAAGGAGCGCGTCGAGGCCCTGGTCGGCAAGCGCGCCCGGATCATGTGGGTCTCGACGTTCCACAGCGCCTGCGTGCGGATCCTGCGCAAGGAGATCGACAAAGTCGGTCTGAAGTCGAACTTCTCGATCTACGACGCCCAGGACCAGAAGCGGCTGATGCAGCTGGTCCTCAGCGACCTCGACCTGGACCCGCGCCACTATCAGCCCAACCAGGTGCTCAACTGGGTCAGCGACCAGAAGAACGAGCTGCGCGACGTCGAGGCGGCCGAGAAGGACGCCCGCAACCACCTCGAGCAGACCTACGTCGCGGCCTACAAGGAGTATCAGAAGCGCCTGCGGCAGGCGAACGCCCTCGACTTCGACGACCTGATCATGTCGACCGTCGAGCTCTTCCGCGCCTACCCGGAGGTGCGTGAGGTCTACCGCCGCCGGTTCCGGCACGTCCTGGTCGATGAGTACCAGGACACCAACCACGCCCAGTACTCCCTGGTCCACGAGCTCTGCGCCGACCGGATGGACGACACGGCGCTGACCGACACCTACGCCGAGGACACCCCGCGCGCCGAGCCGGCCGAGCTGATGGTGGTCGGTGACGCCGACCAGTCGATCTACGCCTTCCGCGGCGCCAATATCCGCAACATCCTCGACTTCGAGCAGGACTTCCCCAACGCGACCACGATCCTGCTGGAGCAGAACTATCGCTCCACGCAGACGATCCTGACCGCCGCCAACGCGGTCATCAAGCACAACAAGGGGCGCAAGGAGAAGGCGCTGTGGAGCGACGCCGGCAACGGCGACCGCATCGTCGGCTACGTCGCCGACGACGAGCGCGACGAGGCCCGGTTCGTCTCCGACGAGATCGACAAGCTCGTCGACGGCGGGCTCAAGGCTGCCGACGTTGCCGTCTTCTACCGCACCAACGCCCAGTCGCGCGTCTTCGAGGAGGTGTTCATCCGCACCGGCCAGCCCTATAAGGTCGTCGGCGGTGTGCGCTTCTACGAGCGCAAGGAGGTGCGTGACGCCCTGGCCTACCTGCGCACCCTCGCCAACCCCGACGACCAGGTCTCGCTCCGACGGATCCTCAACACCCCGAAGCGGGGCATCGGCGACCGCGCGGTGGCCTGCGTCAACACGCTGGCCGAGCGCGACGGCCTGACCTTCTGGGACGCGCTGCAGAAGGCCGAGGACGCCCCCGGTCTGGCCACCCGCAGCCTGACCAACATCAAGGCCTTCGTCGCGATGATCGAAGAGCTGTTGCAGATGGTCGCGGCCGGCGAGCGGGCCGACGTCATCCTGGAGACCGTGCTCGATCGGTCGGGATACCTCGCCTCCCTCGAGGAGTCCGACGACCCGCAGGACGAGACCCGCGTGGAGAACCTCGCCGAGCTGGTCGCCGTCGCCCGTGAGTTCTCCGACGACCCGGTCGCGGCGCCGAGCGCAGACCCGGCCGACGTCGATGCGGGCACGGTCGAGCCCGGACTTCGCGACTTCCTGGAGCGCGTGGCCCTGGTCGCCGACACCGACCAGATCCCCGACGACGAGGACGGCGTGGTCACCCTGATGACGCTCCACACCGCCAAGGGACTGGAGTTCCCCGCTGTCTTCCTCACCGGCATGGAGGACGGCGTCTTCCCACACTCCCGGGCCCTCGGTGACGGCACCGAGCTCGAGGAGGAGCGCCGTCTGGCGTACGTCGGGATCACCCGCGCCGAGAAGCGGCTCTTCATCTCGCGTGCCGTCGTCCGGTCCGCCTGGGGTGCGCCCTCGCACAACCCCGGCAGCCGCTTCCTCGACGAGCTCCCGGTCGATCTGGTCGACTGGAGGCGTACGGAGAAGGAGATGTCCTCGTGGGGCCGGCCGAGCTTCGCCAACGACAGCTGGGGCGGTGGCCAGCGTCTCGGTCAGCCCACGGCCGCCGGCCGCCGCAACTTCTCCTCGGCCGCCCTGCGCGCCGACGTCGCCGCCAAGTCGAAGCCGGCCCGTGAGGTTCCCTCGCTCGACCCGGGCGACCGGGTCACCCACGACTCCTTCGGCCTCGGCACCGTCGTCACCATCGAGGGTTCGGGTGACAAGCAGGTCGCGAGCATCGACTTCGGCGACACCGGCGTCAAGCGGCTCCTGCTGCGCTACGCCCCCGTCGAAAAGCTCTGACGCGCCGAGTCGGCTCGTCCTGACAGAGATCAGGGTCGAGTCGGCTCGTTCTCACCCGAAATGCCGCCGAGTCGGCTCGTTATAACGAGCCGACTCGGCGGCATTTTCGGTCAGGATGCGCCGACTCGGCGTCAGCTGGGGTCGACGCCGTGCTCGTTGAGGGCGGCGTCGGGGTCGACGGCGTCACCACCACCGGGACGGACCTCCACGTGGAGGTGGTTGCCGGTGGAGTTGCCGGTCGAGCCGACGTAGCCGATGACCTCACCGGGGGAGACCGTCTGGCCGACGGAGACGCCGTAGTCGCTCTGGTGGCAGTACCAGATCTCGGTGCCGTCCTCGAGGGTGATGATCGTCCGGTTTCCGTACGCCCCGCCCCAGGCGGTCTCGGTGACCGTGCCGCGGGCGATCGCGTGGATCGGGGTGCCGTAGGGGGCCGCGAAGTCGAGACCCGTGTGGGTGCTGGACCAGTTGGAACCCGAGGAGCCGAAGGTGCCGGTGATGCGGTAGACGCCCGCCGGGATCGGAAGCTCCCACATGTTGGACTTGAGGAACTTGTCCTGCTTGTCGGCCTGGACGTCGACGCCCTGGAGCGCCTTCTCGCGGTCGCTCGCCGCGGTGTCGGCCTCGGAGCGCTCGTCGTTGCGGGTGACAGTTGCGGAGCGGTCGCCGACGACGACCATGTCGCTGTCGCCACCGAGCGCGGTGGCTCCGACGAGGCGTACGTCATCGGCGGCGACCATCGTCGGACCGCCGGTCAGCGCGATGCCGCCGATGGCGGCAGCGAGGGCGGCGGCGCCGGCGGTCAGCGGGACCGTCGGGCGGCCACCGGCTGCCGCGGCGGAGGCGCGCCGGGTGCGGGGACGGGTGGGGCCGCCGATGCCGACCATCGTCCCGGTGGTCTCGACCGCCGGGAGGTCGTGCAGCTCGGGCCGGTAAGTCGCGATCTCGCTGATGCTCGGCAGGTCGATGCTGCCCGTGTCGGCGCGGAAGTAGGTCTCGGCCTGCTGCGGGTCGCGGTGGTAGTCGTCGGCGTAGTCGTTCTGGTAGAACGCCTCGTGGCCCTGCGGCTCCTCGTGGTAGGGCGCGTCGACGGTGTAGGACTCGGCTGGGAGGTCGATCGCCATCGAGTCGAAGTCGATCTGCTGCGGCAGCGACACCGGCGGGGCCGGGAACGAGGTCGTGTCGATCTTGAACGAGGTCGGCGGCGCGTCGAAGGCCTCCTGGAACCCGCGGGGCTCCTGGACCTCCGGCTCGTAGGCCGGAGCGGCCGGAGCCGGGCTCTGGCGGGCCTGACGCACGGCGCGGAGCTTGCCGGTCAGCGGCGCGAACGTGTTGGCCATCCGCAGCGGCTTCGGGGTGTGCGTCGGCTCGGGTGCCTGGAAGGTCGGCTCCGGGGCGACCGGAGCGACAGGCGCCACCGGCTCGGGAAGGACCGGCTCAGGAACGACCGGCTCAGGAAGCGCCGGCGCGAGAGCTGCGGGAGCGGCCGGAACGCCGCGCGGGGGCGTCTTGGTCGAGACCGCCCTGCTCGAGGTCGCCTTGGTCGGCGCGGGCTTGGCCGGCTGGGTCAGGAACATGGTGAGCTCGGAGGTCGTCATGCCTCCGACGCCGAGGTCTTCGAGCACCTCGGGGGTCACCTTGTCCGGGTCGATACCCATCGAGGAGAGCAGGTCGGCCAGGACCGGGTCGATCTGGGCCGCCCGTCGCTGCACCGGCACGATCGGCCGCGGCGCGAACTGGGTGGGAGCGGGCGTCGTCGGGAACGACGCCGGGAAGGAGGGGCCACCGTCGCCCTCGACGAGAGCACGCAGCTCACCCGTCGAGATGCGGCCGTCGCTGGCCTCGTCGGCGCGGGGGGACCCGACGACCGGCAGCTTGCCGGTCTGCTCGAGGACCACGCGGTTGGGCCGGGCCTTGGCGACCGGCTCCTCTGGAGTCTCTGGGGCGGGGGATGGCTTCGCGGTCCCGACGGCGGGGGACGGCGCGGCGCGCCGCTTCCCGACGTAGGAGGTCGATCCGGTCGCTCGCGGGGCAGGCCTGGAGGCAGGGCTGTCGGTCGCCGGCGCTGCGCGCCGCTTCCCAACGTAGCTGCTGCTGCTCGTGGTTGCTCCGGGGGAAGGGGTGACCGAACGCGGACTGTCACTGGTGACGTCGGCTCGGTGGTTGCCCATCAGTTCATATCTCCGCTGTTCGGGGTCAGACGGCGAGCCATGACTGTAACGGACCGGAGGGCGCGGTCAAGAAATGTGGCACGCCCGTTTCGCTGATTTCACCAACGGCTGTGGCCGAATCAGTCGCTGATCTGCGTATTTCCGCCAGATTCGAAACTCGATTGCGGGATATTCATGTCACGCGAAACGCGTGTCATCGGCCCATTTGAGCCTCGATACGGTGTCAAAACCTGCCGGTTGTCGGAGTTCGGGCCGTGTCGTACGGGGTCAAACGGGGGTTGATACGTAGGGCTACGGGCTGTTACCCGAGGTTGCCGATTTGTTGGTATATGTCCGGTGCGTCCGGCCCCGCGGCCCGCTAGTGGTGTACGTCACGTCGTGTGCCCTGGGCTCGTAAGTCCGGCTCGGCGGGGTCTATGGTGCTGGACGGACACATCTGAAGACGAGGGCGTCGACCGCTGATCCATGCGGTACGGCCCCCGTACCGCAACACACAGACCAGGTGGATCAGTGGATCTCATGGAGTACCAGGCGAAGAAGCTCTTCGCCAAGCACGGCGTCGCCGTGACCGAAGGTGTCGTCGTCGAGACGGCTGAGGAAGCCAGGAAGGCCGCCGAGGAGATCGGCTTCTGCGTCGTCAAGGCGCAGGTCAAGGCCGGTGGCCGTGGCAAGGCCGGCGGCGTCAAGCTGGCCAAGACCGCGGACGAGGCGTTCGAGCACGCCTCGAACATCCTCGGCATGGAGATCAAGGGCCTGCGTGTCAACCGGGTGCTGATCACGCCGGCGACCCCGCCGGTGGAGGAGTACTACTTCTCCTTCCTGCTGGACCGGTCGAACCGGCAGTACCTCTGCATCGCGTCCGTCGAGGGTGGTGTGGAGATCGAGGAGGTCGCCAAGACCAACCCCGACGCCGTGAAGCAGATCGGCATCGACCCCGGCAAGGGCGTCGACGAGGCCAAGGCGCGCGAGATCGCGACCGAGTGCGGCTTCCCGGAGCCCGTCTTCGAGCAGGCCGTCGCGATGATCCAGAGCCTCTACACGGTGTTCACCGAGGAGGACGCGACGCTCGTCGAGGTCAACCCGCTGGCTCGCTTGGAGGGCGACAAGCTGGAGGCTCTCGACGGCAAGGTGTCGCTGGACGACAACGCCTCCGAGATCCGCCACGAGGACCACGAGCAGTTCGTCATCCGTGACGAGGAGGACCCGCTCGAGGCCAAGGCCAAGGACAAGGGCCTCAACTACGTCAAGCTCGACGGCCAGGTCGGCATCATCGGCAACGGCGCGGGCCTGGTCATGTCGACCCTCGACGTCGTCGCGTACGCCGGTGAGGCTCACGGCGGCGTCAAGCCCGCCAACTTCCTCGACATCGGTGGCGGCGCCAACGCGCAGGTCATGGCCGACGGTCTCGACGTCATCCTGAACGACGAGCAGGTCAAGTCCGTGTTCGTGAACGTCTTCGGTGGCATCACCGCGTGTGACGAGGTCGCCAAGGGCATCGTCGGCGCGCTGGACATCCTCGGCAACGAGGCCACCAAGCCGCTCGTCGTGCGTCTGGACGGCAACAACGTGGACCTGGGCCGCCAGATCCTCAGCGAGGCCAACCACCCGCTGGTCACCATCGTCGACACCATGGACGGCGGCGCCGACAAGGCCGCCGAGCTGGCCAACGCCTGAGGTCGGGAGAGAGAAACATGAGCATCTACCTCAACAAGGACAGCAAGGTCATCGTCCAGGGCATCACCGGCGGCATGGGTGCGAAGCACACCGCCCTGATGCTCGACTCGGGCGCCCAGATCGTCGGTGGCGTCAACGCCCGTAAGGCCGGCACCACGGTCACCCACAAGGACGCCCAGGGCGCCGACGTGGAGCTCCCGGTGTTCGGCACGGTCGCGGAGGCGATGAAGGAGACCGGCGCCAACGTGTCGGTGCTCTTCGTGCCGCCGGCGTTCACCAAGGACGCCGCGATCGAGGCCATCGACGCCGAGATGCCGCTGATCGTGGTCATCACCGAGGGTGTCCCGGTCCAGGACACCGCCGAGGTGTGGTCCTACCTGCAGGGCAAGGCCACCCGGATGATCGGCCCGAACTGCCCCGGCATCATCACGCCGGGTGAGTCGCTGGCCGGCATCACCCCGCACACCATCACCGGCAAGGGCCCGGTCGGTCTCGTCTCCAAGTCGGGGACGCTGACCTACCAGATGATGTACGAGCTGAAGGACTTCGGCTTCTCCACCGCCATCGGCATCGGCGGTGACCCCATCATCGGCACCACCCACATCGACGCCCTCGAGGCGTTCGAGAAGGACGACGAGACCAAGCTCATCGTCATGATCGGTGAGATCGGTGGCGACGCCGAGGAGCGGGCCGCGGCCTACATCAAGGCGAACATCTCCAAGCCTGTCGTCGGCTACGTTGCCGGCTTCACCGCGCCGGAGGGTAAGACCATGGGTCACGCCGGTGCGATCGTGTCCGGCTCCGCCGGCACCGCGCAGGCGAAGAAGGAGGCCCTCGAGGCCGCCGGCGTCAAGGTCGGCAAGACCCCGTCGGAGACCGCTGCTCTCGCTCGCGAGATCCTGCAGTCCCTCTGACCTACGTCAGATCCTGACCGCCCCGCGACCAGCATGGTCGCGGGGCGGTCTCTGTCTCCGGATTGAATTGACCCGAATGCGCAACGGCGGGGCATTCGGAGGGATTAATGTGACGGCTGTGACCAAGAGAATGGTCGGTTTGATCTCGGGTGCGTTCGTTATCGGTGTTTCCGTCTCGTTCGCTTCGCTGGGCGCAGGTTCGGCCTCGATGGCGACATCGACTGTGGGCGGGAATCGGAGCCTGGACCAAGCGGAGCCGGCCCGGAAGACCCACACCGTCCAGCCGGGGGAGACGCTCTCCGGAATCGCCAGGAAGTACGGCGTCAAGGTCGGTGACCTGGCGAGCTGGAACCAGATCGCCGACCCGGCCAAGATCCGCGCCGGGGCCAAGCTCGTGGTGAGCGCGCCCGCGAAGCCAGCTGAGAAGACGTACACCGTGGTGGCGGGTGACACCTTCTCCGGCATCGCCAAGAGGTTCGGTGTCGAGGTGGGCGAGCTGATGGCCCTCAACGGCTACCAGGACCCCACCAAGCTGCTCGCCGGCTCGACGATCGAGATCCCGGCCAAGCCGACCAAGCCCAAGCCGAAACCCCAGCCCGGCACCGGGGAGACGGTCTACACGACCGTCGCCGGGGACACCTATGCCAGCGTCGCCAAGAATTTCCGCATCACCGAGGAGGAGCTGCGGATCTACAACGGCCACCGGGCGCCCGACAAGCTGCCTCCTGGCTTCAAGCTCTACATTCCGTCGAGCTGACCCGCCTCAGACCGCGCGCAGAGCACCGGCGCGGCGCCGCCGCATCGCCTCGAGCGACTCGGCGGTCGCCTCGTCGGCCGGCATCAGCACCAGGATCTGCTGGTTGTCGGCGGCCGGGAGCTCGAGCTCCTCGACATCGAAGCGCAGCTCGCCGGCGTCGGGATGACGCCAGCGCCACACGCCGCCGTGCGGCAGATCGTGGCGGCCCAACCGGTCGGTGAACTCCGGCCCCGCCTGGGGTGACAGTGCCTCGATCATCCGGCGGGAGGTGCCGGCGTTCGGCCCGCGGTAGAGGTTCGCGACGAGGTCGTCGGCGACCAGGTCCCAGTCGGGGAACGCCTCGCGGGCGCGCGGGTGGAGGAAGGCGTATGCGGTCAGGCTGGGCTCCGCGTGGTCGAGCAGCCCCAGGGGGCGGGCGAGCAGGTCGAAGGTCTCGGTGTGGGCGAGCAGGTCGCCGAGCCGGTTGGTGAGCACCGCGACCCCGGGCTCGAGCTGCTCGATGAGGGCGCGGGCGCCGGGGCGTACGTCACGACCCGAGGAGTACGGCCCGACGCACTGTCCGCTCGAGGCCATCGCCAGGGTCCGCAGGTGCTCGTGGGCGGCGGCGTCGAGGCGGAGCGCGTCGCCGATGGCCCGCAGTACCTGCGGCGAGGGGTGACGGTCGCGGCCCTGCTCGATCCGGACCAGGTATTCGACGCTGATCCCGGCCAGCGTGGCCAGCTCGGACCGGCGCAGCCCAGGGGCGCGGCGGCGCACGCCTTCCGGGAGGCCGATGCTCTCGGGCGTGGTCCGGTCCCGGCGGTCTCTGATGAACGAGCCGAGGGCTCCCGGGTTGGCGGGCATGTCGTCAAGCCTACGGTCCGGCGGTGCGGTCAGGGTGGCCCTGTTGGGGCCAGCCTCGGCTCGGTCTCCCGCGGGGCGCTGACCCGGGCGAACCTGGATGACATGAACCCACTACGTATCGCAGTCATCACCGCCAGCGTCCGGGAGGGCCGCGGCGGCCCGATTTTCGGCGCCTGGGTGGCCGAGCAGGCCGAGGCGTACGGCGGTCTCGTGGTCGAGCTGATCGATCTGGCCGACCATGAGATCCCGTTGTCGCTGCCCGCCGAGTCGCCCAAGGCCGCGGGTGACGACTATCCGCGGCCGGATGGTCAGCGCGACCTGACCGAGGCGCTCGAGGCCGCCGACGGCTTCGTCGTCGTCACGCCCGAGTACAACCACAGCTATCCGGCCTCGTTGAAGTCGGCCCTGGACTGGCACTTCACCCAGTGGCAGGCCAAGCCGGTCGCGCTGGTCTCCTACGGCGGCGACAGCGGCGGCCGTCACGCCGCGCTTCACCTGGAGAACGTGCTCACCGAGCTTCACGCCCACCCGCTCCAGGCGCGCCTCGCCTTCCCCCGCTACTGGGAGCGCCTCGACGAGAACGGTCGCCCCGGCGACCCGGACTCGGCCGTCTACGCCAAGGCGATGCTCGCCCAGCTCGCCTGGTGGGCCGAGGCGTTGCGCGCTGCCCGAGCGGAGGTGGCCTACCCGGAGTGACGTCAGGCGGCGACCGTCTCCTTGGCGGGCTCCTCGTCCGCGAGGAGCCCCTCCGCCGAGGCGGAGCGGTAGCGGTCGATGTCGAGGATGCCCTCCCGCTTGGCAACGATGGTCGGCACGAGGGCCTGACCGGCGACGTTGACCGCGGTGCGTCCCATGTCGAGGATCGGGTCGATCGCGAGCAGCAGGCCGACACCGGCCAGCGGCAGGCCGAGGGTCGAGAGGGTGAGGGTCAGCATCACGACGGCGCCGGTGAGGCCCGCGGTGGCGGCCGAGCCGACGACCGAGACGAAGGCGATCAGCAGGTAGTCGGTGATGCCCAGGTCGATCCCGAAGATCTGGGCGACGAAGATCGCCGAGATCGCCGGGTAGATCGACGCGCAGCCGTCCATCTTCGTGGTCGAGCCCAGCGGGACGGCGAACGAGGCGTACTCCTGGGGGACGCCGAGGTTCTTGACCGTCACCTGCTCGGTCACCGGCATGGTGCCCACCGAGGAGCGCGAGACGAAGGCGAGCTGGATCGCCGGCCAGGCACCGCGGAAGTACGCCAGCGGGTTGAGGCCGTTGACCCGCAGCAGCACCGGGTAGACCACCAACAGGACCAGGGCCAGGCCGACGTAGACCGCCACCGCGAACCAGGCCAGCGAGCTCAGCGAGTCCCAGCCGTAGGAGGCGACCGCGTTGCCGATCAGACCGAGGGTGCCGATCGGGGCCAGCCGGATGATCCACCACAGCACCTTCTGCACGATGGCGAGGAAGGAGCGGTTGAGGGCGAGGAACGGCTCGGCCTTCTCGCCGGTCTTGAGGGCCGCGATCCCGATCGCGAGGGCCACGACGAGCACCTGGAGTACGTTGAAGCTCAGGGCGGTCTCCGCGAGCGGGCTCCCGCCGACCTGCTCGACGCTGGTCGATGCCTCGAGGCCGAGGAAGTTTCCGGGGATCAGGCCCTGGAGGAAGTCGAGCCAGGAGGCGGATGCACCGGCCTCGGCCGCGTCGGCGGTGCTGACCGCGGTGTTGCTGCCGGGCCGGAAGACCAGGCCCAGGCCGATGCCGATGACGACCGAGATCGCCGCGGTGATGGCGAACCACAGCAGCGTCTGGCCCGCGAGCCGGGCCGCGTTGCTGACCGTGCGCAGGTTGGCGATCGAGGCGATGATCGCGGTGAAGATCAGCGGTACGACCACGGCTTTGAGCAGCGAGACGAACGAGCCGCCGATCGTGGCGAGCGTCGTCGTCAGCCAGTTGGCCTCGTCTCCGGCCCCGGGCCCGATCGCTCGCGCGACGGCGCCGAGCGCGACACCGAGGACGAGGCCGAGGATGATCTGGACCGAGAAGGACGGAAGCCGTAGCCGACGTCGGGTGGTGGGGGCGGTGGACACGAGAGGGCTTCTCCAAGGTTGAGGCGGGTCGGGGCTCTGTTGGCGAACGTCCTGGCCGGTACGCGTCTTCCCTGCGCGAGCGTGTTGTGACAGGAGTCTCCACGCTAAGTTGTGAAAGACGATCAACAATATCGTGTTTGGGTGGTGTCCGTCAGCGCAGGTCGCTGATCCCGGCAGTGACCGCCGCCTTCTCGATCGCGAGGATCCGGCCGGGCCAGGAGTCGGGCTGGTCGGGCTGGTAGCAGGGGTCGGCCTCGTCGCCGGTGCTCGGCGGGCAGGGGCCGGCGAGCTCGGCGTAGCCGACCAGGACGAGTCGGGTCTCGTACTCCGCGACCAGCTCGGTCTCGAACCACGCGCTGTCGCCGCCGTCCAGGCCCGGGTAGGTCGCCTGCGAGCGGGCCGCGCGCTTCGGCCCGGCGTCGAGATCGTCGGCCACGTCCATCGGCACGTCCGTGACGGTCGGATCGACGCCGAGCTTGTTGGCGGGGCAGACCTCCATCCACTCCATGACCTCGTTGTACGCAGCGCCGGCGGCGTTCTCGTCGGCGAAGTCCAGCACCGCGACGTGCACCTGGCCGACCATGGCGCGGTCGGTGTCCCAGCGGTAGTCGGAGGCGACCTTGGCCGAGGCACCGAGCGAGGAGAGCCATTCCTTCTGGCAGGCCAGCGTCGGCACGTCGGGGGTGGGCGTGTACTGGTTCCAGCCGAGCTGGCTCTCGAAGCGGTCGAGCGCGGGGAAGGTGCTGCCGTCGACCAGGTTGACCGCGCTGAGACGGTCCGCTGCGGGTGATCCAGTCTCCGTCGGGGTGGCGGACGAATCGCCCGGAGGCATGGCGCCGACCATCCGGTAGGCGGCGTTGACGGCGGAGGTCTGCAGGGTGGTCGGTGACACGTAGTCCTGCACGCCCCGCTTCCGGGTCATCACCAGCACCCGGTCCTCGGCGGCGACGACGGCCGTCGCGGTCTCCCAGACCGCGTTCATGTCCGGGTCCTCGGGCTGGTACGTCACCACGTCGATGCTGCCGCTCGAGATGACGCGGCTCTCGATCGGGAGGGTGCCGGCCAGCTCCGCTCCGTCCACGCCGGAGCAGGAGATCGCGGCGTCGGAGAGGTTGATGCTCACCTTCTCGGCCTCGTCGGCCGAGTCGAACCGGGCGACGACGGCGTTCAGTGTGCCTGCCGCG
The DNA here is from genome assembly GCF_040643685.1 of Nocardioides sp. NPDC047086. Classification (NCBI taxonomy): domain Bacteria; kingdom Bacillati; phylum Actinomycetota; class Actinomycetes; order Propionibacteriales; family Nocardioidaceae; genus Nocardioides; species Nocardioides sp. NPDC047086. Next base: position 19,023 of record NZ_JBEYUV010000016.1, read on the forward strand.
TCGGCCATCTCCTCGCCGGGCTTCGCGACGAAGTCGCGGCGGAACGTCGTCGTCGCGCCGGAGTCGCCCAGAGTGTCGGTGAGGCAGTCGTTGTAGGCGTCGGTGCCCTCGCCGTCGTAGGTCTGCTCCTGGGTCCAGGCGGGATACGGGTCGTCGGCGACGAGGTCGTCCTCGGTCGGCAGGTTGGCGCGGGTGAGGTCGGACGCGGAGGCGGAGCCCGACGGGCTGGACGCGACCGCGCTGTCGCTCGTGGCCGGGGCGGGGTCGATCCCTTGGTCGCCGAGGCCGGTGGAGAGGAAGATGACCGGCCCGGCGACGACGGCGGCCACGGCCGCGACGCCGGCGGTGACGACGGCACGACGGCGTCGCCGGATCTGGTCACCCCGCTGCCGGGCCTCGGCTGCGGAGCTCATCGGCGCCCCGGGGGCGTCGGCGCGGAACTGGTCCAGACGCGAGATCGGGTCGCTCATCTCAGGCCTCCTTCCAGAGCGCCGGGATTGTCCTCGGCGAGCAGCTCCGCCAGAGCGGCTCTTCCCCGAGCCAGACGGGCTTTGATGGTGCCGGTCGGGGCGCCGACCTCGGCGGCCACCTGATGGACCGGCAGGTCGGCGATGTGGTGCAGGACGATGGCCTGCCGCTGCGCCTCGGGGAGCTTCTTCAGTGCTGCGACCAGAGCCACGTGGGACTCGTCGACCGCGGGCATCTCCGTGCGGACGCCGACGGCTCTGTCGGCGGCGCGGCCGGCGTACTTCTTGCGGCGCCAGCGGCCCACGGCGAGACGGTAGGCGGTGGTGCGGACCCAGGCTTCGGGGTAGTCGACCGACGACATCTTGCGGCGGTGCGCCCAGGCGCGGGCGAAGGCCTCCTGCACGCACTCCGCGGCCTCGTCGAAGTCGCCGATCATGGCGTACAGCTGAGCACACAAGCGGCGGTAGGACGCGTTGTACAGCGCGTCGAACTCGTCCTCGTCCATCGTCTTGCCTCCCCGGCTGGCTTTACCCGACCCTTGCAGGAGCGTCAGTGTCGCGGATTGATACGTGCGAGCGTCCACATGGGTTGCATATCCGGTCATCTGGTCGAAAGCCGATCGGCCGCGGCGGGGAGCATCTGCTGCACCGGGGTGCCGCCGTCCTCGGCGGGCCAGGTGTAGTCCTGCCCGCTGATCAGCTGGCTGAGGACGGCGATCCGGGTGCCGCTGAGCACGACGCCCATCTCCAGGAACCACCCGTCCTCCTCGCGCCCGGCGGGGTCGTACTGGGTCCCCGGGGTGGCAGTGATCGGGCCGTAGATCGCGAGGCTGGTCACGCCCTCGGCCCGCGCCGACAGCGGCACGTCGCCGAACGGGTCGGACTTGAAGCTGTCCGACCCCTCGGGGCTGCAGCCGTCGAACCAGGTGAGCACCTCCTCGTACGCCGCCTGGGCCTCCTCGCTGGACGGGAACTCGGCGATGGTCTCGTTGAGGTACGCATCGCCGTCGCCGTCGCCGCCTTCGGAGGTCACGAGGCCGAAGTCGCGCTGCATGGTGGCGATCGCTCCGCGGGCCATCATGGAGCCCTGCCAGCAGGCGTTGCCCGCGGGCGCGGTCTCGCCGGTGCTCGTCGACCCGGAGCTCTCGACCCAGTCCAGCGCTCCTCCGTTGGGGTAGATCGCGTCCTCCCCGGTGAGCAGGTTGCGCGCGGACAGGGTCGGCTCCGGAGCCTTGCTGGTCGCCGGTGAGGAGGCCGGCGGTTTCGAGGACGCCTCGACCGGACGCTTCGCGCCGACCATCCGGTGGGCGGCGTTGACGGCCGAGGTCTGCAGGTCGGTCGGCGAGACGTAGCTCTGCACGCCACGCTTGCGGGTCATCACCAGGACCCGGTCCTCAGCCGAGACGACGGCCGTCGCGACCTCCCAGACCGCGTTCATCTCCGGGTCGTCGGGCTGGTACGTCACCACGCCGATGTTCCCGGCGGAGACGACGCCGCCCTCGACGGGGAGCGAGCCGGCGGTGTCCGCGCCGTCCACCCCGGGGCACGCGGCTGCCTCCTCCGAAAGATCGCTACGCGCCTTCTTCGCCTCCTCGGGCGACCCGAACTCGGCGACGACTGCCTTCAGCGTCCCGGCCGAGGCCGACAGCTCGTCCCCGGGCTTCGGGACGAAGTCGCGGCGGAGGGTCGCTCGGGCACCGGCGTCGGTCAGTGTCGTGGTCAGGCACTCGTTGTGCTCGCCCTTGCCCTCACCGTCATAGGTCTGCTCCTCGACCCAGGCGGGGAACGGGTCGTCGGCGACCAGGTCGGCGGCGAGGGGAAGGGCGGCGCGGGTCAGGTCCGACGCCTGCCCGGAGGCCGAGGCGGACGGGCTGGGGGTGATCGTGGTGGGGGTCTCGCTGGGTGCCGGTGCCGGGTCGATCGCCTTGTCGCCGAATCCGGCGGAGAGGAAGATGATCGGTCCGGCGAGCGCGGCGGCCACGGCGACGGCTCCGGCGGTGACGAGCGCGCGCTGGCGGCGCCGGATCTGGTCACCCCGGTGGCGTACCTCGGCTGCGGACTTCATCGGTGCTCCAGGGGTGGCGGCGCGGAACTGGTCCAGACGCGAGATCGGGTCACTCATCTCAGGCCTTCTTCCAGACGGCGCCGGGTGTCTCGTCGGCGAGCAGCTCCGCCAGGGTGGCTCGTCCTCGAGCCAGGCGGGCTTTGATGGTGCCGGTGGGGGCGCCGACCTCGGCGGCCACCTGATGGACCGGCAGGTCGGCGATGTGGTGCAGGACGATGGCCTGCCGCTGGACCTCGGGGAGCTTCTTGAGCGCGGCGACGAGGGCGACATGGGTCTCGTCGACCGCGGGCATCTCCGTGCGGACGCCGACGGCTCTGTCGGTGACGCGGCCGGCGTACTTCTTCCGGCGCCAGCGGCCCACCGCGAGTCGGTAGGCGGTGGTGCGGACCCAGGCTTCGGGGTAGTCGACCGAGGACATCTTGCGACGGTGCGCCCAGGCGCGGGCGAAGGCCTCCTGGACGCATTCGGCGGCCTCGTCGGAGTCGCCGATCATGGCGTACACCTGAGCGCACACGCGGCGGTAGGACGCGTTGTAGAACACGTCGAACTCGTCCTCGTCCATCGCCTGCCTCCCGGACCGGCCGTCCCCGATCTGGCCCTACGCCAGCCTCACTGGATCAGATGCCTGGGAGGCGGGTCCGGTTGCATCCGGCGGAGGAAGAATCAGAGATAGTCGAGCCGGTAGGCGGCGCGCTTGGCGAGCGATACGAAGTCGGAGTTGCTGATGTCGGCATCGCCGTCGGGCACGAAGCTCATCTGGGCGACGTTCGCGCCGCGGCGGATCGCGGCCATCCGGTAGTAGATGGAGGAGTTCTCGAGCTCCACCCGGATGTACCACACCGTGATCGCGCCGTCCTTGATGGACTCGGTCGCGAGCTGGGTGACGTGGCTGCCGAGCTGCTTGTCGCCGCACTTCTTCAGCCGGTCCTTGATGGCGACGTTGAAGGCCTGCGCCTGCTCGGCGGAGCCGAACTTGCCGACCGTCTCGGTGAGCCCGAAGATCGGCGCGAGCTTCTTCTTCGTCTCGGGGATCACGAAGGAGCGTGTCTGGGCGCCGGTCATGCCCTTGGCGTTGAACTCGGTGCCGTCGCAGCGGGTCTGGGCAGGGTTGGTCTTGGCCGCCTTCGCCTCGGTGCCCTCCCACGGGTCACCGATGGTGGCGACCGGGGGCAGGTCGGTCTCGTTGATCAGCCCCGGTGCCTGCTCCGTGGCGATCGGGACCACCGTGGCACGCGGTCGCTTGGTCTCCACGCACGCGCCTGCGCCCGGCATCGAGCAGAGGCCGTGGACGGCGGTGCCGAGCATGGTCGAGGTCTTGGCCGCGGTCGTGCTGGACTTGCCCTCGGTCTTCACGGTCACCGCGGCGGTGTGCCTGCCGGTGCGCGCGACGCCGTAGGTGACCGCCCGGTTGTTCTCCCAGTCGCGGTAGGTGAAGAGGGTCGCCTGGTCGCCGATGCCGTCGACCGACTCGGTGAACAACAGCTGGTAGCGGGGCTCGGCGCAGGCTGCGTACCACCCCTGCATCTTCTTGTACGCCGCAGCCGCCGCCTTCGCGTCGACGGAGGACTCGATCGTGGTGCCGGCGGTGGTCGCCTTCGCCTTGGCGGTGAAGGTGCGCGCCAGGCTCGCCACCGGCCGCTTGTCGGCCGAGGTGTCGGCCTGGCAGGGGATGGTCAGGCCGGTGCCCTCGAGGTTGTCGGAGGAGATGTCGACGGCCCAGGAGCCGCCGTAGATCTTCGCGACCTCCTCCTCGGTCATCAGGTCCTTGGCGGTCAGCTTCTTGCCGGGGATCTGGCTCGGCTCGACCTCGAACTCCTCGGCCGCCGACTGCATCGAGAGGGTGTTGAGCCGCGGCTCGGTCTCGGCGCCCTGGGTCACGAAGAAGCCGGTGCCGACCAGGGCGGCGATGGCCGCGGCCGCGCCGATGGCGGTGTGCACCCGGCGGCGTACGGCGCCGGCGGTGGTGAGCGTCGAGGTCTTCGGCCAGGGCTGCTCGGTGAGCACGTCGACGAGCGGGTCGAAGATGGACTGCAGCTGCTCCGGCGCGATCCCGAGCTCGTCGCAAATGGCGGCGTTGGCGGCCTGCAGGTCGGTCTCGGTGCGGCTGATCGGGGTGCCGACCTCGCGGGCCAGCTGGGCAAGGTCGACGCTGGTGAGGTGACCCAGGAGGAAGACCTTGCGGTCGTGGAGCGGCAGGCTGCGCAGCGCGGAGAGCGTGCTCCGGGCCTCCGGCGCGATCGTCTGGTCGCGGTGGAGCAGCGGCACCGAGTGGTTGCGGATCGCCTTGGACCAGGCGATCGGACGGACCCAGTCCTCGCGCTCGAAGTCGTCCATCGGCTTCACCTTGCGCCAGTGGTGCCAGGTGATGACCAGCGCGCCGCGCACGGCGGCCTTGGCAGCCTCCAGATCCCCGGTCAGCGACCAGGTTTGGAGAAGCAGGCGTCCGCGGACGTCCTGATAGAACGCCTCGAAGGTCTCGTGGTCTGCCGTGGTCATGCCCATGTCAGCGGTCAACTGTAGGTGATTCGGTCGAATGATCGGCAATGGTCGTTGATGCACAGGTGGGTATCAGGCGTGCACAAGACCTTTTCGGGCGGCGCGTCGCCCTGATCGAGGCGGTGCGGGTTGCGAGGATGAGACGCGATGTCCTCGCTGCTGCCTCCTCGCACCCCTGACCGTGGGCTCTCCGCGGAGGATCTCCACGATCTCCGCCACCGCCGCCCGCTGGTCGCGGTCGCCCTGCTGGGCGGCATCGGCACCGCCGCCGCCACGCTCGTCGTGTGCCTGGCGATCGGCATCCTGGGCTGGTTCATCAGCGACATGGGAGCCCACGGCGACCCGTCGGACGCCCTGCGTGTCGCCGCGCTCGGGTGGCTGCTCGGGCACGGTTCGGGCGTCGTCGTCTCCGGGGTCGCGGTCACCGTCGTCCCGCTCGGCCTGACCCTGATCCTGGCCTGGGTGATGTGGCAGGTCGCGGTCCGCGTCGGTGACGCGGTCTCGCTGCACGGCCCCGACGTCAACGCCCTCGCCGACGGCGAGCGCGACCTGACCGTCCCGGTCGTCGCCGGCCTCTTCACCCTCGGCTATGCCGGCACCGCGCTGGCCACCGTCGTCATCGCCGGCACCCCGGCCACCGCGCCGAGCATCGCCGGCGTCTTCGCCTGGTCGGTCGGGCTCTGCGTCGTCGTGGCCCTGCCCGCGATCGCGGTCGGCTCCGGCCGTGCGGCGCTGTGGATCACCCTGCTGCCACGCGCGGCCGTGGACGTACTGGTGATGGTCCGCTCGATCCTGTTGTGGTGGTTCGCGGTCAGCACGCTGGTGTTCTTCGCGGCCCTCTTCACCGACTTCACCACGTCGGTCAACGTCGTCTCCCAACTCCACCTCGACCTCGGCGGGATCATCCTCTACTCCCTGCTCGCCGTCCTTGTGCTGCCCAACGCCGTGCTCTTCTCCAGTGCGTACGCCCTGGGGCCGGGCTTCTCGGTCGGTGTCGGCACGACCGTCACCCCGACGGCGGTGACCCTCGGCCCGCTGCCGATGTTCCCGATGCTCGCCGCGCTCCCCGACAACGGCGCCCCGCCCGCCTGGGTGGCCGCGGTGATGGCGCTCGGCCCGCTCACCGCCTTCTGGGCCGTCTGCCGCGTCTCCCGGGTCCGCCCGGCTCTGCGCTGGTCCGAAGGCGCGCTCCGCGGCGTCAGCGCCGGCGTCGTCGCCGGCCTCCTCCTCGCCGTTCTCTCCGGCGTCGCCGGCGGCTCCGTCGGCCCCGGCCGGATGGCCGACGTCGGGCCGTACGCCGGGCAGGTGCTCGTCAACGCCATCGCCTTCTTCGGCCTCGCCGGTCTCCTCGCCGGTCTCACGATGACCTGGTGGCACCGGCGTTCCCTCCCGACCGCCGAGTGATGCACCTGATCCAGTAGCAGGCCCGTGGCTAGCGAGGATCGAGTCGGGGCAGCCGAAGACGGTCACCAACGGCGCCGGAAAGACGATCGCTTACACCTACGACAAGCTCGGCCGTCCGCTGACCCTGCGTGACGACACGATCGGCGGGAACATCCGGGTCGAACACGCCTACGACGGCGACCCGAACACCGACCCGGACACGACCGGGATGCTCGGGATCGAGCACGCGACCACCCGCCACACCAGCGAAGGTGACTACACCACCCGGACTGGGAAGGTCGACGACGCCTACCGACCTCTGACCACGACCCTGGAATACCCGCAAGCCGCGACCGGTGATGACACCGGTGAGGGCGCTGGACTCGTCGGCGACATCCCGGAGGCCTTGGCCCGGCTCTCGACCGAGTCCGCCTCGGTGGATTACACCTACACCGCCGACGGTCAGATCAAGTCCCAGACGACATCCAAGATCTCCTCCACCGACTCCGCCACGATCCTGGGGTCCGAGCGGGTCACGACGTTCTATGACCAGGCCTCCAAGCCCCGCTGGATGGGCGGCGGGTTCGGGTGGGGCACCTACGTGGCCGACTCCCACTACGACGACCTCGGTCGGCTCGAACTCGCAGACCTCGGCAACACCTACTCCGCCGCGCTCTCCCGCACCTACGACCCGACCACCGGCCAGCTGACGGGGCAGATGCTCAAGCGGGAGGGCATTACCGGCAACGACCTGAACCAGACCTACAAGTACACGGACTCGGGCAACATCACCGAGATCACCGATACCCCCACCAACACCGCCCTCGGCGGCGACGCCGGTGTCGGTGCCCGTGGGGAGAAGCAATGCTTCACCTACGACAACCTCGCGCGTCTGAAGCACGCCTGGACCCCCGCACTGGGGTCCGAGTGCGGTACTGGTGATCCAGGCAACCCAGCCCTGGCTGGTCCGGCGCCCTACCAGGTCGGCTACACCTACAACCCGCTCAACAGCAACCGCGAGGCCCAGACCTACCGCGACGGCCTGACGGGGATCACGGAGACCACCGACTACGACTACACGCAGGCCGGGCACGCGGGTCCGCACGCGGTCACCTCGATCACCGGCACCTCGAAGGCAGCGGACGGAACCACGACCCCGCTGCCGTCCAAGGACTTCACCTACACGGCGACCGGTGGCCAGGAGACCCGGACCGGGGCCGAGGTCGCCGAAGTCGCTGTTCCCGAACCTGACGTCCTCGACGTCGACTACACCGACGGCACCCCGGCCGATGACGCCCAGGGCCGAACGATGACGAAGTACGGCACCCCCGCGGTCATAGACGACACCACCCTTGACGCCGCGCGCCGGGCCAAGCTCGGGCTGGCGGGATCGAAGGTCGCCAAGTTCGACGGGGTCGATGACGCCTACTCCTACGCGATGGGCGATGCCCAGTGGGACAAGCTCAGCGACGAGATGAGCATCGAGTGCCTGATGAAGGACAACGGCACCCTCCCCAACTCCACCGAGCACTCGGTGTGCTCGGCCAAGGAGGGTGGCGGCGCCTCCATGGTGGTCTATGACGGCAAACTCACCTTCACCATTCACACCGACGGCGGCTACCGCCAGGCACAAGCCACGATCACGGCCGGCAAGTGGTACCACGCCTTCGGGACCTGGGATGGAGACACCGCCCGCCTCTACCTCGACGGCCAGCTCGCGGCCAGTGTCGAGGCACCCGGCCCGATGAAGCGGCCGGGCAACCTCGGGCGTAACGGGTTCTTCGTCGGCGCAGATGCAAGTTCCACGACCGCGGGCCAGTTCTTCTCACCCGTCTCAGTGGCGAAGATGGGCTTGTATTCCCAGGCCCTGTCCGCGACCGAGATCGCTGCTATTCACAACGGCGCCCGCACCGCGGAAGGCGCGGCCGCCCGTCGGTCCGTGGCTCAGGCGATGTGCTGGGACCGCGAAGGGAAACTCGTCAAGACCCTCACCACCGGTGAGACCTGTTCTGACGGAGTCGTCGACGAGCTCGGCGAGGCCGAGTACGTCTACAGCGGCGCCGGCGAACGCATCATCCGGGCGGATGCCGAAGCAGTCACGATCTACCTCCCTGGCGGCCAAGAAGTCACCATCCCACGCGACTCGACCAGGAACGTCGCCGCGCACCGCTACTACACCTTCAACGGCGAGACCATCGCCGTACGCGACCAACGCGGCCTCGGTGGGGTCACCTCGCTGGTCAACGACCACCACGGCACCCCGATCGTTTCGATCCCGAACACGAACTGGACACCCGCGTCGGTTAGGAAGCAGTACGCAGACCCGTTCGGAGCTACCCGCGGCCGGAACGCCGCCGCGGCAGCGAGCGTGGTGGACAGGGACGCGAACGGGGCCCCGGGTGATCGTGGGTTCCTCGGGAAGTCGAACGACACGACGGGTCTGACGCAAGTCGGGGCGCGCTATTACGACTCGACGACGGGGTCGTTCGTCTCTCCGGACCCAGTGTTGGATCAGGCGGTGCCGCTGCAGTTGAACGGGTATGCGTACAGCTACCAGAACCCTGCAACGCTCAGCGACCCCTCCGGGTTGCACACCGACTACGGCGGTGCGGGAGGCGGTTCTTCGACGTCGACGCGTAGCAAGTCGTCGGTCGGTGGGTTCTTGTCGGGCCTGTGGTCCAAGGTGACCTCGACGGTCAAGCGCAAGGCGAGCGTCGATGCTTCGTGGATGGGCTCTCGTGGGGCTGGTCAGCAGTTCAGAAAGGAGTTTGTCTCTGGGGCAGTCCATGCCGCCGCGTCCACGATCGACTTCGCCTTCAACGGGATCGCGAAACGCAACGGTTCCAGCGTCCGGGTGAACACGGCCAAGGCTTGGAACCGGTTCAGCGACTCCAAACTCGGTACCCACTCCGGCGGGCTCGCCTACCTCGCTGGCGACCTTGCGACGATGGCAGTGCCCGTAGGCGGAGCCTCTAGCGGGGCGACCAGGGGAGCCGCTTGGCTTGCGAGGTCAACGGCTCGGAGCCGGCCAGCGGTCGCAAAGAGCGCAGGCCAGTACGCCGATGAGATGGCTGCGGCGGGCAAGGAGACCGGCGCTGTTGCCCGGCTGGACCTCGCCGATGGTGGTGCGCCGATTTACGGCGAGTCGGGTAGCGCCCGGGTTTTCCACCCGGACATGCAAGAAGCCTTGGATTCTCTGCCCAGGGGAGTCCGGAAGATGCGAATCTCTGGGTGGTGCGCCGAGATCGCATGTATCAACGACGCGCTGTACGCTGGGCGGTCTCTGTCTGGAGGGGTGATCGACACGCGGGCTGTTGGAACAACTCCGCCCGGGCACGGCCGTACAAAGGAACCCTGTCCGACTTGTGCTCGGATCTTGCCCCGTTTTGGAGTGGAGGTCGCCGAGTGACCGCGATCAAGGAGACCCTGGTCTCCGAGTACCAGCGTGGGCTTCGGGAGAGCACGGAGCAGGCGTACCGCCTGTACGGCGTCGCGGTATTGACGTTTGCACTGGCGTCGGGTGTTCTCACCGACTTTCCACGTGCTGTCATCGAGCGAGCGTTAACGCTAATGAGGGCACGAGTGTTGTCCGACGATGAGATCGAGACGTTGTCTGACAGTCTGCTCGACTATCTCGTTGCAAAGAACGGGAGCGACCTCGTGCGGCGCGATCATGAGGATCGTGTAGTCCGCGCCTCGTTCGAAGCTTTCTATCCGGCAATCGAGTACGAGGGACTTGAAGGATGTGCCGCGGACGTCGAGGAGCTGATGCTGGGGGGTGGTGCAGACTTCACGATTGCCTGACAGACCCACTCCGACGGACTCGCCTACCTCGGCGGAGACGCCGCAACGATGGCAGTGCCTGTCGGCGGGGTAGCCAAGGGGAGAAGGACAAGGACCCAGTCGGTTCACTGCTCGCTGACATGGACCCGATCCTCAGCCGCAAGCCGTGAGCCTGATCTGCATTGGAGGGCCAACGCTGCGCGTGACGCCGAGCTGTGTCGTGCGCAGGTCACCTTGAGTGACTTGAACGAAGGAGAGTGACACCTCGTGTCTTCTGGCGCCGGTCGAAGCTTCGCTGCGCCTTGGACCATGGCGCCATCTCTTTTTATCGAGGCTGGCGACCCGATCCGGGCAGTCCGGGCACTAGAATTGCGCTGCTCTAAAGTGACGGCGTGACTCTTCGTCTTGTCGTCCTTGTGTCCGGTTCGGGTACCAACCTCCAGGCCCTGCTCGACGCCTGCGCGTCCCCGGAGTACGGCGCCGAGGTCGTCGCAGTGGGCGCCGACCGCGACGGGATCCAGGGGCTGACCCGGGCGAGCGACGCCGGGATCCCGACCTTCGTGCACCGGGTCAAGGACTTCGGGTCGCGCGAGGAGTGGGATGCGGCGCTGGCCGAGTCGGTGGCGGCGTACGAGCCTGATCTCGTTGTGTCCGCGGGCTTCATGAAGCTGGTGGGAGAGGCGTTCCTCGAGCGGTTCGGGGGGAAGACGCTGAACACGCATCCGGCGCTGCTGCCGAGCTTCCCCGGGATGCATGGGGCGCGGGACGCGCTGGAGTACGGCGTGAAGGTGACCGGGGCGACGCTCTTCATCGTCGACGCCGGGGTCGACACGGGGATGATCATGGCCCAGGTGACGGTGCCGGTGGAGGACGACGACACCGAGGAGACGCTGCACGAGCGGATCAAGGTCGTCGAGCGCTCGATGCTCGTCGAGACGGTCGGGCGGATCGCCCGCGAGGGCTACACCGTTGACGGTAGGCGAGTTCGATTCGGGCCCGCCTGAACGGTTAGAGTGACGAGCACACGACTGGCGCAGGTGGGGGACCACCGGGGAGTGTGAGAGACGGCATCGACCGCCTGGGTGCCCTCATCGAAATAGTCGACCGATGAGGAGATTGCTGTGCTCGATCAGATCGCCATCAAGAGGGCCCTCGTGTCCGTCTACGACAAGACCGGTCTCGAGGACCTGGTCCGAGGGCTCCACGACGCCGGTGTCGAGCTCGTCTCGACCGGCGGCTCCGCCGCGCTGATCGAGAAGCTGGGCCTGCCGGTGACCAAGGTCGAGGACCTGACCGGCTTCCCCGAGTGCCTCGACGGCCGCGTGAAGACGCTGCACCCGCGCGTGCACGCCGGCATCCTCGCCGACCGCCGCCTGGAGTCCCACGTCGAGCAGCTCAAGGAGCTCGAGGTCGAGCCGTTCGACCTGGTCGTCTCCAACCTCTACCCGTTCGTGCAGACCGTCGCCTCCGGCGCCGGCCCGGACGAGGTCGTCGAGCAGATCGACATCGGCGGTCCCTCGATGGTCCGCGCCGCAGCCAAGAACCACCCCTCCGTCGCGATCGTGACCTCGCCGGAGCAGTACGCCGAGACCCTCTCCGCCCTCGCCGCCGGTGGGTTCACCTACGACCAGCGCAAGGCGCTGGCCGCGGCCGCGTTCGTGCACACCGCGACGTACGACGTGGCGGTCGCGTCCTGGATGGGCTCCGTGCTCACCGACACCTCCGAGGGCACCGGGTTCCCGGCGTGGGTCGGCGGGACGTACGAGAAGGCGACCGTCCTGCGCTACGGCGAGAACCCGCACCAGAAGGCGGCGCTCTACCTCAACGGCTTCGGTCCCGCCGGGCTCGCCCGTGCCGAGCAGCTGCACGGCAAGGAGATGTCCTACAACAACTACACCGACACCGACGCCGCCCGTCGGGCCGCCAACGACTTCGCCGAGCCGGCGGTGGCGATCATCAAGCACGCCAACCCCTGCGGCCTGGCCGTCGGTGCCGACATCGCCGAGGCCCACCGCCGGGCGCACGCCTGCGACCCGGTCTCCGCGTTCGGTGGCGTGATCGCCTCCAACCGCCCGGTGAGCGTGGAGATGGCCCAGCAGGTGGCCGAGGTGTTCACCGAGGTCATCGTGGCTCCGGGCTACGAGGACGGTGCCGTCGAGATCCTGCAGGGCAAGAAGAACATCCGCATCCTGGTCGCCCCCGCTGACGAGCGCGCCCCGGTCGAGACCCGCCCGATCTCCGGCGGCCTGCTGATGCAGCAGGTCGACCACGTCGACGCCGAGGGCGACGACCCGGCCTCGTGGACGCTGGCCACGGGTGAGGCCGCCGACGAGGCCACCCTCGCCGACCTGGCCTTCGCCTGGAAGGCCTGCCGCTCGGCCAAGTCCAACGCGATCCTGCTGGCCTCCGACGGTGCCTCGGTCGGCATCGGCATGGGCCAGGTCAACCGCGTCGACTCCTGCAAGCTCGCCGTCGAGCGGGCCAACAGCCTTGCCGAGGGCGACGAGCGTGCCCGCGGCTCCGTCGCCGCCTCCGACGCCTTCTTCCCCTTCGAGGACGGCCCGCAGATCCTGATCGACGCCGGCGTCAAGGCGATCGTCCAGCCCGGCGGCTCCATCCGCGACGAGCTGACCATCAAGGCGTGCGAGGCGGCCGGGGTGACGATGTACTTCACCGGCACGCGCCACTTCGCACACTGAGCGGGCTGGATGTTCGTCGAGGTATGCAGCCGATCCGTCACTTCCCGCGCGGAACTCCGCGTGGGAAGTGACGGTTTCCCTGCATACCTCGACGAACAGACACGGCCCGCCTACTACGCCGAAACCACAGCCCAGAGTGACAGGATGAAGAAGTGACAGCACAGAAGCTGGACGGCACCGCGACGCTGAAGGCGATCAAGGCCGAGCTCGCCGAGCGGGTCGAGAAGCTGAAGGCCCAGGGCATCACCCCGGGCCTGGGCACGGTGCTGGTGGGCGACGACCCGGGCAGCCGGTGGTACGTCAACGCCAAGCACAAGGACTGCGCCGAGATCGGCATCGAGTCGATCCGGGTCGACCTGCCGGCGACCTCGACGCAGGAAGAGGTCGAGGCCGAGATCGACCGCCTCAACGCCGACTCCGCGTGCACCGGCTTCCTGGTGCAGCAGCCGACCGGGCTGGACGAGTTCGCGCTGCTCTCCCGGGTGGCCCCGGAGAAGGACGTCGACGGTCTGCACCCGCACAACCTCGGCAAGCTGGTCCTCGGGGAGGACGGTCCGCTGCCGTGCACGCCGGTGGGCTGCATCGAGCTGCTGCGCCGCCACGGCGTCGAGATCAAGGGCGCCGAGGTCGTCGTGGTCGGCCGCGGGCTGACCGTCGGCCGCCCGTTGGGCCTGCTGCTCACCCGCCGGTCGGAGAACGCGACGGTCACCCTGTGCCACACCGGCACCCGCGACCTGGCCGCGCACACCCGCAACGCCGACATCGTGGTGGCTGCCGCCGGCGTACCCGGGATCATCACCAAGGACATGGTCAAGCCGGGTGCGGCCCTGTTGGACGTCGGTGTCTCCCGTGTCGACGGTAAGATCGCAGGAGACCTGGCCGAGGACGTGTGGGACGTGGCTGGTTGGGTGTCGCCGAACCCGGGTGGGGTGGGTCCGATGACACGGGCCATGCTGCTCTCCAATATCGTCCTCAGCGCTGAGAAGGCTCTCGAAAGGCTCTGACACTGTGTCCGTCCACCCGCCGCTCACCCCGACGCCGCAGGCCCCCGCACCGGCGGCGGCTGCTCCTGAGCACGAGAAGACGGACCTCCAAGACGTACGCGGCTTCCCCTCGACCATCGGCGGGTTCGTCTACCTCGGGGTGCTGACGGCGGCGATCGTCGGTCTCGGGCTGGTCGGCTTCGGCCACTGGCGGGTGGGGATCATCGTCCTCGCTGCCGGGCTGGGGGCGGCGTCGCTGGGGCGTGCGGTGCTGCGTACGAAGGATGCCGGGATGCTGGCGGTGCGCAACCGCTGGTTCGACGTGGCCCTGCTGGCGCTGACCGCGGGTGCGCTGTGGATCCTCGCGGTGACCGTTCCCGGAGAATGAGGACGTACAGACAGAACGAAGGCCGCCCCGAGGGGCGGCCTTCGTTGTTTCTCGAGCGCTACTGCTCGATCGGAACCCATTCCTGCTTGGCGTAGTCCCAGCGCCAGCCGTCCTGCTCGTAGACCGGCAGGTCGCCCTCGGCGGCCTGGGTCGGCTGCTGCCAGGCGGGCTGGCCACCGGTGCCGGCGCTGCCGGAGACGATGGTGCGGTCGCCGGTCTCGGGAGCAGCCGGTGCCGGGTCGGCGGCCGGTGCAGCGGGCGCCGCCGGAGCGGCAGGGGCGGCCGGGGCCGCAGCTGCGGGCGCCGCGGGGGCGGCGGCCTGGGAGTCCCACTGGAAGTTGTGGGCAGGGGTCACGCTGTCGCCGCCGAAGGCGAGTCCGGCTCCCGCGATCTCGGACCCGTCCTTGTTGAAGAGCAGCGGGTAGACGAACCCGGCCAGGGCACCGCCGAGCGCGGGGACGATCAGGAAGACCGGGAGGTCGATCAGCGCGTCGGTGCCGGAGAAGAGGGCGGGCCCGAACGAACGGGCGGGGTTGACCGAGGTGCCGGTCAACGGGATGCCGACGAAGTGGATCGCGGCGAGCGCGAAACCGATGGCCAGCGGTGCCGCGGTGGCGTTGGTCCCGGCCCGCAGGTCGGTGACACCGAGGATGACGAAGACGAAGATGAAGGTGAGGACGAGCTCGACGAGGATCGCGCCGATGAGCCCGGTGCCGGCTCCGTCACCGAAGCCGTTGGCGCCGAGGCCGCCGTCGTTCCACGAGTTGTAGCCGGAGGAGATCGCGATGAGGAACAGCACGATCGCGCCGATCACGGCGCCGACGAACTGCGCGCCGATGTAGGCGCCTGCGTCCTTCCAGCTGATCCGGCCGGCCGAGGCCACACCGAGGGTCACGGCCGGGTTGAAGTGGCCACCGGAGATGCGGCCGAAGGTGTAGGCGCCGATCACGACGGCGATACCGAAGGCGAGGCCGACGGCCGCGACCTCGAGCCCCCAGGTCGCCTGCCCGGCATGGGTGGCGCCGGCGACGACCGCGACGACCGAGCCGCACCCGAGGAACACCAGAATGAATGTCCCGATGACCTCGGCTGCGAGTTTCTGGATGAAGGTCGGCTCAGCCGCCGACAGTGATTCCTCAGTCATGTCCCCTTAACCCTTCAATGTCTGTTGACGTCGGTCAGACCCATCGACACCCGAGAAGCACTCAGGTATCAGCAGTCACCTGAACAACATGAGGTGTTGAAACACAGTAACTCTTTTGCGACGGCGCATCGTGGTGCTTAGGTGGGGCGGGGCGGCGTTGTGTCACCCTCTCTGTTATCTTGATGTCAAGACACTTTCGTTTCGTCAGGAGTAGCCACAGCAATGGCCGCACGAATCATCTACACCCACACCGACGAGGCGCCGCTGCTCGCGACGTACTCCTTCCTTCCGATCGTCTCGGCCTACGCGGCCAAGGCGGGCGTCGAGGTCGAGACGCGTGACATCTCCGTGGCCTCGCGCATCCTGGCCCAGTTCGGTCTGGCCGACGACGCGCTCGGCGAGCTCGGTGACCTGGCGAAGACGCCGGAAGCCAACATCGTCAAGCTGCCCAACATCTCCGCCTCCATCCCGCAGCTGAAGGCCGCGATCAAGGAGCTGCAGGAGAAGGGCTACGCGATTCCTGACTACCCCGAGGCGCCGAGCACGCCCGAGGAGGAGGAGATCCGGGCCAAGTACGACAAGGTCAAGGGCTCCGCGGTGAACCCGGTCCTGCGTGAGGGCAACTCCGACCGTCGTGCGCCGGGCTCGGTCAAGGCGTACGCCAAGGCCCACCCGCACACCAACAAGCCGTTCGCCGACGACTCCAAGACCGACGTCGCCACGATGGGTGCGCACGACTTCAAGTCCAACGAGAAGTCCGTGACCCTCCCGGCCGACGACACCCTCTCGATCGTGCTCGAGAAGGCCGACGGCGAGACCGTGACGCTGCTCGCCGAGCTGCCGGTGCTCGAGGGCGAGATCGTGGACGCGACGTACATGTCCGTGGCCAACCTGCACGCCTTCCTCGAGAACGCGCTCGCCAAGGCCAAGGCCGACGACGTGCTCTTCTCGCTGCACCTGAAGGCCACGATGATGAAGGTCTCCGACCCGATCATCTTCGGCCACGTCGTGAAGGCCTACTTCAAGGACGTCTTCGAGAAGTACGGCGCCGACCTCGAGGCCGCCGGCCTCTCCGCCAACGACGGTCTGGGCGCGATCCTGTCGGGTCTCTCCGGTCTGGAGAAGGGCGCCGAGATCGAGGCCGCCTTCAAGGCCGCGATCGAGGCCGGCCCGCGCCTGTCCTACGTCAACTCCGACAAGGGCATCACCAACCTGCACGTCCCCTCCGACGTCATCATCGACGCCTCGATCCCGGCGTTGGTCCGCAACGGCGGCAAGCTCTGGGGTGCCGACGGCGGCGAGGACGACACCCTCGCGGTGATCCCGGACTCCTCCTACGCCGGCGTCTACCAGACCGTCATCGACGACGTGAAGAAGAACGGCCCGCTCGACCCGGCCACGATCGGCACCGTTCCCAACGTCGGTCTGATGGCGCAGAAGGCCGAGGAGTACGGCTCCCACGACAAGACCTTCCAGATCGAGGCCGCCGGCACCGTACGTGTCCTGAACAAGGCCGGCGACGTGCTGATCGAGCACGACGTCGAGGCCGGCGACATCTGGCGGGCCTGCCAGACCAAGGACATCCCGGTCCGCGACTGGGTCAAGCTCGCCGTCAGCCGCGCCCGCGACTCCAAGACCCCGGCCATCTTCTGGCTCGACGAGTCGCGCGCCCACGACGCCGAGCTGATCAAGAAGGTCACCAAGTACCTCGCCGACTCCTCCGTCGTCGGGGACGCCGAGGGTGCCGACATCAAGATCCTCGCGCCGGAGCTGGCCACGGCGTACTCCCTCGAGCGGCTGCGCAACGGCGAGGACACGATCTCGGTCACCGGGAACGTGCTGCGTGACTACAACACCGACCTGTTCCCGATCCTCGAGGTCGGTACGTCGGCGAAGATGCTCTCGATCGTCCCGCTGATCGCCGGCGGCGGTCTGTTCGAGACGGGCGCCGGCGGCTCGGCGCCGAAGCACGTGCAGCAGCTGATCGAGGAGGACTACCTCCGCTGGGACTCGCTGGGTGAGTTCTTCGCGCTGGTCCCCTCGTTCGAGAAGTACGCCGAGCAGGCCTCGGCCCCGGCGGCGAAGGTCCTCGCCGCCGCGCTCGACCGGGCGACCGCGACCTTCCTCGAGAACGACCGGTCCCCGGGCCGCAAGCTCGGCACCACCGACAACCGCGGCTCGCACTTCTACCTGGGTCTCTACTGGGCCCAGGAGCTCGCTGCGCAGACCGAGGACGCCGAGCTCGCCGCGGCGTTCAAGGGTCTCGCCGAGACGCTCGCGGCCAACGAGGACAAGATCGTCGAGGAGCTTCTCGCGGTCCAGGGCAAGCCCGCCGACATCGGCGGCTACTACCTGCCCGACGCCGAGAAGGTCACCGCCGTGATGCGTCCGTCCGCGACGCTCAACGAGGCGATCGACTCTCTCTGACCTTCGGGGGTCGAGCTTGTCGAGACCACGGCCCGGCACGGACTCCGTGCCGGGCCGTCGCGCCTTGCCGGGACACTTTCCCGGCGTACGTGACCTTGCTCTCCAGATCTTTCTTCTGATTCCTATAGATGCAGGTCAGCATGGTGTTTGTCGTCGGGTGAGGGCGGAAAACCTTTAGGTGGGTGTCGGTGGTCGCGCATACCGTGATCTTCTGATGACTGCGACGCTCTCGACTCCGCCCGTGCCCACCTCAGGCAAGGCTCTCGGAGTCCCTGCCGACCCTGCCGACACGAGCCGGCAGGTCGACTGGCGACGCCTGAAGGGGCCGGTGACGACCACCGCGCTGATCGCGCTGGCGGTGGCCATGGTGGCCCAGTCGATCGGCACCGTCGTCGCCGGACGGCTGGCGGAGAACCCGACCGCGAGCCTGGTTGGCTGGCTGGCGCTGTGCGTGATCGGCGCCTCGCTGATCGACTCGACGGCGAAGATCGCCTGGGTCGGGGTCTCCGACCGGGTCGAGGGCAAGCTGCGCGAGGACGTGCTCCAGGCGGCCATGCGACAGCCGCTCGCCGAGCTGAGCGAGCAGGCCGTCGGCGAGATCCTCGACCGGGTCGATGACGACTCCCACGAGGTCGGCAACCTGCTGCGCTGGCAGCTGTGGATGCTGTTCCGCTCGGTCTTCGCGGCGCTGCCGATGTGGATCGTGGCCAGCTTCACCTGGTGGCCGTCGGCCATCCTGTTTCCGCTGCTCGCCGCGGTGACCTGGTTCGTCATCCGGGGGCTGCTGGGCAAGATCTCCCAGCTCAAGGTCATCGAGGAAGCTTCCTGGACCGACCATGCCGCAGTGCTCGAGGAGGGCATCGCGGGGCGTGACGACCTGCGTACGAGCCTGGGCCAGGCCCACGTGGTCGCCCGGGTGGCGCGGCTGTCGGCGACGGTGCACGAGAAGTTCCGTGCGGTCGTCACGGTCGAGGCGAAGGTCGGCCGCCGGGCCGGCGTGCTCCTGCACTCCCTGCTGGCCGGCATCGGTCTCGCCGGAGTGGCGCTCGCCGCGAACGACCGCCTCGAGATCAGCGCGCTGGTGACGTTGTTCCTGGTCACGAGCACGTTCGTCGGCCAGATCGCGATGCTCGCCAACCACCTCCCCGACATCCAGGCCGGTCTGGGCGCGGTCATCCGCCTGCGCCAGATGATGGCCGCCGAGCCGGAGCCCGAAGGCGGCGAGCCCGTGCCCGGGGGAGGAGCGCTGGAGGTCGACCTGCGCGACCTGACCTTCTCCTACGCCGAGGGCACCTTCGCCCTCCAGGGCATCTCGCTCACGGTGCCGGCCGGCGACACCATCGCCCTGGTCGGCCGCACCGGCTCGGGCAAGTCGACCCTCGCCTCGTTGCTCTCCCGGGCCGTCGAGCCGCCTCGCGGAACTGTGTTCCTGGGCGGCGTCGACGTGCGCGACCTCGACCTGCAGCAGCTGCGCGCTTCCGTGGGTGTGGTGACGCAGCGCACCGAGATCCTGGCCGGCACGCTCGCGGAGAACATCGCGCTCTTCGACGACGAGCGTCCGCGCGAGGACATCGAACGGGCGGTCGCCCGGCTCGGGCTCTCGGAATGGGTCGCCGGCCTGCCGGAGGGCCTCGACACCCTGCTCGGCCCTGGCGGCACCTCGTTGTCCGCGGGGGAGGAGCAGCTGGTCGCGTTCGCGCGCCTGCTGGTGCGCGACGTACGGGTGGTCGTCCTCGACGAGGCGACCGCACGGATGGACCCGCTCACCGAGCGTCGGGTGGTCGCGGCCGCCGACCGGCTGCTGACCGGGCGCACGGGCATCCTGATCGCCCACCGGCTCTCCACGATCGAGCGGGCGCCGCACGTGGCCGTCCTCGACCACGGCCGGGTGATCCAGCATGGCCTGCGGGCCTCGCTGGCGACCACGCCCGGGCCGTTCCGTGACCTGCTGGAGGCCAGCCGCACCGATCACCACGACTCGCCCTCGCCCGCTGCCGGGGATGGATCCTCGGCCGTCGACCACTCCACCCTCGACCATGTCGCGGAGGGCAACGTGGGCGGCAAGCGCCGATCGGGTGCTCCGCCGGACGTTCCCGAGGTCGGCACCGGACCCTCGCTGGCCCGGGGGATGCTGCACGTCCTGTTCCTGCGCCCCGAGTGGGGGGTCGCGGGTGCGCTGCTCTTCCTGTTCGCCTCGATGACCGGTGCGCAGGGTGCCTTCACCGGGCTCCTGTGGGGTCGGATCGTCGAGTCGCTGCAGGACGGCGGCAGGCCGACGGTGATGTCGGTGCTGCTCGTGGTCAGCCTGCTGGCCGCGCCGCTGATGCTCGCCGACGCCTTCTACCGCTACCCGCGCTGGTGGATCGAGGTCATGCTGCGGGCCCGGATGGCCGTGCTCTACGGGCAGACCCGCCAGCACCGTCTGACGCGTACGCCGCCGGGTGAGGTCGTCGCCCGCTCGATGGACGCGGACCGCTACGCCCGCTACGCCGACCGGTGGGTCGACTTCGTCAACGGCCTCGTGATCGCGACGATCACGGCGCTGCTGGCCGGCACCGCGCTCGCGGGCGCCGTGCTCCTGGTCGTCATGATCGCCTCGGCGCTGGCCTCGGCCGTCGGCCGGCCGATCGCCGGCCGCTCGGCCGCGGCCTCCTCGGCCGCTCGCGCGCGGTTCGGCCGCGCGGTGGTCTCCGCGCTGGAGTCGGTACGCACCGTGAAGCTGGCCGCGGCCACCCCGCAGGTCCACGCCCACCTGCAGCATGTCGACGCGGGCCGGGTCGAGGCGGCGGTGAAGGAGCACCGGGTGCAGGCGTTCCTCGACGGGGTTCCCGCGCTCATGGTCCAGTGCGGCGTGGTGGCTGCCTGGGGGATCTACTTCGGCGGCGGCTGGGGTCTGGCCACCGCGCTGCTGGTCGCCAACGCGGTCTCGGGCTTCGACTGGTTCGGCCGGGTGGCCGGCATGGTCGTCACCGAGGCTCCCGGCACCCGTGCCTGGCAGAAGGAGACCAGCCGGTTCGCCGGTGGTCGTGACCTGATGGACCTCCCGCCGGGGGTCGACCTGGTCTCCGGTGCCGCGCCGGATCCCGGCCCGGTCGAGCAGGTGCCGCTCGAGTCCCTCGAGCTCTCGGCCCTGTCGGCGGTCCACGACGACGGCACGATCGGGGTCTCCGACGTCTCGCTCACGATCTCGCGCGGCGAGCTGGTCCTGCTCGTGGGGCAGGTCGGCTCCGGCAAGTCGTCCCTGCTGGCGTCGCTGGCCGGCCTCATCGAGCACACCGGCACGATCCGGTGGAACGACGAGCTGGTCCAGGACCCGCAGGCCTTCCTGAGGCCCGGGCAGGTGGCGTACGTCGCCCAGGTGCCGCGGGTGCTGTCCGGCACCTTCGCCGACAACATCCGCCTGGGCCACGACCGACCCTTCGACAATCCGGTCGCCGACGCGCGGCTCGAGCTCGACGTCAAGGAGGCGGGCGGCGCGGACGCGATCGTCGGTCACCGTGGCGTACGGCTATCCGGGGGGCAGGTTCAGCGTCTCGCCCTGGCGCGAGCGCTGGCTGCCGACACCGAGCTGCTCCTGGCCGACGACGTCTCCAGCGCGCTCGATGCGGCCACCGAGATCGAGCTCTGGCAGGCGCTGCGCGATCGGCACACGACGGTCATCGGAGCCACCTCGAAGCGCGCCGCTCTCGCTCAGGCCGACCGCGTCGTCGTCATGGTCGACGGCGAGATCGCCGCGGTGGGTCCGTGGTCCGAGCTGGCCCCGGCCTGGTCCCACCTCGCCGGCTGACCCCCTGCCGAATCAGTAGTTGTGGCGGCCGAGTCGGTCGCCGTGTCCGCCGAATGGTGAGTTGTGGGCGACGAAACTGCCGTTTCGTCGCCCACAACTGCGGTTTGGTCCGCCAAAACTGCGGTCTCGGCGAGTGTTTCAGGCGGCCTCGCCGTGCTCGAGCGTGCGGCGCAGCGCAGCAGCATCCACGCCGAGGGCCTGTAGGGCAGCATGTCCTTCCCCTTCCGCGCGAAGGATGCCGAGCAGGATGTGCTCGGTGCCGATCGAACGGTCCTTGAGCCGGATCGCCTCGCGCAGCGAGAGCTCGAGGACCTTCTTCGCGTCCTTGGTGAACGGGATGTGCCCACCGAGTCGGCGGCGTGGCTTCCCGCTGTCCAGGGCACCGGCGCCGAAGACCTCCTCCACCTTGGAGCGCACCGCGTCCAGGTCGATCCCGAGGGTGGACAGCGCGTCGGCGTCGTCGTTGCCGAGGCGCCCGTGGGCACGCTCGACCTCTGCCCGCAGCGCAGCCGGGTCGACCCCGGCCTCGGTGAGCGCCCGGGCCGCGGACGAACCGGTGCTGGAGCCGATGGCCAGCAACAGGTGGTCGTCGCCGATGCGCTCGTGACCGAGCTCTGCGGCGTACGTCTGGGCCGCGGTCACCGCATCGCGGGCGGGCTTGGTGAACCTCTCGAACATCACAGCTCCTTCGCGTACTTCTTGTGGACCGCCTGGCGGCTGACCTCCAGCGCGTCGGCGATCTCCTGCCAGGCCCATCCCTGTCGGCGGGCGTTCGCCACCTGCAGCCGCTCCAGCGAGTCGGCGAGGCGACGCAGCGCGAGCGCGGCTCGCAACCCGGTGCTCGGGTCGGAGCTCGCGGCCGACTCGGCGAGGTTCTTCGCATCCGTCATGGTGTCAATATAGGTTGACACTCACGCTGTGTCAACTATGGTTGACGACTGCGGCAGATGGAAGGACCCGTGTCACACCGATTCGCGGAATAGCCCGCAAATCGCCGAAGGTTAGGCAGTAGTGACCGACACCGCCAGCCCCGAGACCGCCGTGAGACCGGTCACCCCCGTCCAGTTCGTGATCGCCATGCTCGCCCTGGCGACGGGTGGGTTCGCGATCGGTACGACCGAGTTCGTCACCATGGGCGTGCTGCCGGAGATCGCCGAGGGCGTCGGCGTCGGCACCTCCACGGCCGGCCACCTGATCAGCGCCTATGCGGTCGGGGTGGTGGTCGGCGTACCGCTCCTCTCGTTCTTCGTCGCCCATCTTCCGCGCAAGGGGCTGCTGCTGTCGCTGATGGCGGCGTACGCACTGTTCAACCTGCTCAGCGCCGTCGCCGTCGACTACCACATGCTGCTGGTCGCGAGGTTCCTCGACGGGCTCCCGCACGGCGCCTACTTCGGTGTCGCGACCATCGTCGCGACGTCGATGGCCGCGCCGAAGCACCGCGGCCGGGCGGTCGCCCTGGTCATGCTCGGACTCTCGGTCGCCAACGTGATCGGTGTCCCGTTCGCGACCTGGCTCGGCCAGAGCGCCGGCTGGCGGGCACCGTACGCAGCCGCAGCAGGCCTCGCCCTGCTGACAGTGCTCCTGGTGCAGCTCTCGGTGCCCCACTTCCCGGGCGACCCGAACGCGACCGGCCGCAGCGAGGCCGGCCGGTTCTTCACCAACAAGCAGGTCTGGCTGACGATGCTCGCCGGTGCGATCGGATTCGGCGGCATGTTCGCGGCCTACTCCTACATCTCCCCGATCGTCACCGACACCGCCGGCCTGTCCGAGGGAGCGGTGCCGTGGTTCGTCTTCGCGTTCGGCGTGGGGATGGTCGTCGGCACCTGGGTGGCGGGGGAGCTCGCCCGCTGGTCGGTGATGGGCTCACTGCTCGCGAGCAGCCTCGGCATGGTGGCGGTGCTGACGCTCTTCTGGCTGGTCGCCCCGGCCGGGTGGTGGCTCGCGCCGGTCGCCTTCCTGACCACCGCGGTGGCGTCGGTGCTGGTGATCAACCTGCAGGTGCGCCTGATGGACGTCGCCGATGACGCGGTGACCCTCGGTGCCGCGATGAACCACGCGAGCCTCAACATCGCCAACGCCCTCGGCGCCTTCGCCGGTGGTGTGGCCCTCGATGTCTGGAGCGTCCGTGAGGCTCCGTTGGTCGGCGCCGGCCTGGCCGCCGCCGGGATGCTGGTGCTGCTGTGGAGCACCAGCATCCACCGGCGAAGGGCCTAGCAGAACGCCGAGTCGGCTCATCCTGACGCACAACGATGCCGAGTCGGCGCGTCATGACGCGCCGACTCGGCGAGATCTTCTACAGATCCTCCTCATCGCCACCTGAGGCGGTGGCGGCCTCGACCGCCGCGAGGAATCCGTCGGCCCAGGCCTTGGAGTCGTGGTGGCGGACGGTGTCCCACAACCCGCGCATCCGGTCCTTGGCCTCGGCCTCGTCCATGTCGACGGCCTGCAGGAAGACCCGGACCATGTCGGTGACGTCGTGGGGGTTGGTCAGCACCGCGCCGCGCAGCTCGGCGGCCGCGCCGGCGAACTCGGAGAGCACCAGCGTGCCGCTCGTGCCGAGGAGACCGTGGACCGCGGCGTACTCCTTCGCGACCAGGTTGAGGCCGTCGCGCAGCGGGGTGATCCACATGACGTCGGCGTTGGCGTAGTAGGCCAGCAGCTCCTCGAACGGGATCGGCCGGAAGTAGAAGTGCACCGGCATCCAGCCCATCCGGGAGAACCGGCCGTTGATCCGGCCGACCGCCTGCTCGATCTGGTTCTGCAGGGTCTTGTAGACGGTCATCTCGCCGGCCGCGGGCACGCACACGAGCACCAGCGACAGCTCGCCCAGCAACGACGGGTCCTCGAGCAGCGCCCGCTCGAAGGCCTCGAGCTGCTGCAGCACGCCCTTGGTGTAGTCGAGCCGCGAGACCGCCAGCGCGATCCGCTGACCCTCGAACTCGTCCTTCACCCGGGCGATCGAGGCCTGCACCGCCGGGGAGGCAAGCGTCTGCTCGATCCGCGTGGTGTCGACGCTGACCGGGTTGGCGCCCAGGTGGACGCGACGTCCACCGACGTCGATCACCGAGGGCATCGTGTCCAGGCCGAGAGCAAAACCGTACGTCCGGAACCGAGGTGCGGAGTCCTCCGTCTCGACCACCTCGACCGGCGCGACCCCGCGGGCCACGTCGACGAAGTTCTCGACCTGGCGCGGGATGTGGAACGAGATGTAGTCGCACTGCAGCAGCGAGCCGATGATCTCGCGGCGCCACGGCACCACGTTGAACACGTCCGCGCCGGGGAAGTGGGTGTGGTGCAGGAACGCGATCTTCACGTCGGGCCGCATCTCCCGCAGGTAGGCGGGCACCATCCACAGGTTGTAGTCGTGGATCCAGACGATGCCTCCGTACGCCACCTCGGCCGCCGCCTGCTCGGCGAAGGCCCGGTTGACCCGGCAATAGACCTTCCAATCCTCCTCCTTGAACTTCGCCCGCTCCCAGAAGGTGTGCAGCAGCGGCCAGAACGCCTCCTTGGAGAAGCGTTTGTAGAAGACGTCGACGTCCTTCTTCGACAGCGGCAGCCGGGAGGCCACCAGGCCCGGGTAGAGCTTGGGGTCGACGACCGTGTGGGTGGCGAACTTGCCGCGCTTGGGGTCGTCGATGGACCAGGCGACCCAGGATCCGGTGCGCTCGGTGAAGAAGGAGAGCAGTGTCGGGATGATGCCGTTGGGCGACTTCGGCCGTCGGCGCTTGACCTCGCCCTCCTCGATCACCTCGTCGTAGGGGAGCCGGTGGTAGACCATGACGAGGTCGGACTTCCCCGGGTCGTCGGCGTCGTTCTCCGGGTCGTAGATGTGCTCGTCGTCGAGCAGGTTGAAGTGCCTGATCGCCTGCAGGATCCCGCCGGTGCCGGGGGAGGTGGCGTGGAACGTACGCTCCTTGTCGCGGGTCGCGTCCAGCAGCAGATCCTCGGCCTCGCCGACGCAGACACCTGCGAACCCGATGTCGTACATCGACAGGTCGTTGAGGGTATCGCCGGCGACCAGCACGCGGTCCTTGGGGATGCCGAGATGCTCGACGAGCTTCGTCACGGTGTGGCCCTTGTTGATCCCGCCGGGAAGCACGTCGAGGTAGTGGCTGGCGGAGTAGAGCAGGTCGCAGCCGATCTCCGCGACCGACTGAGCCAGGTCGTCGGTGACGGCCTCGGGGTCGCAGAAGTAGGAGACCCGGCGGTCCTGGGGCACGTTCTGCCGCACCAGGCCGGGGCGGTCGCCGACCCTCTCGAGCACGGCGAGCTCACCGGGCCACTTGGCGGCGATCTCCTGCTGGATCGGCTCGACGGCCAGCAGGTCGTGCCCGGTCACGATGGTGGCGCCGACGTCGCAGATGATGAAGTCGGGTGTCGGGATGGTCGGATCGGCGAGCAGTGGCAGCACCGATTCCAGCCCACGTCCGGTGACGAAGGACAGCAGTACGTCCTCGCGGCGGCTCAGCGTCTGGTACAGCTTGACCTTCGCCTCGGGGTCGCCGGCTAGGAAGGTTCCGTCCAGATCGGTCGCTAGCAGCATGCGTGCGTTGGCAGCGGACGTGTCGTTCACAAGTCTCCTCGAGGGTCGCCTGGCCTCGAGGCCGATTCGGCAGCTGGCCCGAGGCTGCGGACCCCTTGGAGGATCCGCGGGTCGACCAACCAGGCTAACAGGGGCGTGTGTCAGGCCGGGAACGGGCATTTGACGGATCATCGAATCCGCGCTGAGCAGAGCCTCTCAGGAGGTCCACAAACTCGTAAGAAATTGGATGCACGTGTTCGATAACTCTGCCGAGGATCCGTCGTTGATGGGGCATGCGGATCCTGCCCGCGGCCTCACGAAGACCGCGGGCGGCCACGGTCCTCGACGTTGATCACGGGGGGCGCCGAGGCTCATGGCCGGCACGCAGATCAGTGCCGCGGGCAGGGTCCACAGCTCGTACAGATCGGTTCTCGATCTTCTTCCTCCCACCATTTCGAGCCTTTCGGCGGGTGGCTGACAGAATGCGCACATGACCGGCAGCACTGCTCCTACGACTAGGCCCAGGGTCCTTTCCGGCATCCAGCCGACGGCGGACTCCTACCACCTCGGCAACTATCTCGGCGCGGTCCGGCAGTGGGTGAGCCTGCAGGAGGAGCACGAGCCGTTCTTCTTCATCGCCGACCTGCACGCGATCACGGTCGAGCAGGACCCGAAGGTGCTCCGCGAGCGTACGCGGCGGGCCGCCGCCCAGCTCTTGGCCGCCGGTGTCGACCCGGAGCGCTCGGCGATCTTCGTCCAGTCCCACCTCCCAGAGCACGCTCAGCTCGGCTGGGTGATGCAGTGCATCACCTCGTTCGGTGAGGCCCGGCGGATGACCCAGTTCAAGGACAAGTCCGCCAAGGGTGGGGAGGGCTCGGCCTCCGTCGGCCTCTTCTCCTACCCGATGCTGATGGCCGCCGACATCCTGCTCTACCGCCCGGCGTACGTCCCGGTCGGCGAGGACCAGCGACAGCACCTTGAGCTGACCCGCGACCTCGCGCAGCGGTTCAACAGCCGTTACAAGAAGACGTTCCGGCTCCCCGAGCCCTACATCCTCAAGGAGGTCGCGAAGATCTACGACCTCCAGGACCCGACGATCAAGATGTCCAAGTCGGCCTCGAGCCCGAGCGGTCTGATCGACATGCTCGACGACCCGAAGGTCTCGGCGAAGAAGATCCGCTCCGCGGTCACCGACTCGGAGATGGAGATCCGCTTCGACGAGGAGGCCAAGCCGGGCGTCTCCAACCTGCTCCGGATCTACTCCGCGCTGACCGGCGCCGACATCGACACCCTGGTCGGCAAGTACGCCGGCAAGGGCTATGGCGACCTGAAGAAGGACCTCGCCGACGTCGTCGTCGACTACGTCACCCCGTTCCGGGAGAAGACCTTCGAGGTCCTCGAGGACCGGGCGTACCTCGACGGCATCCTGCAGCAGGGTGCGGAGAAGGCAGGCGTGGTCGCCCGCAAGACTCTGGCCGACGTCTACGAGCGGGTTGGCCTTGTGGCCCCCGCGTCGCCGCTCGGCTAGTAAGGTCGGCGCATGCGCACCATCGGTGTTGCCATCGCTATCCCGGAGCCATGGGCAAGTCAGCTCCAGGACTACCGGACGTCTCTCGGGGACGCGACGGCGACCATGATCCCGACGCACATCACTCTTGTGCCACCGACGGAGATCCACGACGACCTGCTGCCCGACGTCGAGAGCCATCTCGAGTCGGCGGCCTCGAGGGTCGCGCCGTTCAGCGTGCATCTGCGCGGCACCGGCACCTTCCGGCCGGTCTCGCCGGTGGTGTTCGTGGCGGTGGTTCAGGGCATCTCGGGCTGCGAACAGCTGGCCAACGCGGTCCGGCAGGGTCCGCTCGACCAGAAGCTGACGTTTCCCTATCACCCGCATGTCACGATCGCTCATGACCTTCCCGACGCTAGCCTCGACAAGGCTTTCGGTGAGTTGGCCGACTTCGAGTGCAAATGGTCGGTCGAGGAGTTCCACCTCTATGTCCACGACGACACGGATGGCTGGCGCCCGACGCGGGAGTTCGCGCTGAGAGCAGCACTGACCGGTTGAGGCGGGCTCGGGTCCGCCCACGAACGATGGATGGGGACCTCGGGATGAAGGACAAGGTCAAGGCAAAGATCGCCGAGCTGCGGGAACGCTTCCCGCTGCTGGACCGCGTGATTCGCACGCAGGAGCACTACGGCGAGGTGGGTGCCGCCCAGCAGGCCGGTGCGATCACCTACTTCGGCTTCTTGTCGACCTTCCCGATCCTCGCGCTCGCGTTCTTCGCCGTCGGCCAGATCGCCAAGGTCTATCCCGGAGCCGAGAGCGACCTCGTCGAGGCGATCGACCAGGTCCTGCCCGGGCTGGTCGGCGACGGCGCGGGACAGCTGAAGATCGCCGACATCGAGAGCGCGGCCAACACGGTCGGGATCATCGGTGTCATCGGTCTGCTCTACGCCGGCCTCGGTTTCATCGATGGCCTGCGCAAGTCGCTCGAGGCGGTCTTCCTGGTGCCCGACGAGGAACAGCCGGGGTTCCTGGCAGCCAAGGCCCGTGACCTGGTCGCACTCATCGGGCTCGGCCTGATCCTGCTGGTCGCGGTGGCGTTCACCGGCATCGTACGCACCTTCTCGGTCAACGTCCTGGACTGGATCGGCCTCGACGACGGCTTCGGCTGGCTGATCGTCCTCCTGACCCTGGTGCTCGGCCTCGCGGCCAACACGGTGCTCTTCTTCGCGATGTTCCACCTGGCTCCCCAGAACGGCACCTCGAAGCGCCCCCTGTGGGCCGGCGCCCTCCTCGGCGCCATCGGCTTCGAGATCCTCAAGCAGGCTTCGACCCTGCTGCTCGAGGCCACCCAGGGCCAGCCGGCCTTCCAGGCCTTCGGCATCGCCCTCATCCTGATCGTCTGGATCCACTACACCTCGATGGTGATCCTGTACGCCGCCTGCTACGCCCATGTGGGGGCGACGCCTGCCGATCGTCGGGACGACACCAGCGGATGAGAGAGTCGTACTCATGAAGCTCGAGAAGACTGACGGCGCGCTCCTCCTGGTCATCGGGGTCTGGACGATCGCGATCTGGACCAACTTCGGCCGCAACCTCGTCAAGACCGCCAAGGACCCGGAGCAGACCCGTCCGAAGCCCTACTACATCGCCCACGCGGTGCTCGTGGTCGTCGACGTCCTTCTCGGCGGCCTGCTGATCAAGCTGGGCGTGCAGCGGCTGCTGACCAGGGGATAGCCCTCAGGAGGACTCGGCCGTGTCGAGGTGGTCGACCAGCTCGGTGAGCTGGTCGCGCAGCGCGAGCGCCTCGTCACGGGTGATCCCCATCGAGGCGCCGAGCTGCTGGGGGACACCGGAGACCTGCTCCTCCAGGGCCCGGCCGTCCTCGGTCAGGCTGACCAGCACCCGGCGCTCGTCGCCGGGGTCGCGGTCGCGCCGCACCAGGCCGGCGCCCTCGAGCCGCTTGAGCAGCGGTGTCAGGGTGCCGGAGTCGAGCCGCAGCCGCTGGCCGAGAGACGTCACCGAGAGCGGCTCGTCGCTCTCCCAGAGCACCAGCATCACCAGATACTGCGGATAGGTCAGCCCGGTCCCCTTGAGCAGCGTCACGTAGCGCTTCGTGACGGCTCGGGTCGCTGCGTACAGCGGGAAACAGAGCTGCAGGTCGAGCGCGAGCTGCGGATAGGTACGTCCGGACACATCGATCAGTCTACTCCCTTGCGCTATTGAGTTGTGCGCAATATAGTTGTGCACATGACACCTCTCTACACAGCCACCGCAGTCAGCACCGGCGACGCCCGCAACGGTCACGTCCAGTCCACCGACGGTCTCATCGACGCCGACGTCCGCGTCCCCAAGGAGATGGGCGGCGAGGGCGGCGCGACCAACCCCGAGCAGCTCTTCGCCGCCGGGTACGCGGCCTGCTTCCACTCAGCGCTCAAGCTGGTCGCAGGCAAGGCCAAGGTCGACATGACCGACTCCGAGGTCGTCGCCGACGTGAGCATCGGCAACAACGGCGAGGGCGGCTTCGGCCTCGCCGTGCAGCTCGAGGTGACCATCCCCGGAGCCGACGCCGCGACCGCTCAACAGCTCGCCGAGCAGGCCCACCAGGTCTGCCCGTACTCCAACGCCACCCGCGGCAACATCGAGGTCAAGCTCACCGTCGCCTGATCCCCCGGTAGCGATACGACGGGACGTTCTTGTCCATTACCGACTGGTAATCCGACAAGAACGTCCCGTCGTATCCGTTGGTGGGCCAGTTATCCACAGGGGTCGGGAATGCGGGTGCGATGCCGGGCGCACCTGGCACACCCTGCCTTCATGACTTCTCGGGCCACTCACTTTCGGCCGGCGCCTCATGGGGACCGGGCGCTCGGGCTCGTCGCGCCGGTGCGCGTGGATCCGGCGGGGGAGAGGGGACCGACGCCCAGGCAGGTGCGAGGGAGCGCCTGGCGTCGGACGGGACCTGGTCTGTACGTCCCTGCTCACGTCGACTCCACCCGACCTCAGCAGCGGGTGCTGGAGGCGGCAGCGGGAATACCCGAGGGTCATATCACCGGCTGGGCGGCCTTCGCCTGGGCGGGAGCGCGCTGGTTCGACGGGCTCGACGGGAACGGCAACGCGAGGCCGGTGCCGATCGTCATCGCCAACCATCGCTATCGAGACCGGCCGGGGATCCGGCTCACGGCGGAGCGGTTGCCGCTGAGCCAGTGGTACGTCCTCGATGGCGTCTGCGGAACTCATCCGCTCCGGTCGGCGGCCTACGAAGCGCGCCACGCGGCGACGCTTTCGCGCGCGGTGGTCGCACTCGACATGGCGCTGCAGACCGACCGGGTATCGATCGCCGAGCTGGTCGAGCACGCCAGCACGTTGAATGGCTGGTACGGAGTCGAACAGCTCCGCCTGGCCATCGGGCTCGCCGACGAGAACAGCTGGTCACCGATGGAACCCGAGATGCGCCTGCACTGGCAGCTCGACCTCGGGCTGCCGCATCCGCTGTGCAACCACCCGATCTTCGACCTCGCCGGAAACCACATCGGCACACCGGATCTGCTCGATGCCGAAGCCGGGGTCGTCGGAGAGTACGACGGTGGCCTCCACCTCGCCGGCGAGCGCCGCGCGAGCGACATCCAGCGGGAGAGCCTCTTCCGCAGCGCGGGCCTGGAGTACGTCACCATGACAGCTGTCGACCGGCGTGACCCGAGCCGGTTCTTGCGGCGTACGACGGAAGCGCGTGAACGTGCCCTGCGCTTCAAGCCGGAGCGTCGATGGACGGTCGACCCACCGGCGTGGTGGACGCCCACGGTCACGGTCGAGCAGCGCCGCTCACTGACCGCGGCGGACCGGAAGCGCCTCCTGAACCACCGAGCCGCCTGATCAAGCCGGCGGTTACGACGGGACGTTCTTGTCGCTCTACCCGTGGGTAACCGACAAGAACGTCCCGTCGTAACCATGAAAGCGCGAAGGGCCGCCCCCACACGGGAGGGCGGCCCTTCGATGGAGACCAGACGGTCAGCCGAGGATCATCGACTTGCGCAGGTCCTTGTTGAGCTGCGAGATCACGTCGAGCGGGATCTCCTTGGGGCACGCGGCGGCGCACTCGCCGATGTTGGTACAGCCACCGAAGCCCTCGGCGTCGTGCTGGCCGACCATGGACTGCACGCGGGAGTAGCGCTCCGGCTGGCCCTGCGGCAGCTCACCGAGGTGGGTGATCTTCGCGCCGAGGAACAGCGAGGCGGAGCCGTTGGGGCAGGCGGCGACGCACGCGCCGCAGCCGATGCAGGTGGCGGTGTTGAACGCCCGCATGGCCTTGTCGCGCGGTGCCGGCACCGAGTTGGCCTCGGGGGCCGAGCCGGTGTTGGCCGAGATGTAGCCGCCGTTCTGGATGATCCGGTCGAACGCGGAGCGGTCGACGATCAGGTCCTTGACGATCGGGAACGACGCGGCGCGCCACGGCTCGATGGTGATCGTGTCGCCGTCCTTGAACGAGCGCATGTGCAGCTGGCAGGTCGTGGTGACCTCCGGGCCGTGCGCCTCGCCGTTGATCATCAGCGAGCACATGCCGCAGATGCCCTCGCGACAGTCGGAGTCGAACGCGACCGGCTCCTCGTCGTTGTGCAGGAGCTGCTCGTTGAGCAGGTCGAGCATCTCGAGGAACGACATGTCCGAGGAGACCCCGTCCAGCTCGTACGTCTTGAGCGCACCCTTCTCGGACGCGTCGGCCTGCCGCCAGATCTTGAGGGTGAGCTTCACTTGTACGACCTCTGCTTCATCTCGATGGCGGTGTAGATCAGGTCCTCCTTGTGGAGGATCGGGGCGCCGTCCTCGCCACCGAACTCCCAGGCCGCGACGTAGGCGAACTCGTCGTCGTGACGCAGCGCCTCGCCGTCCTCGGTCTGCGACTCGCCTCGGAAGTGGCCGCCGCAGGACTCGCGCCGGTTGAGCGCGTCGATGCACATGAGCTCACCGAGCTCGATGAAGTCGGCGACGCGGCCGGCCTTCTCGAGGTCCTGGTTGAGGGAGTCGGCCGAACCGAGGACCTTGACGTTGGTCCAGAACTCCTTCTTGAGCTCGCGGATCAGGCTGATGGCCTTCTTGAGGCCCTCCTGGGTCCGCTCCATGCCGCAGTACTCCCACATGATCAGGCCGAGCTCCTTGTGGATCGACTCGACCGAGCGGGTGCCGTTGATCGACATGAACTTGTCGATTCGCTCCTGGACCGACTGCTTCGCCTCGACGACCGCCGGGTGGTCCTCGGAGATGGCCTCGAACGGGCCGTCGGCGAGGTAGTCGCGGATGGTGTTCGGGAGCACGAAGTAGCCGTCGGCCAGACCCTGCATCAGCGCCGAGGCGCCGAGGCGGTTCGCGCCGTGGTCGGAGAAGTTGGCCTCGCCGGTGCAGTACAGACCCTCGATGTTGGTCGAGAGCTCGTAGTCGACCCACAGACCGCCCATGACGTAGTGCACGGCGGGGTAGATGCGCATCGGCAGCTCGTAGGGGTTCTCACCCGTGATCCGCTCGTACATGTCGAGGAGGTTGTCGTACTTCTCCTCGATCGCGGCCTTGCCGAGGCGCTCGATCGCGGCACCCAGGTCGAGGTAGACGCCGCGGCGGAACTTCTTCACCGTGCCGTCGGGCTGGGTCTCGTCGACCTCGGGACCGACACCGCGGCCCTCGTCGCACATGTACTTCGCGGCGCGCGAGGCGATGTCGCGGGGGACCAGGTTCCCGAAGGACGGGTAGATCCGCTCCAGGAAGTAGTCGCGGTCCTCCTCGGGGATCTCGCGCGGGTCCTTGGCGCAGTCCTCGGCCTTCTTGGGCACCCAGATACGGCCGTCGTTACGCAGCGACTCCGACATCAGGGTCAGCTTCGACTGGTGGGCGCCGGTGACCGGGATGCAGGTCGGGTGGATCTGCGTGTAGCAGGGGTTGGCCATGTAGGCGCCCTTGCGGTGCGCACGCCACGTGGCGGTGACGTTGGACCCCATCGCGTTGGTCGAGAGGTAGAAGACGTTGCCGTAGCCACCGGTGGCGAGCACGACCACGTCGGCCAGGTGGGTCTCGATCTCGCCGGTGACCATGTCACGGGCGATGATGCCGCGGGCCTTGCCGTCGGCGACGATCAGCTCGAGCATCTCGTGACGCGTGAACTGCTCCACCGTGCCGGCCGCGACCTGGCGCTCCATGGCCTGGTAGGCGCCGATGAGGAGCTGCTGCCCCGTCTGGCCGCGGGCGTAGAACGTACGCGACACCTGCACGCCACCGAAGGAGCGGTTGTCGAGCAGACCGCCGTACTCGCGGGCGAAGGGGACACCCTGGGCCACGCACTGGTCGATGATGTTCACCGACTCCTCGGCGAGCCGGTAGACGTTGGACTCGCGGGCGCGGTAGTCGCCGCCCTTGACCGTGTCGTAGAAGAGGCGGTAGATCGAGTCGCCGTCGCCCTTGTAGTTCTTGGCGGCGTTGATGCCGCCCTGGGCGGCGATCGAGTGGGCCCGACGCGGGGAGTCCTGGTAGCAGAACGACTTCACGTGGTAGCCGGCCTCGCCGAGCGTGGCGGCAGCGGCGCCGCCGGCCAGGCCGGTGCCGACGATGATGATCGACAGCTTGCGGCGGTTGGCCGGGTTGACCAGGCGGTTCTCGAACTTGCGGATCTTCCAGCGCTCGTCGATCGGGCCGGTCGGCGCCTTCGGGTCGACGAGCTTGTCGCCGAGCACGTAGTAGCCCGCGGCGTCGTCGGATTTCTGGACCGGGGCCTCGTTGGTCGGGGTGAGGCCGGGCAGGTAGTGGGTTCCAGCAGCCATGTGTGTCAGATGTCCTTACGAGATGACGCCGAAGACGGTGAACAGGGGGACCAGCGAGAAGCCGCCGGCGACGACGATCGCGACGACCCAGCCGGCGACGCGGGCCCTGGCACGCGACTCAGCGGTGTTGGTGAACCCGAGCGTCTGGAGGGCGCTGAAGGTGCCGTGGTGCAGGTGGAATCCGAGCGCGAGCATCGCGAACAGGTAGATCGCGACCATCCACCACTGCTCCGGCAGGAAGGAGTTCACCAGGAGGCGGTAGGGGTTCTCGGTGATGTCTGGGGCCTGTCCGCCCGCGCCCACGTTGATCTTCGCGATGGTGAAGTGGAGCAGGTGCCAGATGATGAAGACGAGCAGGGTCACGCCGCCCCAGCGCATGGTGCGCGAGGAGAGCGACGAAGCCTTGTTCTTCTTCACCGCGTACTTGACGGGGCGCTGCGCGTGAGCGCGCATCGAGAGCGCCACCGCCGCACCGACGTGTGCCACCAGTGAGCCCAGGAGCACCACGCGGAGGATCCAGAGGAGGCCGCCGTACGGCAGCATCGGCTCCCCGAACGTACGCAGGTGCTCGGCGTACTCGTTGTAGGCAAGCTCGCCGCTGAAGGCTTTGAGGTTGCCGTACATGTGCAGGAGCACAAACAGGATGAAGACGATGCCGCTGGCCGCCATAAGGAGCTTCAGGGCGATCGTCGAGCGCGTCGACCGCGCGCCTTTGATCAGAGTCGTGGTTGCCACGGCACGCACGCTACTACTCCCGATACCTGAACTTGTACGCAGGGAGTATGTGACCTTCGCAGGCCGGTGCGGTCGGATGTGGTTACTGGCTAGTAGCCCAGATGTGGGTTAGGCAAGCCTAACAGTGGGGCCGACATTCTCGGGCGCAGATGCGCGAGATCGTGAGGATCGGACGTCGTTCAGTGTGACCAGGCGGGTCAAGAGCTCGTCGACCGCATCGGTCCACGGACGGGTCGCGACCAGCTCCCGGCCGCGGTCGCCGAGCAGGTGCCGCCGGGGGTCGGAGACCACCGAGGCGACCGCGTCCGCGAGCTCGCGGGCGCGGGCCGGGTTGTAGAGCAACCCCGTCTCCATGTGCTGGACGATCTCGGCGGCCGCGCCGGAGCGCGGGGCGATCACCGGGAGGGCGCTGGCCGCGGCCTCACGCAGGATGTGGCCACATCCCTCCTCCTCGCCGGGGTGGACGAGAACGTCGAGCGAGGCCAGCGCGATGGCCAGGTCGCCGGTGCCCAGCGGACCGGTCAGCTTCGCCTGCGGGACCCGCTGCTTCAGCCATCCGCGCTGGGGTCCGTCGCCGATGATGACGAGGCGGATCCCGGGCACCGCGGTGAGCTCGGTGAGGCGGCGTACCCCATGGCTCTTGGCGAGGTTGCCGGCGTAGCCGACCACGACCAGCGGGGTGGGGCGGGACTTCGCCCTGGACCAGCGGCGGTGGAGCCAGTCGTCGCGCAGACTGGGCGAGAAGGCGGCCGTGTCGACCCCCGGCTCCCACACCTCGGCGCCGACGTCGATCGCCGCGAGCATGCGACGCAGGTACTCGCTTGTGACAAAGATCTCATCGGCGTACGCGGCGATCGAGGTGCTCCAGGTGAGCGCCGCCTTCGGGGAGAGCGGGGACTGCTGGACGACCAGCGTGGTCGCGGCGGCCGCAGTCGGGGACGACAGTGCCCTGCGGCCCAGGCGGCCCGGGTCGAAGGTGACCACGACGTCCGGCTCGAAGGACTCCAGGGCGCTGCGTACCTGGCGGCCGGTCTTGGCGATCGGCGAGACGCGGACGACCCTGCTGTTGCGGTAGACCGGGAGTCCGGGGCCGGGCGCGATGAACCGCACCTCGTGGCCCGACTCGATCATGCGGTCGGCGATGGCCTTCACCGTGGTTGTGACACCATCGATGGTAGGAAAGAAGCTCTCGGTGACCAGCGCCATCTTCATAGGACCAGCGTCCTGCCCGGGGGTGGCGAGAGCGCGACGTGTGCGTTGACCTGGGATGAACCATCGGCACGACCAGTAGACGACCAGCGTGATGAGGACAATCAGTGGCGGTACCCAGACGGGGCTGGACGCTTTCGGCAGCAGCGCTCGCGGTGGCTGGGGTCATGGGGCTGGCGGGCTGTGGTCGGGCGCCGACCCAGCAGCCGTCGGGCGAGCACGTCTCTGAGCAGCCCTCGACCGCGACACCGGCCTTCGAGATGCCGGTCGAGAAGCCCAACCTGCTGATGATCACCGTCGACGACCTCTCCTCCCTCGACATGGACTACCTGCCGAGCGTGCAGCGCCTGGTCGGCGAGAGCGGGGTGACCTTCACCGACGCGGTCGCGCCGACGCCGATCTGCGTACCGGCCCGCGCCTCGCTGCTCTCGGGGCAGTACGCCCACAACCACGGTGCCCACACCATCCACGGTCCCGAGGGCGGCTATCCGTCCTTCGACGACTCCGAGACCCTGGCCACCTCGTTGCAGGAGGCGGGCTACTCGACGGTGTTCACCGGGAAGTACCTCAACGAGTACGGCGAGGCAGGGACCGAGCGGGACCTGCCTCCGGGCTGGGACGAGTGGCGCGCGACGGTCGACCCGTCGACCTACAACTATCTGGGCGCGAAGTTCAACGTCAACGGGCGCCTGGTGAAGCCGAAGGGATACTCGACCACCGTCATCACCCAGCAGGCGAAGGCGGCGCTGAAGGACGCCAGGAAGAAGGCCGGGGCTGGGGAGAAGCCGTGGTTCCAGTGGGTGAACTACGTGGCGCCACACATCGGCGGGCCGACGGAGAAGGGCGACCCCAAGCAGCGTTTCCCTGGCACCAAGGGTGCGATTGGCGTGCCGGTGCCGGACGAGCAGGATCGGGACAAGTACGCCGACGAGCCGATCCCGCGGCAGCCCAACCTGTTCCCGGAGGCGCGCAAGAACTTCCCGAAGGGGTCCCCGTCGCGGAAGAACCCCTCGCAGATCGAGAAGGACGCCTACCGGCTCTCCTATCAGCGGCGGATCGAGTCGGCGCGCAGCCTGGACCGCAACATCGCCTCCCTCCTCGGTGGGCTGAAGAAGAGCGGCGACCTGGCCCGCACGCTGGTCGTGTTCACCTCCGACAACGGCTTCTCGACCGGCTACCACAACTTCAACGGCAAGCTCTGGTACTACGAGGAGTCGCTGCGGATCCCGGTGCTGATGAGCGGGCCCGGGGTGCCGAAGGGGCGCGAGGTCGGGACCACACTCACCAACCCGGACATCGCCACGACGCTGCTCGCGGCGGCCGGGGCCGAGGACCCGCACGAGCCCGACGGCATCGACATCCTGCCGTGGCTGCGCGCGCCCGAGCAGACGCGCGTCGTCCCGATCGAGGCGTGGCCGACCGCCGACGGCACCTCGCGGCTCTGGTCCGGAGTGCGGGTGGGGCGATGGACCTACGTCGAGCTGACCACCGGTGAGGTCGAGCTCTACGACCGCACCAACGATCCGTACGAGATGAAGAATCTCGCCGACGACCCGGGCCACGCCGCGACGGTCTCGCGCCTGGCCGACCTGACCGAGAAGTATCGCGACTGTGCCGGCGACGACTGCCCCAAGAAGATGTACGCCGCGAATGGACCGCTTGATCTGGCAGGACTCTGACGGGTTAAAGTAGACTAAATAACTCGTATTACTTTGGAGTGTTTGGTCATGCCGGTCGGCAACTTGTTCACCCGTCGCAAGCGCGCTGCTGTCGCGACGATGGCGATGAGCGCCCTCGCCGTGACCGGCCTGGTGCACGAGCCGGCCGCCGTGGCGGCGAGCCCGACGCGTACGCCTGCTCTGGAGCGGCCCGCGGAGAAGCCGAACCTGCTGATGGTCACGGTCGACGACCTCTCCTACCTCGACATGGACTACCTGCCGCAGGTGCGGAAGCTGGTCGAGCGGACCGGGGTCTCCTTCTCCGAGGGGATCGCGCCGACGCCGATCTGCGTGCCGGCGCGGGCCTCGCTGCTGACCGGTCAGTACGCCCACAACCACGGTGCGCGAACGATCGAGGGGCCGCACGGCGGCTATGCGGCCTTCGACGACTCCTCGACGGTCGCGACGTCGCTGCAGGACGCGGGCTACTCGACGATCCTGGCGGGCAAGTACCTCAACGGCTACGGCGAGGGTTCGAGCCGCGGCGACGTGCCGCCCGGCTGGGACCAGTGGCGCGCGACCGTGGACCCCTCGACGTACAACTTCCGCTCGCCGAAGTTCAACGTCAACGGCGAGATCATCAAGTCGAAGGGCTACTCCTCGACCGTCATCACGGAGCACGCGAAGGCGGGGATCGCGGCCGAGCGCGGGTCGGGGAAGCCCTGGTTCACCTGGGTCAACTACGTCGCGCCGCACCACGGCGGGCCCTCGGGGCCCGATGACCCGAAGAAGATCTATCCGGGGACGGACGCCGCGCTGTCGGTGACCGTGCCCGACACCCAGGACCGCGGGTCCTATGCCAACGTGCAGATCCCGGCGCGTCCCAACCTCTTTCCCGAGGACACCTCCGGCTATGCGAAGGGATCGCCCGGGCGTGGGAAGTTCAATCCGCGGAAGAAGGACGCGCTCCGGATCGCCTACCAGCGCCGTCTCGAGGCCATCCGCAGCCTGGACCGCAACATCGCCTCGCTCCTGGGTGGGCTGAAGAAGAGCGGCGAGCTGAAGCGGACGCTGGTCGTCTTCACCTCCGACAACGGCTTCTCGAACGGCTATCACAACCTCAACGGCAAGCTGTGGCACTACGACGAGTCGCTGCGGATCCCGGTGCTGATGAGCGGGCCCGAAGTGCCGCGTGGCCGAACCGTGCGGACCCCGGTCACCAACCCGGACCTTGCCGCGACGCTGCTGGGGGCGGCCGGTGCGAAGGCACCGCGGCCGTCCGACGGGATCGACATCATGCCGTGGCTGAACGCGCCCGAGCAGGTGCGCGCGATCCCTGTCGCCGGCTGGCGGGTCACCGATGGGAGCCGGCAGCTGTGGTCCGGCGTCCGGGTCGGCTCCTGGACCTACGCCCGCCTGCACACCGGCCAGGTCGAGGTCTACGACCGCTCCTCGGACCCCTTTGAGCAGCACAACCTCGCCGCTGACCCGTCGGTCGCGGAGACCGTCAAGGCGCTCGCGCAGCTCGCCGATCGCTACGCAGACTGCGCCGCCTCGACCTGCCCGAAGGACCTGTACGCCGCCGGGCGGGCGCTCGATCTGGAGGGGCTGTGACCAGCGCGGCCACCCGGGTCGGTGATCTGGAGCGCGAGACCGCGCGGACGCGGCTCGTCGAGGCGTACGCCGCGGGGCGGATCGACGCGCCCGAGCTCGAGTCGCGCGCCGAGGCGGTGTGGAGTGCGGCCCGGGTCGCCGACCTCGCCGCGGTGGTCGATGACCTGGGCGAGGATCCCGCCCCGCCCGGCGCGGCAGACTCTCGCTTCGTACGAGATCTTCTGGTGTTCCTGACCTGCGGCGCGATCGCCGTCCTGGCCTGGCACCTCACGGGCCCTGGGTTCTTCTGGCCGGTCTGGGTGCTGGTCTACACGGGCCTGCCGCTGCTGCGATTCCTGATCCCTAGGAGCGCTGCGCACAACTGGCGTGCCCCACGCTCCTAGGGTTCGGGCGGCCTTCGTGGGATAACTGGACCATGGGGGTCTCGGGGGAATCTCGTGCGGACGACGAGTGGGAGTGTGAACGCCTGCGTCTGCAGCTGGAGAGTCAGCGGCGGATGCAGGACGGGGTGCTCACCCATGCTCAGCTGGTGGCTGCTGGTGTGACGCGTGCGGATCTGGCGCGGATGCGGCGGCGCAAGGAGCTGCGGCGGGTGCATCCGCGTGTCTATGTCGACCACACCGGTCCGCTCAACTGGCATCAGCGAGCATGGGCGGCAGTTCTCTATGCCGCGCCCGCCTATCTGTACGGCCCGAGCGCGGAACCCCCGCGGGCCGAACAGTTCGCGCGACCGGGCTTCGTCCCGGATCCGATCCATGTTGCGATCGATCAGTCGCGCCGGGTCAAGGCGCAGCCGGGCATCGTGATCCACCGGCTCACCAACCTCGAGAGCCATGCCTATGGCGGCACCCCGCCGCGCCTGAAGCTCGAGGACAATGCGTTGGCGATGGCACACGAGGCACGCTCGAAGATCGACGCGGTGGCGTGTCTTGCACAGGTCGCCGGGCGGTCGTACGTCACTGCGGCGTCCCTGCGGGCGGCGCTTGGTCGATTCCCGTCGCTGCGCCGGCGCGCGTGGATCGGCGCGATCGTCGATGACCTGGAGTCCGGGAGCCACTCGGTCCTCGAGCACGGCTACCTCACCAAGGTCGAGCGCGCGCACGGGCTCCCGCCGGCCGAGCGGCAGTCGCCGCGCGCGCCACCGAGCGGCAGCCAGTTCCGTGACGTCGAACATGCGGCGTATGGCCTCGTGGTCGAGCTCGACGGTGCACTTGGTCACGACGCGTGGCGTGATCAGGCGCGGGACGCCGACCGTGCCCTCGACGATCTCGCCGCGTCGGGAACGGTCACGGCTCGGCTTCGCTGGCATCAGGTGTTCGACACTCCGTGTCGCACGGCCGAGGCTGTGGCGCAGATTCTCAGAACCCGCGGCTGGGCGGGGGCCCCGGCTGCGTGCTCGGGCGACTGCCCAGTTGCCGCTGACCCTAGGAGCGAAGATCATGCCACGGGTGACTGGCGCTCCTGAGGTTGTTCGGTGAGCGTGGCGGCCGGGACGCTGCCCGACTCGATCTCCCGCGCCAGCTCCCTGATGCGTACGCCGCTGGCGGTCCAGCTGCCGGCGCGCTCCTCATGGATGGGGGTGAAGCTGCGCCGTACCTCGACGGTCCAGTGCCGGCCGAAGACGATCCGCGCGCCGATGGCGAAGGGGAGGATCGCGAGCCGACGGCCCGATCGGGACCTCGAGCCCGCCGAGACTCAACCGGCGTGACTTCCGCCGCCACGGGACCCGGCGCCGGGGACCTGTCTCAGTTAGCGGTTGTAAACCTCACACTTTGTGGTCACCGCCACTTCAGCGGCCTAAGGTTCGACCCATGAACGACGCCGCTCGCGACGACTCGTTGCGCCTTGCCCAGCCGGCGGATGCCCATTCCCAGGCAGAGTGGGAGGCGGCGACCGCTGCCGTCCTCCGCAAGAGCGGTCGGCTGACGGCCGACGACGCAGACTCGCTCGTCTGGGACAAGCTGACGCGCACTTCCCTCGACGGACTCCGGATCGCCCCGCTCGGCCTGCCGGACACGTCCTTCGACGACGCGGCGCGCCCCACGCGCGCCGGCGCCTGGGACATCCGCTCGCTCGTCTCCGGGCTGTCCGGGGTGGACGCCAAGGCGGCCAACGAGGCTGCCCTGGTCGACCTGGACGGCGGAGTCTCCTCGCTGTGGGTGGCCGCCGACGAGACCACCGACCTCGCGGTGCTCCTCGACAAGGTGCTCCTCGACCTTGCCCCGGTCGTGCTCGACGCGCCGATAGGTGCGGTCAAGGTCGCTCAGAACCTGCTGGCGCTGATCGCCGAGCGTGGCACCGGGCTGCACGCTGCGACCAACCTGGGCGCCGACCCGATGGGCGCGCTGCTGCGCGACCTGCCGCTGGCGCCCGACGAGGCCTTCGCCGAGCTGGTCGACCTCGCCCGCCTGGCCCAGGGGATCGGCGTGCGCGCGATCGTGGTCGATGCCACGGCCGCGCATGACCTGGGCGCCTCCGACGCCCAGGAGCTCGGCTGGTCGATCGCGGTCGGCGTCGCCTACCTGCGCGCGCTGACCGAGGCGGGATTCTCGCCCGCGGTAGCGGGGAGTCTCATCGAGTTCCGGTTCGCGGCCACCGACGAGCAGTTCCCGACGATCGCCAAGCTGCGGGCCGCCCGCCAGCTGTGGGCACGCGTCCTCGAGCTCTCCGGCGCCGAGGGCGTGGAGATGCGCATCCACGCGGTCAGCTCGCGGCCGATGCTGTCGAAGTACGACCCCTACGTGAACATGCTGCGCGGCACCGTCGCCGCCTTCGCCGCCGGTGTCGGCGGCGCGGACGCGGTGACCGTGCT
This sequence comes from Nocardioides sp. NPDC047086, assembly GCF_040643685.1. Taxonomy (NCBI): domain Bacteria; kingdom Bacillati; phylum Actinomycetota; class Actinomycetes; order Propionibacteriales; family Nocardioidaceae; genus Nocardioides; species Nocardioides sp. NPDC047086. The sequence goes on from NZ_JBEYUV010000016.1 coordinate 61,502, forward strand.
GCCCTTCGACTCCGCCAACGGCGTGCCGGACGGGTTCGGGCGCCGGATCGCTCGCAACGTGTCCCACCTGCTGATCGACGAGTCCCACGTCGCGGCCGTCGCCGACCCCGCCGGTGGCTCCTTCGCGGTCGAGCAGCTGACCGCCGACATGGCCGAGGCCGGCTGGGAGGCGTTCATCCAGCTCGAGGAGGAGTGGACCGGGGCGAATGCCGTGGGAGGCCACGACTTCTCGCCCTTCCGCGACCGGATCGCCGCGGTCTCGGCCGAGCGGGAGAAGGCGATCGCGCGGCGCAGGCGCCCGATCACCGGGCTCACCGAGTTCCCCAACCTCGCCGAGACGCTCCCCGAGCGGCCGGTCGACCCGCTGAACGAGCGGGTGGTGCGCTACGGCGCCTCCTTCGAGGCCCTGCGCGACACTCCCGCCGCCACCAAGGTCTTCCTCGCCACCATCGGCACGGTCGCCCAGCACACCGCCCGGGCGACCTTCGCGACCAACCTCCTCGCCGCCGGTGGCATCGGCGTCGAGGTCGCGGGTGCGACCGCGGATGCCGAGGAGCTGACCGGGAAGTACCGTGCTGCCGGCGCGCCGCCGGTCGTCTGCCTGGCCGGCTCCGACAAGACGTACGCCGAGTGGGGCGCGGCCGCGATCGCAGCCCTCCGCGAGGCTGGCGCCACGCACGTGATCATCGCCGGGAAGCCCGACGCCGTCGACGCCGAGGTGGACGACGCCGCCTCGATGGGCGTCGACGCGCTCGCCTTCCTGACCGCTACGAGGGAGAAGCTGGCATGAGCATTCCTGATTCCTTCAAGGAGTTCTCGCTGAACGACGGTGTTGATCTCGACACGCCTCCGCCTAGCGGCTCCGGCGGCTCGATCAGCGACGGGGAGCCGTGGCTGAGCCCCGAGGGCATCGAGATCCAGCCCACGTACGGGCCTGCGGATCTCGAGGGTCTCGACGCGCTCGACACCTTCCCGGGCCTGAGCCCGTTCCTGCGTGGGCCCTACCCGACGATGTACACGACCCAGCCGTGGACGATCCGGCAGTACGCCGGGTTCTCGACCGCGGAGGAGTCCAACGCGTTCTACCGGCGCAACCTCGCCGCCGGCCAGAAGGGTCTGAGCGTCGCCTTCGACCTGGCCACCCACCGTGGCTACGACTCCGACCACCCGCGCGTGCGCGGCGACGTCGGCATGGCGGGCGTCGCGATCGACTCGATCTACGACACCAGGACGCTGTTCGACGGCATCCCGCTGGACCAGATGTCGGTCTCGATGACGATGAACGGTGCGGTGCTGCCGGTGCTGGCGCTCTACATCGTGGCCGCTGAGGAGCAGGGGGTCCCGCCCGAGAAGCTGGCCGGGACCATCCAGAACGACATCCTCAAGGAGTTCATGGTCCGAAACACCTACATCTACCCGCCGGCGGCGTCGATGCGGATCATCGGCGACATCTTCTCCTACACCGCCGCGAAGATGCCCCGGTTCAACTCGATCTCGATCTCCGGCTACCACATGCAGGAGGCCGGGGCGACCGCCGATCTCGAGCTCGCCTACACGCTGGCCGACGGTGTCGAATACCTGCGCACGGGCCTGGCCGCAGGCCTCGACGTGGACGCCTTCGCGCCGCGGCTCAGCTTCTTCTGGGCGATCGGGATGAACTTCTTCATGGAGGTCGCCAAGATGCGCGCGGCCCGGGCGCTCTGGTCCCGGCTCGTGAGCCAGTTCGACCCGACGAACCCCAAGTCGCTGTCCCTGCGGACGCACTCGCAGACCTCCGGCTGGTCGCTGACCGCCCAGGACGTCTTCAACAACGTCGGCCGCACCGCGATCGAGGCGATGGCCGCGACCCAGGGGCACACCCAGTCGCTGCACACCAACGCCCTGGACGAGGCCATCGCGCTGCCGACCGACTTCTCGGCCCGGATCGCCCGCAACACCCAGCTGCTGCTGCAGCAGGAGAGCGGCACCACCGAGATCATCGACCCGTGGGGCGGCTCCTACTACGTGGAGCGTCTGACGCACGACCTGGCCGAGCGCGCCTGGGCCCACATCCAGGAGGCCGAGGCGGCCGGCGGGATGGCCAAGGCGATCGAGCAGGGCATCCCGAAGATGCGCATCGAGGAGGCGGCCGCCCGCACCCAGGCGCGCCTCGACTCCGGTGCCCAGAAGCTGATCGGCGTCAACACCTTCCGGCTCCCCTCCGAGGACCCGCTCGACGTGCTCAAGGTCGACAACGACCAGGTCTACAAGCAGCAGGTCGCCAAGCTGGAGCGGCTGCGCGCGGAACGCGACGACGAGGACGTACGCCGGGCCCTGGAGGCCATCACCAACGCGGCCGGTTCGACGAGCAAGCCCAGGGGCACCGGCAACCTGGACGGCAACCTGCTCAAGCTGGCCGTCGACGCGGCCCGTGCGAAGGCGACCGTCGGGGAGATCTCCGACGCGATGGAGAAGGCATGGGGGCGACACCAGGCCGTCATCCGTACCATCTCCGGTGTGTACCGGGACGAGGCGACGACGTCGGGGGACTCCAAGGTGACCGAGGTGCTGAAGGCGACCAAGGAGTTCGAGGAGGCGGAGGGCCGCCGCCCGCGCATCCTGGTCGCGAAGATGGGCCAGGACGGCCACGACCGTGGCCAGAAGGTCGTGGTCTCGGCCTTCGCCGACCTCGGCTTCGACGTCGACGTAGGCCCGCTGTTCTCCACGCCCGAAGAGGTCGCGCAGCAGGCGGTCGACGCCGACGTACACATCGTCGGAGTCTCCTCGCTTGCCGCCGGTCACCTCACGCTGCTCCCCGCACTGAAGGCGGCGCTGGAGGAGCAGGGGCGCCCGGACATCATGATCGTCATCGGCGGGGTCATCCCGCCCGACGACGTCGCCACGCTCGAGCAGATGGGCGCTGCTGCGGTCTTCCTGCCGGGGACGGTCATCGCCGACTCCGCCCTCGACCTGCTCGCCCGCCTGCGGGAACAGCTCGATCACTGACCCTCCGGGGTATGTCCTCGCCGGAGGCGTAGGGCTCGTCTAGCCTCAGAGCTGTGACGGACCTACGCCCCGGGCGGGCATCCGGGGACGGGCTGGTGAGGGTCGGCTCCTACGAGCTCCTCAGCAGGCTCGGCGAGGGCGGCATGGGTGTCGTCCATCTCGCCCGCCACGAGGAGACCGGCGAGCGGGTGGCGCTGAAGGTGCTGCGTACGCACGTCGTGGGGGACGAGGAGACCCGCGCCCGGCTGGAGCGCGAGGTGCGGTCGCTGCGGCAGGTGCGCAGCCCGTGGATCGCGGAGATCGTCGACGCCGACCCCTATGCCGACCTCCCGTACGTCGCGACCCGCTATGTGCCCGGGCCGACGCTGCACGACCGGATCAAGGACGACGGGCCGGTCCTCGGCGAGGACCGTTTCTGGATGGCGCGCTGCCTGGCCGGCGGTGTCGCGGCCTGCCACGACGCCGGCGTGCTGCACCGCGACGTGAAGCCCTCCAACGTGGTGATGGAGGGGCGTACGCCGGTGCTCATCGACTTCGGGCTGGCCCGGGTCGCCGACGACCCCAAGATCACCCTCACCGGGTGGCTGGTCGGGACGCCGGGCTACCTCGCCCCGGAGATCCTGGAGGGGACGCCCGCGTCGCCGGCCAGCGACGTGCACTCCTGGGCGGCCACGACCGCCTATGCGCTGCTGGGCCGGCCGCCGTTCGGGACCGGGCCGTCGATGGCCGTCCTGGATCGCGTACGCCGCGGCCAGCACGATCTCGACGGGATCGACGGGTCGATGCGGGATGTCCTGGCGGCCGCACTGGCGACGGATCCCGCGGACCGGCCCGGCCTCGAGGAGCTGCGCGAGTGGCTGATGGAGCCCGAGGTGCCGTGGTCGGGGGCGGATGCCTCCGCGGTCACCGCCGTGCTGCCGGTGACGCTGCCGCTGGCTGCCGCACCGGCGGAAGCAGAGCAGCCGAAGCCGACGCTGGTCGACCCGGGCGCCGCCGGCGACGCCGTCACGGAGGTCGCGCCGCCCGAGGTGGAGGAGGTGTCGCCGACCGCGGTGACCGCCGCCGACGCGCCGGTCGAGCCCGTGGTGGTGCGCCGGTTCGACCCGCAGGCGCCGGTGCCCGAGCCAGGCTGGAGCCCGCCCAGCAAGCACGCCAACCTCAAGCGCTGGCCCGGTCCGATGCACTTCCTGATCCTGGTCGCGCTCGCCGCGATCCTGGCCGGGGTCGTCGCGGCGTACCCGTTCCTGGGCGCGGCCCTGCTCGGCCTCGGTGTCTGGCTGCTGCGGGCAGGGTCGCTGGCCGCGGACCAGCTGTCGAAGCGCCGCGAAGCGCGCGGACGGAAGTGGTACGACGGGCCCTGGGCGCTCATCCGATCCCCGTGGGACCTGGTCCGTGCCGTCCCCGGCACGGCGGCGCTGACCGCGCTGACTGGCGTGATCGCAGCCGCTGTCGCGGTCGGCTGCCTGGCCCTGGGGCTGCCGCCGACCGTGGTGCTCTACGCCGCCGCGGTGACCTTCATGTCCGCCGCCTGGCTCGCCTCGCAACGAGTCCGCGACACCGTGGGCCCGGTCGCCCGCGCGGCTTCTTCGCCCTCCCAGCGATGGGTCGTCGCCGTCGTCGGCCTGGTGATCATCGCCGCCGCCCTCGCCTGGCACGTGACCCAGGTGGGCATCTCCTGGGTGCCGCTGGACGACCCCCGGTCGAGCCGGCTCCCCGACGTCCTCCGCGAGCTCCTGGGGCTCTGACGGTGATCACCACGAATGGCGGTGTACCACCCGAAATCACGGTGGTACACTTTTGGGTATGCCGACTTCCCGACCGCGTCATCAGGTGACCGAGACCGACGAACTGGCTGCTGCTCTCGAAGCGGCGGAGCGGCGTTGGCCCGGGAAGTCCCGCAGCGCCCTGATCGCGGCCCTTGCCGAAGAGGGTGCGAAGGCCCTCGAACGGGACGAGGCTGATCAGCTTGCTGCGCGGCGCCGACTGGTCGAAGCCAACGCCGGGGGTTTTGAGTTCGGTGAGGGCTACCTCGACGAGCTGCGCGAAGACTGGCCGGCGTGATCGTTCTCGATGCGAGCGTGCTGATCGCGTACCTCGACAAGACCGACATCCACCACGTCCAGGCGTTGAACGTCCTCTCCACGACGGAGCGTTATCGGATCCACACCTTGACGCTCGCCGAGGTGCTGGTGCGCCCGACGCGGGATGGGCGAGCGGGCGAGGTGATCGAGAAGGTGGAGGCCGTCGGAATCCGTGAGCTCGACCGCGTGCAGGACGAAGCGCGAAGAGTGGCGGACCTGTGCGTGGCCACGCCGCTCAAGATGCCGGACTGCTGCGTCCTGATGGCTGCCGATGCCCATGCGGCCTCGCTCGCGAGCTTCGACGTACGTCTTCGAGACGTTGCACGGAGCAGAGGGCTTCACGTCATTCCGTGAGGATTGGCTAAGGTGCTGGCCATGCCAGGGCCCGACGTACAAGACCTTCTCGACGGCATCAGCGACGGCAAGCGGGCGGCGGTGTCACGGGCGATCACCTTGGTCGAGTCGACCAAGCCCCAGCACCGCGACATCGCGCGCGAGCTGCTCACCAAGCTCCCCGCGGGTGACACCGTGCGGGTCGGGATCTCCGGGGTGCCGGGGGTCGGCAAGTCGACGTTCATCGAGGCGCTCGGCAGCCGGCTGACCGCCAACGGCCTCAAGGTCGGGGTGCTGGCGGTCGACCCGTCCTCGGTACGCACCGGCGGCTCCGTCCTGGGCGACAAGACGCGCATGCAGCGGCTCTCGGTGGACCCCAACGCCTTCATCCGGCCGTCCCCGTCCGCCGGGACGCTCGGCGGGGTCGCCAGGGCCACCGTGCAGGCGATGGCGGTGCTCGAGGCGGCCGGCTACGACGTGGTGCTGGTCGAGACGGTGGGTGTCGGGCAGTCCGAGGTGACCGTGGCGGGAATGGTGGACACCTTCCTGTTCCTCACCATCGCGCGCACCGGCGACCAGCTGCAGGGGATCAAGAAGGGCATCCTGGAGATCTCCGACGTGATCGCGGTCAACAAGGCCGACCCCGACGACCCCCACCGCGCCCAGGAGGCGCGCGCGGCCGCCCGTGAGCTCGCCGGTGCGCTCCGGCTGGTGCGCTCCCGCGAGGAGTGGGCGCCGCCGGTGGTCACCGCCTCGGCGCTCCACGACGACGGGGTCGACTCGGTCTGGGAGCAGGTGATGGCCCACCGCGCCCACCTCGGTCAGGACGGGCTGCGCACCAAGCGCGCCGAGCAGCAGCTCGACTTCACCTGGGCCCTCGTCCGCGACGAGCTCGACCAGCGGCTCAAGCACTCCGCCGGCGTCAAGGCGATCCGTGACGAGGTGCGTGCCGAGGTGCTCTCCGGGGAGCTTCCGGCGACCGTGGCCGCGGACAGGATCCTGGCCGCCTACGACAAGGATTAGTCTGGCCAGATCATGGAGCCTGCTGCCTTCCTCGCCGAGCGAGTCGATGCCTACGACGCCGAGCTGACCGACCTGCGCCGGGACATCCACGCGCACCCGGAGCTCTCCTGGCAGGAGCATCGCACCACCGCGCTCATCGCCGAACGGTTGGAGAAGGCGGGCTGGCGGGTCGACCAGCCGTCGGCGACCGGTCTGATCGCCGACCTGGGCGCGGCCGGCCAGGGCTCGGGCGTCGTCGCGCTGCGCGGCGACATGGACGCCCTGCCCGTCGAGGACGTCACCACCGACATCTGGACGAGCACCGTCCCCGGGGTCGCGCACGCCTGCGGTCACGACGTACACACCACGGCGCTGCTCGGTGCCGGCCTCGCGCTGGCCGACCTGCATCGCGAGGCACCGCTGCCCGGTGGCGTACGCCTGCTGTTCCAGCCCGCCGAGGAGGTCATGCCGGGCGGGGCGCTGCACCTGATGAGCCTGGGTGCGCTCGACGACGTGGAGCGGATCTTCGCACTCCACTGCGACCCGACCGTGGACGTCGGGCGCGTCGGGCTCCGCTCCGGCGCACTGACCAGCGCGGCCGACCTGATCGACGTACACCTGAGCGGCACCGGCGGTCACACCTCGCGCCCGCACCTGACCGGCGACCTGGTCTTCGCGCTCGCCAAGGTGACCACCGAGCTGCCGGTGATCCTGAGCCGGCGGATGGACCCCCGGGCCGGCGTGAGCGTGGTCTGGGGCAAGGTCACCGCCGGCCAGATCCACAACGTGATCCCCGCGCACGGGTCCGTCGGCGGCACGGTGCGGATCCTCGACAGCGATGCCTGGAGCGAGGTCGAGCACGTCGTGCGCGAGGTGGTCGCCGAGATCATCGCGCCCTATGGCGTGACGGCTGCCGTCGACTACACCCGCGGTGTCCCGCCGGTCAGCAACGACGAGGAGTCCCACCAGATCCTCGTCGAGAGCGTCCGCGCAGTCCTGGGCGACCGGGGTGCCGTCGTCTCCGCGCAGAGCCTCGGCGGCGAGGACTTCGGCTGGTACCAGGAGCAGGTCGCGGGCTCGATGTTCCGCCTCGGCGTACGCACCCCGGGCGGCCCCACCTACGACCTCCACCAGGGCGACCTACGCATCGACGAGCGTGCGGTGGGCGTCGGCGCCAAGGTCCTGGCTGCCGCCGCCCACCGCACCCTGACCCCGCCGAATCTGTAGAAGCGGCGCGCCGAGAAATCACTTGTGGGCGACGAAACGGCAGTTTCGTCGCCCACAAGTGCAGTTTCGGCGGGGCTAGCCCTTCCGGTAGGGCACGCCGTCGGCCGCCGGTGCCCGCGAGTGCCCGACGAGCCCGGCGACGGCGAAGATCGTCACGACGTACGGCAGCATCAGCATAAACTGCGACGGAACCGGTGAGCCGATCACCGAGAGCACGGACTCGACGTTGGACGCGAAGCCGAAGAGCAGCGCTGCCAGGGTCGCCTTGATCGGGTCCCACTTGCCGAAGATCACCGCGGCCAGCGCGATGTAGCCCGCGCCGCCGGTCATCTCACGCCCGAAGGACGGCACCGAGACGAGCGTGTAGGTGGCTCCGCCGATGCCCGCGATCGCGCCGGCAAGCAGCACCGTGCGGTAGCGGGTGGCGATCACGTTGATGCCGACGGTGTCGGCCGCCTTCGGGTGCTCGCCGACCGCACGCACGCGCAGTCCCCACTTGGACCGGTAGAGGGCCCAGGCGACGAGGAAGACGGTGGCGTACATCAGGTAGACCAGCACCGTCTGGCGGAAGAAGATCGGGCCGATCACCGGGATGCCGGACAGCAGCGGGATCTCCAGTCGCGGGAAGTGGGGCGGGTTGTTGAGCGCCCCGGCGTTCTCCGAGAGGACCTGGGAGAACATGAAGCTGGTGACGCCGATGACGAGCACGTTGAGGACGACACCGACGATGACCTGCTCGACCCAGTAGGTGATCGCGAACAGCCCCAGGAGCAGCGCGACCAGCATCCCCGCGACCATCGCGGCCACCAGGCCCGCCCAGGGGGTGCCGGTCACGGAGGCGACGATCGCCGCGCCGAAGGCGCCGAAGAGCAGCTGGCCGTCGATGGCGATGTTGACGACGCCCGACCGCTCGCCGACGACGCCGCCGAGCGCACCGAACACGAGCGGCACCGCCAGAGCCAGCGCGCCGGCGAGCAGGCCGACCACGGGAAGCGTCTTGCCCGCGACCGCCCACGCCAGGAACCCGGACACCGCGATGACGGCGAAGGCTGCGACCAGCACCAAGGGAGTCTTACGGCCGGCGCGAGCGTTCCAGGCGGCGTACGCCGTGCACAGCAGGCACAGCACCACGGCCGTCCACACGACGCCGTTGGCGGGCAGCGAGATGTCGGGGATGGCGAACCAGTCGCCCTCGCGGCTCCACCGGAAGGTGGAGTCACCGGTGCGCGGGGCCACGATGACGAGCAGCGCCACCAGCACGGTGAACACGGCCATGACGATGGGCGTCTTCCACAGGCCCGGGATGCGCTCGGCGACGACGGGTGCGTCGGAGTCGACCGGAAGATCGGTAACGGACATGGTCCTCAGGCCTCCTTCGTGGGGAGTCGGAAGATCGCCTTCACCAGGGGCGGCGCGGCGAGGAACAGCACGATCAGGGACTGGATCACCAAGACGATGTCGACCGGGATGCCTTCGGAGGCCTGCATGAAGAAGCCGCCGGACTTGAACGCGCCGAACAGGATGCCTGCGGCCAGGATGCCGAACGGACGCGACCGTCCCAGCAGCGCGACCGTGATCGCGTCGAAGCCGATCCCGGCGTCGAGGCCGCTGGTCGCGCCGTCGGTCACCGAGCCGAGCACCTGGTTGACCCCGGCCAGGCCGACCAGGGCGCCGGAGATCAGGAAGGCGCTGAGGTAGGCGGCCCCGACGTTGATGCCGGCAGCCCTCGCGGCCGAGGGATTCTCGCCGACCGCGCGGAACCGGTAGCCGAGCGAGGAGCGGTTGAGGATCCACCAGACCAGGAGCGTCGCCAGCACCGCGAGCAGGAAGCCGGCGTGCAGGTTGAACTGCGGCCCGAGCAGGTCTGGCAGGATCGCCGACTCCGGCATCGGCGAGGACTTCGGGTTGCCCGACCCGGGCGCCTGGAGCAGCGACTTGCGGGTCAGGGCGTAGAAGACCAGGTAGTAGCCGACGTAGTTGAGCATGATCGTCACGATCACCTCATGGGCACCGGTGAGCGCCTTGAGGAGGCCGGCGATCCCGCCCCACAGTGCGGCGGCCAGCGCGCCGACGAGGATGGCCAGCGGCAGGTGCACGATCATCGGCAGGTCGAACTTGACCGCCACGAACGCGGCCGCGGCCCCACCGAGCAGCATCTGGCCGCGCCCGCCGATGTTGAAGAGCCCGGCGCGGAAGGTCAGGCCGATGCCGAGCCCGGCCAGCGTCAGCGGCGCGGCGAACTTCAGCGTCTCCGTGATCGGCTTGATCTGCTGGGCGAAGGTCCCGGCCAGGTCGTTGTAGACCGCACCCCGCCACAGCGAGACGTACGCCCCCGAGATGGCTTCCCACCCGTAGTAGAACGTGTCGGAGGGGCGGGCGAAGAAGTAGGAGAGCCCGTAGCGGACGTCCTCGTCGGTGAAGAGGATCATCAGCGACCCGACGAACATCGCGAGCACCACCGAGAGCGCCGCGACCAGCGCGTTGCCCGTGGTGATCTCGCGCATCGCCAGGTGCCACCGGCTCGCCTCGGGCACCCGGTCGGCGTCGGCGGCCGCGCCCTCCGCCTGCTCGGTGGGCTCTGTCTTCTCGGCCGGCTGGTTCTCCGGCCCCTTCTCACTCACGACTCGATCCCTTCAGGAGTCTCGCCGGCCATCATCAGGCCGAGGGCGTCGCGGGAGGTGTCGGCAGGCACGATGCCCACGACCCGTCCGCGGTAGAGGACCATGATCCGGTCAGCGAGGGCAGCGATCTCGTCGAGCTCGGTGGAGACCACGAGCACCGGGACACCGGTGTCACGCGCGGCCACGATCTGCTGGTGGATGAACTCGATCGACCCGACGTCCACGCCGCGCGTGGGCTGTGCCGCGACGAGAAGTCGCAGGTCGCGAGAGAGCTCTCGGGCGACGACGACCTTCTGCTGGTTGCCGCCCGACAGCTGCCCGGCCAGGGTCGAGACCCCGGGGGCGCGTACGTCGTACTCGGCCAGCTTCTCCTTGGCGAAGGTGTCGAGCTTCTTGAGGTTCAGCGAGCCGCGGGAGACGAAGGGCTCGTCGAAGCTGCGGTTGAGCATGAGGTTCTCGGCGATGGTGAAGTTGCTGACCAGGCCTTCGACCTGGCGGTCCTCGGGGATGAACCCGATGCCCGCCTCGAGCGCCTTGCGCACCGAGCGGCCCACGATCTCTCGGCCGTCGAGCTTGATCGAGCCCTCGACGTGCGGAGCCAGGCCCACCATCGCCTCGGTGAGCTCGGTCTGGCCGTTGCCCTGGACGCCGGCGACGGCGAGGATCTCACCGGCGTCGATGTGGAAGCTGATCGAGTCGACGTGGACATAGCCGTCCTCGTCGACCACCGTGAGGTCGGAGACGACGAGCGCGCGCTCGCCCGGCTGCGCCGGGTCCTTGTGCACCTTGAGCTCGACCGGGCGTCCGACCATCAGGGCTGCGAGCTCGGCGTTGGAGGCTTCCGGGGAGGCCTCGCCGACGACCGCGCCGCGGCGGATGACCGTGATCCGGTCGGCCACCTCGCGCACCTCGCGAAGCTTGTGGGTGATGAACACGATGCCCGTGCCGGACTCCTTGAGCTGGCGCATGATCGTCATCAGCTCATCGGTCTCCTGCGGCGTCAGCACGGCGGTCGGCTCGTCGAAGACGAGCACCTCGGCGTCACGCGAGAGCGCCTTGATGATCTCGACCCGCTGCTGCACGCCGACGGGGAGGTCCTCGACGAGCGCGTCGGGGTCCACCTGGAAGCCGAAGCGGTCGGAGATCTCCCGGACGCGCTTGCGGGCGGCGTCGAGGTCGAGCCTGCCGGCGAACCCGGTGGACTCGTGGCCGAGCATGACGTTCTCGGCGACGGTGAACACGGGGATGAGCATGAAGTGCTGGTGCACCATGCCGATGCCGGCGGCCATCGCATCGCCGGGACCCTTGAAGCGCTGCGGCTCGTCGTCGATGAGGATCTCGCCCTCGTCGGCCTGGTAGAGGCCGTAGAGCACGTTCATCAGCGTGGACTTGCCCGCGCCGTTCTCACCGAGGAGGCAGTGGATCTCACCGGGCTCGACGGTCAGGGAGATGTGGTCGTTGGCGACCAGGGAGCCGAAGCGCTTGGTGATGTCGCGAAGCGCGAGTCTCATGGCACGGATCATTCCTTGCAGGGTGGAGAGATTCCAGAGGTACGTCGCGAGGGGGCCGGGTTCCCGGCCCCCTCGCACTGCTCGTGAGAGCTAGATCATTCGGCCAGGTAGGAGTTGACCTTGATCGAGCCGTCCTTGATGCCGGCGGTGACTTCCTCGATCTCGTCGGGGAGAGTCTCGGACACCTTCGACTCGAAGTTGTGGAACGGCGCCAGGCCGACCCCGTCGTTCTCGAGCGTGCCGACGTACGGAGTCGCGTCGAACTTGTCCTCACCCGCGGCGAGGATGACGTCCTTGGTGGAGGTCTTCATGTTCTTCAGGATGGACGTGAGCACGACGTCCTGGGTGTTCGGGTCGGTCTCGTAGAAGTCGGCGTCGACACCGATCAGGGCGACCTCCTTGCCGGAGTCGGCGATCGCGGTGAGCGCACCCTGGTAGATCGGGCCGCCGACCGGCAGGATCACGTCGGCGTTCTGGTCGATGATCTGGCGGGCGGTGTTGGTGGCCTTCTCGTTGGCGACGAACTCGCCGGTGAAGGAGCCCTTCTCGCCGCCCTCGTAGCCGACGACCTTGACGTCCTTCTTCTTCGTCTTCGCGTAGTACTCCACGCCCTGCTTGAACCCGTCCATGAAGATCGTCACGGTCGGGAACGGCTGGCCGCCATAGGTGCCGACGACGCCGGTCTTGGTGTAGTCGGCGGCGACGTAGCCGGCCAGGAACGCGGCCTGGGCGGTGTCGTAGAGGATCGGCTTGATGTTCTCCGCGTCGGTCTTGCCGTCGAAGTCGGCGTCGGCCGCGTCGTCGATCAGGACGTACTCGGTCTCGGGGTTGGCCTTGGCGGACTCGATGGTCGCGGCCGAGAGCGCGAAACCGACGGTCACGATGGTGTCGCAGCTCTGTCCGACCAGACCCTCGAGGTTGGCGGCGTAGTCGTTCTCGCTGTTGGACTCGACGTCCTTGTACTTCGAACCCAGCTCGTCAGCGGCGTCCTTCACGCCCTCGAAGCTGAGCTGGTTGAACGACTTGTCGTCGAACCCGCCCGAGTCGGAGACGATGCAGGGAAGGTAGTCGCTGTTGCCTTCCCCGGCGCGCTCGGCCGGCGCCTCGCCGCACGCGGCGAGGGCGGCAGCGGACAGGACCGCGGCGACGCCGCCGGCGGCCGCCTTCTTGATGTTGTTCTTCACTGGTGCCTCCAGGTCGTTGCCCCGCGGACCGCGGAACAAAGGACATTCATGTCCGAACGTTCTCCCCAAAGACCGAGCATTGCCAGGGATTACGCGAACGGTTACCAACTTTTGATCTGGGCGAAGCCTAAGCCTCGTAGCTTGTGCTCGGTTGTCCGGACAGGCTTTAAGGTCGAACCATGACCGAGAAGCAGACGTACGCCGCAGAGGGCTTTGACTGGGAAGGCCTGCGTGCGCAGGCCGTCGAGGCCGCAAAACATGCGTACGCGCCCTACTCCAACTTCCGCGTCGGAGTCGCCGGATACGCCGACGACGGGCGCCTGCTCCAGGGGTGCAACGTGGAGAACGCGGCTTATGGGGTGACCCTGTGCGCCGAGTGCGGCCTGGTCTCCTCGCTGCACATGACCGGCGGCGGCCGGCTCACCCATGTGGTCTGCGTCAACGGCTCCGGCGAGGTCATCATGCCGTGCGGCCGCTGCCGCCAGCTGCTCTGGGAGAACGGGGGCGCCGAGCTGCTGCTGATGACCGTCTCGGGCGTGAAGCCGATGTCCGAGGTCCTTCCCGACGCCTTCGGGCCGGAGGCGCTGGCGTGACGAGCGTCGTCCGGTAGGGACCTGCGGCGCTCGCGCCTTACGCTGTCCACATGGCGGAACATGATGCGGTCGAGGTGATCCTCGCCAAGCGCGACGGCGGCGAGCTGAGCGACTCGCAGATCGACTGGACGATCGCGGCCTACACCCAGGGGGTGGTGGCCGAGGAGCAGATGTCGGCGCTCAACATGGCGATCCTGCTCAACGGGATGTCGCGGCGCGAGATCGCGCGGTGGACGGCGGCGATGATCGCGTCGGGGGAGCGGATGTCGTTCGACTCCCTGGACCGGCCGACCGCCGACAAGCACTCCACCGGGGGCGTGGGCGACAAGATCACGCTGCCGCTGGCGCCGCTGGTCGCCGCGTGCGGGGTGGCCGTGCCGCAGCTGTCCGGACGCGGGCTCGGCCACACCGGAGGCACGCTCGACAAGCTCGAGTCGATCCCGGGGTGGCGGGCGTCGCTGTCCAACGAGGAGATGCTGGCCCAGCTCGGCTCGGTCGGCGCGGTGATCTGCGCGGCCGGTGAAGGACTGGCCCCGGCCGACCGCAAGCTCTACGCGCTGCGCGACGTCACGGGCACCGTCGAGTCGATCCCGCTGATCGCCTCCTCGATCATGTCCAAGAAGATCGCCGAGGGCACCGGAGCGCTGGTGCTCGACGTCAAGGTCGGCGCCGGGGCGTTCATGAAGTCTTTGGAGTCGGCGCAGGAGCTGGCGCGCACCATGGTCGACCTCGGCACCGATGCCGGCGTCAACACGGTCGCGCTGGTGACCGACATGGCCACCCCGCTCGGCCTGACCGCCGGCAACGCGATCGAGGTCGCCGAGTCGGTCGATGTCCTCGCCGGCGGCGGTCCTGCCGACGTCGTCGAGCTCACCGTCGCGCTGGCCCGGGAGATGCTGGCCGCCGCCGGGGTGTCCGGTCCGGATCCTGCCGACGTGCTCGCCTCCGGCAAGGCCATGGATGCCTGGCGGGCGATGATCTCGGCCCAGGGTGGCGATCCGTCGGCACCGCTGCCGGTCGCCCGTGAGACCCATGTCGTCACCGCGCCGACGTCCGGCGTCCTCACGCGGCTCGACGCGATGGCCGTCGGTCTCGCCGCCTGGCGCCTCGGTGCCGGCCGCGAGCGGAAGGAGGACGCCGTCCAGGCGGGAGCCGGGGTCACCTGGCACGCTCGACCGGGCGACTCCGTCGCTGCCGGTGCGCCGCTGTTCACGCTCCACACCGACACGCCAGAGCGCTTCGACCGCGCACTGGCCGCGCTGGAGGGTGGCTACGAGATCGGGGACGGGGCTGCGTACGAGGCGACGCCGCTGATCCTCGACCGCATCGGCTGACGCGTCCCGCTGGTCGAGCCGGACGCGTCCCGATGGTCGAGCCGCGAGGCCGCCTGCGGCCGAGCGTGTCGAGACCAACACGGTCCCAGCGAGCGCGACAGGGACTGTGTTGGTCTCGACACGGATTCGTTCGTTCCTCACGAATCCGGCTCGACCGGCGCGGGGACCGGCGCGGGGACCGGCGCGGGGACCGGCGCGGGGACCGGCGCGGGGACCGGCGCGGGGACCGGCGCGGGGACCGGCGCGGGGACCGGCTCGACCGGCGGAGGGTGGGGGATAACCGGTCGCTTCGGGCCACTGCCAGAGGCCAGACTTCGGGCATGGAGATCGTCAAGCCACCCAAGGCCGTCGCGGGCGACAAGGTCGCCGTGCTGTCACCCTCGTTCGCCGCGCCCGGCGTGGCGCCGGCGATCCACGAGCAGGCGATGGTGAGGCTGGCCGAGGTGACCGGGCTGGTGCCGGTGGAGTACCCGACGACCCGGAAGGTCGGGGCGTCGGCGCAGGAGCGGGCGGCGGACGTGAACGCCGCGCTCGCCGACCCGGAGATCCGGGCGGTGCTGGCGACCATCGGGGGCGAGGACCAGATCACGGTGATCCCGCATCTCGACGCCGAGCTGGTCCGCAAGGACCCGAAGCCGTTCCTCGGCTACAGCGACAACACCAACCTGCTCAACTGGCTGTGGACCAACGGTGTCGCCGCGTTCCACGGCGGCTCGACCCAGGTCCACCTCGGACCGGGGCCGGGGCTCGACCCGATCCACGAGGCCTCGCTCAAGGCCGCGCTCCTCACCGGCGAGACCCTTGAGATCACCGAGCCGGGGGAGTCCGAGGACATGGGCCGCGACTGGAACGACCCGCGCGCGCTGACCGAGTACGGCGAGCGGGAGACGACCGAGCCGTGGACCTGGGCCGGTCCTGCCCGCAGGGTCACCGGCCGCACCTGGGGCGGCTGCATCGAGATCCTCCAGTGGGCGCTGACCGCCGGCCGCTTCCCGGCCGACCCGGGAGTGCTCGAGCGCGGCGTACTCCTCCTGGAGACCTCCGAGGAGCTCATCCCGGCGCAGGAGTTCGCCTGGATCGCGCGCTCGCTGGGCGAGCGCGGGCTGCTCGAGGCGATCGACGCGGTGGTCGTCGCGCGGCCGCCGACCAGTGACTTCGAACGACAGCCCAGCGCCGAGGAGCGTGCCGCCAAGCGTGCCGAGCAGCGTGACGCCGCGATCGAGACCGTCGCCCGCTACAACCCCGACGCGGTGGTCGTCGTCGGTCCGCCGTTCGGGCACACCCGACCGCAGTGGATCGTGCCGTACGGCGGCGAGATGACCGTCGACGGCACGACCCAGCGGCTGTGGGCCGACTACTCCTGAGCGCGCTCAGGACTCCAGCAGGAGCACGACCGACTCCGCGACGCACGCGGGCTTGGCCGAGCCCTCGATCTCGATCGTCGTCTTCACGACGAGCTGGAGGCCGGTCGGAAGCTCGGTGACCTCGCCGAAGGTGATGACCGGACGGATCCGGGACCCGACCAGGACCGGGGTGGGGAACCGGACCTTGTTGAGGCCGTAGTTGAGCTTCGCTCCGGGGGTCTCCAGCGAGTAGACGCTCACGCCGAGGTAGGGGATCAGCGACAGCGTCAGGTAGCCGTGGGCGATGGTGCCCCCGAACGGGCCCTCCTTCGCCCGCTCCTCGTCGACGTGGATCCACTGGTGATCGCCGGTGGCGTCCGCGAAGGCGTTGACGCGGTCTTGGTCGACCTGGAGCCATTCGCCGGTGCCGATCTCGGTTCCTGCGGCGTCGGAGACTTCTTCGAGAGTGGTGAATGTGCGCACCCCCGGAATCTAGCGGCATACGGAATAATGAGCCCATGGAACCGTCCGACATGCAGATCAAGGCAGCGCCGAAGGTGCTGCTCCACGACCACCTCGACGGTGGCGTGCGTCCCTCGACCCTCATCGAGCTCGCCGCCGAGGTCGGCCACGAGCTCCCCGAGGGCACTCAGGAGGATCCGGTCGCGCTGGAGGAGTGGTTCGTGAGCAGCGCGGACTCGGGGTCGCTGGAGCGCTACCTCGACACCTTCGCGCACACGCTGGCGGTCATGCAGACGCTGCCGGCGCTGACCAGGGTGGCTCGGGAGTGCGTCGAGGACCTGGCCGCGGACGGCGTCGTCTATGCCGAGGTCCGCTGGGCGCCGGAGCTCCATCTGGTCAACGGTCGCGAGCTGGACGAGGTGGTCGCAGCCGTCCAGGCCGGGTTCGACGAGGGCATGGCGGCGGTCGCCACGACCGGGAGGAAGATCGTCGTACGCCAGCTGCTCACCGCCATGCGCCAGGCCGCCCGCGCCGCTGAGATCGCCGAGCTCGCAGTCGCCTGGCGCGACCGCGGGGTCGCCGGGTTCGACATCGCCGGGCCGGAGAAGGGCTTCCCGCCGAGCCGGTTCCTGGCGGCGTTCGAGCAGCTGGCCGCGGACAACATGCGCTTCACCATCCACGCCGGCGAAGGCTTCGGGCTGCCGTCGATCTGGGAGGCGGTGCACCCCTGCGGCTGCGACCGGCTCGGTCACGGCGTACGGATCGTCGACGACATCACCCTCGAGGAGGGCGAGGCGCCGCGGCTCGGCCGGCTCGCTGCGTACGTCCGGGACCGGCGGATCCCGCTCGAGCTCTGTCCGCGCTCCAACGTGCAGACCGGGGCGGCGAAGTCGATCGCCGAGCACCCGATCGGGCTGCTCTACGACCTCGGGTTCCGGGTCACCGTCAACACCGACAACCGGCTGATGTCACGCACCTCGATGTCGGCGGAGATGGCCGGCATCGTGGAGGCCTTCGGCTGGGGGCTGCCCGAGCTCCAGCGGCTGACGACCAACGCGATGAAGTCCGCGTTCCTGCCCTACGACGAGCGGGTCGACCTGATCCACGAGATCAAGGGCGCGTACGCGGCCCTGTGAGTCGTTCGATGGCGATGTAGCCGTGCTTCGGGTAGACCGCGGTGCAGCCCTTGGCGACCGCGTCCGCGACGACCTGCGGCTGCACGCGCATGAGCGCCAGGCCCCGCTTGACCAGCACGAACGGTGGTTTGCGACGCTCGCGGAGGTCGCGGGTGAGCCGGCGCCAGAAGGTCACCGTCGGTGAGTGGGTGACGCAGTAGGCGGCGGCCAGCAGCCCCGCGTCGCGGCACTCGGCCACGATGTCCTGGGCGAAGATCCCCTCGGCGACGAAGAACGGCTCGTCGCCGAGGGTCAGCGACTGCCAGCCGGTGCGGCCGTCATGGGCGATGTCGTAGACAGGTACGTCGGCGGTGCCCGTCTCGCAGAGCGCCGTGATCGCCTTCATCGCGTCATCAGGGTGCCATGAGTCGGGGTGGTCCCAGTCGACCAGACCCGCGTTCGGGCCCTCGGTGATCCGAGGGAGCGAGGGGTCGGAGCCGTCCTTGTAGAAGTCGTCCAGCCGGAGGACCGGCAGACCCAGCCGCTCGGCGAGACGGGACTTCCCGGCCCCCGAGGGACCGGCGAGGACGATGACCTGAGCATGCACGGGAGGTGATTATCCCGTGAAAGAAACTTTTCTTTCAGTCGGCGGCGTCAGTAGCCCGCCGCGGGCGCCGCGCCGGAGAGCAGGGCCCGCGATCCGGATACGCCCAGCCGGGTTGCGCCGGCGGCGATCATGGCCTCGGCCTGCTCCAGGGTGCGGACACCGCCGGACGCCTTGACGCCCAGGTTGGAGCCCACTGTCTTGCGCATGAGCGCGACCGCCTCGACCGACGCGCCACCGGCCGGGTGGAAGCCGGTGGATGTCTTCACGAAGTCCGCGCCGGCCCGGACGGCAGCCTGACAGACACCCACGATCTCGTCGTCCTCCAGCGCGGCGGACTCGATGATCACCTTCAGCACCGTCGGGGCCGGAGCCGCGGCGCGGACGGCGGCGATGTCGGCCTCCACGTCGGCGTAGCGTTTCTCCTTGGCGGCACCGATGTCGATCACCATGTCGATCTCGTCGGCACCGGCCTCGACCGCGGCCGCCGCCTCGGCGGCCTTGACCGAGGAGAGGTGCTTGCCGCTCGGGAAGCCGCACACGACAGCGACCTTCAGGTCGTCGGGCACCGTGACCGGGAGCATCGACGGCGAGATGCACACCGAGTAGGTGCCGAGCTCGGCGGCCTCCGCGATCAGTGCCTCGACGTCGGCGTGGGTCGCCTCGGGCTTGAGGAGGGTGTGGTCGATCAGCTTCGCGATCTCTGCGGGGGTAGGCACGTGGTCAGCATACGAGGGCTAAGGTTTGCGCCGTGAATGACGATCAGCCCGAGGAGTGGTTCCGCAACTCCAGCAGCACCGTGTGGGGACTTCTCGCGGCAGGGGCCGCGGTCGCGGTCATCGTGATCGATGCCGCCACCGGCTGGCACCCCGAGACGACGGCCGGCGGCGTGCTCTTCGCTCTGGTGGCGTACGCCGCGTTCATCCGCACCAAGGTCGGGGTCAGCGAGGGTGACTTCGTGCTCCACCACCTCTTCTCGACGGTGCGTTTCCCGATGGCTGCGCTGGAGAGCGTCTCGGTCGGCCGCACCCTCGGTGCCTACGCGGGCGGCCGCACCTACGTCAGCGGCGCCGTCGGGCGTCCGATGCGGGAGGCGATCAAGGGCGCCAAGCGCGACCACCAGCCGCTGAGCAACCACGCCGACTTCATCGAGGACCGGCTCAACGCGCTGGCCCAGGACGCTCGCGACCGGCGCCGGATCAAGCGCGACTCCGACGAGCAGTTCGCGCTCGCCGAGGACGTACGCCGCAGCTGGGACTGGCCGCTGATCGCCATCACCGGTGTCGTGGCCGTCGTCTTCGTGACCTTGATTCTGCTCTGACACCGCTGGTCGAGCCGCCGGAGCCGCTAGGCGGAGGCGTGTCGAGACCAACACGGTCCCATCGAGAGCGGAGGTGACCGTGTTGGTCTCGACACGCTCGCTGGCGCTCGCGGCTCGACCAGCGGGGGGACGGCTCGACCAGCGGGGCGGGACAGCTCAACCAGCGGGGATGCTAGACGCCGAGGGCGGCGCGGATGTCGACTTTGAGAGCACCGAGAGCGATCTCGGCGTCGGTCCGGGCCTGCGCCAGGGCCTCGGGTGAGTCGACCGGCTCGACGACCTCGAGGTAGCACTTGATCTTGGGCTCGGTGCCACTCGGCCGCACGATCACCCGCGAGCCGCCGGCCAGCTGGTAGCGGATCCCGTCGGTCGGCGGCAGCCCGCCGATGCCGGTGGTCAGGTCGTCGAGCTGCTGCACGGCGGCTCCGGCCAGGGCGGTCACCGGCCGGTCGCGGAGCCGCTGCATCGCGCCCGCGATCTGGGCCGGGTCCTCGAGCCGGATCGAGAGCTGGGCGGTGGCGTGCAGGCCGTGCTCGACCGCGAGCTCGTCGAGCAGGTCGGCCAGGTCGCGGCCCTCCGCCTTCAGCGACGCCGCCAGCTCGCACAGGAGCAGCAGCGCGGAGATGCCGTCCTTGTCGCGTACGTGCTCGGGGTCGACGCAGTAGCCCAGCGCCTCCTCGTAGCCGAAGGCGAGCCCGGGCGCGCGCGAGATCCACTTGAAGCCGGTGAGCGTCTCGGCATAGGCCTGCCCGGCGGCCGCGGCGATCTTGCCGAGCAGCGAGGAGGAGACGATCGAGGCGGCGTACGTCCCGGTCACACCCTTGCGGATCAGGTGGGTCGCGAGCAGCGCACCGACCTCGTCACCGGTCAGCATCCGCCACTTCTTGCCGACGGGGATGGCGGCGGCGCAGCGGTCGGCGTCGGGGTCGTTGGCGATGACCAGGTCGGCGCCCTTCTTGCTCGCGAGGGCCATCGCCCGGTCCATCGCCCCGGGCTCCTCGGGGTTGGGGAAGGCGACGGTCGGGAAGTCGGGGTCGGGCCGCTCCTGCTCCTTGACCACGAGCGGCTCGGGAAAGCCGGCGAACCTCATCGCCAGCTGCACCAGGTCGCCGCCGACACCGTGCAGCGGCGTGTAGACCGTCCGGAGGTCGCGGGGGCCGCCTTCGTCGAGGAGTCCGACGACCGTGTCGAGGTAGCTGTCGACCAGGTCCTCGCTGATCGTCTGGCCGGCCGGGCCCTGCGGGACCGAGCTCACCTTGTCGACCGCCGCGATCCGCTTCGCGATCTCGACGTCGGCCGGCGGCACGATCTGCGACCCGTCCCCGAGGTAGACCTTGTAGCCGTTGTCCTGCGGCGGGTTGTGGCTGGCCGTCACCATCACCCCGGCGCTCGCGCCGAGTGCCTTGACGGCGTACGCCAGCACCGGCGTCGGCAGCGAGCGCGGCATCACGAGCGCGTGCAGGCCGGCTCCGGTCATCACCTCGGCGGTGTCCTGGGCGAAGACGTCGGAGTTGTGCCGGGCGTCGTAGCCGATCACCACCGGCCCCTGCGCGCCGGTGGCGAGCAGGTAGCGGGCCAGTCCCGCGGCGGCCTTGATCACGACCACCCGGTTCATCCGGTTGGGTCCGGCGCCGAGCGCGCCCCGCAGCCCGGCGGTGCCGAACTGCAGCATGCCCGAGAACCTGTCGGCCAGCTCGGCCGTGGCCCCCGGGGCGGTGGAGGTCAGGAGGCTCTCGAGCTCCGCTCGGGTCTGTGCATCCGGGTCGTCGGCAAGCCATTCCCGGGCCTGTACGACGAGCGCGGATTGATCTGTGGGGACCATGGATCCGACCCTAGGTCATCAGGTGGCGGAAGATGGAGGGGCTTCTGTCGTTTTGTGGTTGGTGTCTGCCGCCGACCCTTGCTTTGGAGGGTGTCATCGGCGGCAGGGCTTGGGGTCTGAGGGTGAACGAATTTTCGTTCGCCCCGCGCAACGGCTCCTGCCGAGGAGTGATGGTGCCGCGGCCACACTGGGGCGGCCCAGCCCAACCCCGAAGAGCGGTCCGCGACAAGGAGGGAGTCTCGCCAAGCACCAGACCCCGAGTGACTCAGATCCTGGGCAACAGATCGCCGAGAAGCGCACCCATCCGGGTGGCAGCGCTGCGGCCGGCCTCGAGGACCTCGGCGTGGTCGAGCGGCTGGTCGGAGATGCCGGCGGCCAGGTTGGTGACCAGCGAGATCCCGAGGATCTCCATCTTGGCCTCACGGGCCGCGATCGCCTCGAGGGTGGTAGACATGCCGACCAGGTCACCGCCGATGATGCCGGCCATCTTCACCTCGGCCGGGGTCTCGTAGTGCGGGCCGGGGAACTGGACGTACACGCCCTCGTCCAACGAGGGGTCGACCTGCTTCGCCAGCTCGCGCAGGCGCGCGGAGTAGAGGTCGGTGAGGTCGACGAAGTTGGCGCCGACCAGCGGAGACGTCGCGGTCAGGTTGATGTGGTCGCGGATCAGGACAGGGGTGCCCGGCGACCAGGACGGGTTGAGCCCGCCGCAGCCGTTGGTGAGCACCATCGTCGAGCAGCCCGCGGCCGCGGCGGTGCGCACCGGGTGCACGACCGCGTCGACGCCCTTGCCCTCGTAGTAGTGCGTGCGGCTCAGGAAGACCAGCAGGTTGCGGCCGCTCGCCGACCGGATCGAGCGGATCTTGCCGCTGTGACCGGCCACCGCGGCGGCGCTGAAGCCGGGTAGGTCGGTGGTGTCGATCTCCGTGTGGTCCTCGCCGAGCGCGTCGGCGGCGGGCAGCCAGCCCGAGCCCAGCACCAGCGCGATGTCGTGCTTCTCGACGCCGGTCTTCTCCGCGAGCGCGGCAGCGGCTTCCTTGGCGAGTTCGTAAGGCGTGGTCACTCGCCGAGTTTAGACCCGGCTCAGTCGTTGGACCGGCACGGCCGCGTACGCAGGGAGTGCACGTAGTCGTCCGGCGCCCCGGCCGCCTCTGCGGCATCGGCCAGCGCGCCCAGGTGGCGGGCGTCCGGGATGCCACCCTCGTACGTGTCGAGGACATAGGTCTCGCAGAGCAGTTCGCCGTCGAGCGCGGAGATCCGCACCTTGGTCTTGAAGTAGAGGCCGATGTCGGCCAGTTCCCACTTCTCCAGGGCTTCCATGTCCTGGTCCACGACGTCGTAGACCGCGACGAAGACCTGCTCGAAGGGGTCCGGGACGATCGTGGTCGTCGGTCCGTCGCCGAGCACGTTGTCCTCGCCCCCGAAGGTGAGTCGCCATCCGCCCAGCCATCCGGTCGTACGCAACGGCGAATGCGGACACCGCTCACTCATCAGCGCCGGGTCGAGATTGACGCCATAGGCCGCGTAGAGAGTCACGGGTCACGAGGTTACCGCCCAGTCCTCACCCGCTTGGGATCTATCTGGTATTGGCGGTCTACCCTTGGATGCGTGACCCACTTTGATGTTCTCGTCCTCGGCGCTGGCCCCGGTGGCTACGTCGCCGCCATCCGTGCCGCTCAGCTCGGCAAGTCCGTCGCCGTCGTCGAAGACAAGTACTGGGGCGGTGTCTGCCTCAACGTCGGGTGCATCCCGTCCAAGGCGCTGCTGAAGAACGCGGAGCTGGCCCACACCCTCAACGACCCGAAGGAGAAGCAGAAGTTCGGGATCGTCGGTGACGCCCACCTCGAGTTCTCCACGACCCACGCGCGCTCCCGCCAGGTGAGCGCCGGGATCGTCAAGGGCGTCCACTTCCTGATGAAGAAGAACAAGATCACCGAGATCGACGGCTGGGGCACCCTGACCGGCCCGAAGGCCATCTCGGTGAAGTCGCACGACGGCGCGTCGACGGACTACACCTTCGACAACCTGATCATCGCGACCGGTGCCACGGTCCGCAGCGTCCCGGGCGTGGTGCCGAACGGCCAGAACATCGTCACCTACGAGGAGCAGATCCTCGACGCCGAGCTGCCGAAGTCCATCGTGATCGGCGGCTCCGGCGCGATCGGTGTGGAGTTCGCGTACGTCCTGAAGAACTTCGGTGTCGACGTCACCATCGTCGAGTTCCTCGACCGGATGGTGCCGACCGAGGACGCCGACGTGTCCAAGGAGCTGGCCAAGCACTACAAGAAGCTGGGCGTCAAGGTCCTCACCTCTACCGCCGTCAAGGGCGTCGAGGACACCGGCTCGGGCGTGAAGGTGACCGTCGCGCCGGCCGCCGGCGGCGAGGAGACCGTCATCGAGGCCGACAAGTTCCTGGCCGCCTTCGGGTTCGCGCCGCGCGTGGAGGGCTACGGCCTGGAGAACGTCGGCATCGAGCTCACCGACCGCAAGGCCATCGCGATCGACGGCCGCGGCCGCACCAACGTCGAGAACGTGTACGCCATCGGCGACTGCACCGGGAAGTTCATGCTCGCCCACGTGGCCGAGGCCATGGGCATCGTCGCCGCCGAGACGATCGCCGGCGCCGAGACCATGGAGATCAACTTCGACATGGTCCCGCGGGCGACCTACTGCCAGCCGCAGATCGGCTCCTTCGGCTACACCGAGGCGCAGGCCAAGGAGAAGGGCTACGACGTCAAGACCGCGTCCTTCCCCTTCTCGGCCAACGGCAAGGCCCAGGGCCTCGGCGACGCGGTCGGCTTCGTGAAGATCGTCGCCGACGCCGAGCACAACGAGCTCCTCGGCGCCCACCTGATCGGCCCGGACGTCACCGAGCAGCTCCCGGCGCTGACCCTCGCGCAGCAGTGGGACCTCACCGCCGACGAGATCGGGCGCAACATCTTCGCGCACCCGACCCTCTCGGAGGCTGTCAAGGAGGCCATCCACGGCATCGCGGGTCACATGATCAACCTCTGATCCGACGTACGAGGCCCGGATCCGCGCGACCGCGGGTCCGGGCCTCGTCGCGTCCAGGCATCACCTGCGGGCGCTGAGCACCTCGTCGATGGAGGTCTCGCGCCAGGCGCGGAGCTCGTCGTGGAAGGCGACGGCGGAGCCGGGGTAGCCGGTGGGGGCGTCGGGGCGGCCCTTGCCCTCGGCGTTGTAGTAGCCCGGGGTGCACTCGGCGTGGAACCAGGCGTGCCTCGGGGCGCCCTTGGTGAGGCGGTGCGCCCAGGCGTCCTCGGCCTCTCGGGACGGTTCGATGATGGCGCCGCGGGACTCTGCGGCGGCGACGAGAGCCGCGGCGTGGACGGCCTGCTCGTCGAGGATGTGGCTGAAGTTCACCCTGCTGGCGTTGTGCAGCGAGCCCATCTTGAGCAGGTTGGGGAAGCCGCTGGACGCGAAGCCGTGCAGCGACCGCGGGCCCTCGTGCGCCCAGGCCCGCAGGAGCGGGACCCCGCCGCGACCGATCACCGGCAGCCGGCCCGAGGTGATCCCGGAGACGCTGACGGAGAAGCCGGTCGCGAAGACCAGCGCGTCGACCTCGTACTCGACGCCGTCCACGACCACGCCGCGCTCGGTCATCCGCTCGATGCCGTGGGAGTCGGCGGTGTCGACGAGGGTGACGTTCTCGCGGTTGAACGCGGGCAGGTAGCGGTCGGAGAAGGTCGGACGCTTGCAGGCGTAGCGGTACCAGGGCTGGAGCGCCGCCGCGGTCTCTGGATCCTCCACGATCTCGGTGACCCGCGCCCGGATCCGCTCCATGGTGGCGTGGTCGAGGGCCTCGTACGCCGCCTCGAAGTCAGGATCGTGGTCACGCCGGAAGCTCGGCAGCAGCTTCTCGAGCAGCGCCGCCGACTCGGTCCAGGCGTCGTCGACGAGGTCCTCGTCGATGCCCGCGACCGCCTCGCCGGAGACGAACCGCAGGAAGTTCTCGCGGCGCTCGGCAGCCCAGCCGGGGCGGTCCGCGCCGAGGTCGGCAGCGGTGATCGGACGCTGGCCGCGTACGCCGACGGTGGAGGGGGTGCGCTGGAAGACGTAGAGGTGTTCGGCGTCCTCCGCGAGCATCGGCACTGCCTGGATGCCGGTGGCGCCGGTGCCGACGATGCCGACCTTCCTGCCCGCGAGGCCGGTCATGCCGCCCTCGGCGGTGCCGCCGGTGTAGCCGTAATCCCAGCGCGAGGTGTGGAAGGTGTGGCCCGTGAACGACTCGATCCCGGGGATGCCGGGCAGCTTCGGCTCGGTCAGGGTGCCGGTCGCGGTGATGACGTACGTCGCCCGGAACTCGTCGCCGCGGTCGGTGGTCACCCGCCAGCGCTGATCGGCGTCGTCCCAGGTCAGCGAGGTCACCGCGGTCGAGAAGAGCGCATTCTCGTAGAGGTCGAACTTCTCGGCGATGCGCACGGCGGGTCCTGCGCGGCATCATCGCGGCCGGCGGCGGCACCGAGGAGGCGCTCGCGCCGGCGCTCGGGCTGCCGCTGGACAAGCTCGTCGAGATGTCCGGAGGCAGGTTCCCCGCCGAGGTCGTGGGACTGTTGGTCGGTGTCGCGGAGACCGGTGTGATCCCCGAGGGGGTGCCGACGGCCGAGGCCGCTCCGGTCGCCGCGGCTGCGGGGCCGGCCGTCGACCTGGGCGTCGAGATCGGCTCGCCCCAGCCCTGGGCCGAGGTGCTCACCGGCGGCCGGTTCGCCGGCCAGAGCGTGGTGGTCACCGGCGCCGCGGGCGGGATCGGGAAGGCGGTCGCGGCCCGCATCGTCGGCGAGGGTGGCCGGGTGGTCGGCATCGACGTCTCGGCCGAGAAGCTGTCCGCGACCGCGACCGAGCTGGGCGAGAGGTTCCATGCGCTGGCCGCCGACATCACCGCCCCGGAGACTGCGGCCGCCGTCCTGGCCGCGGCGGGGGAGCGGATCGACGCGCTGGCCAACGTGGCCGGCGTGATGGACGACGACGCCGCCCCGCACGAGATCGACGACACGATCTGGGCGCGCTGCCTCTCGGTCAACGTCGACGGCCCGATGCGGCTGATGCGCGCGGTGCTGCCCGGGATGCTCGCCGCGGGCGAGGGCCGGATCGTGAACGTGGTCTCCGAGGCCGGGCTCCGTGGCTCGGCAGCCGGTGCTGCGTACACGACCTCGAAGCACGCCCTGGTCGGTCTGACGAAGTCGGCGGCGTTCCAGTACGCGGGGACCGGGGTGCGCATCAACGCGCTCGCCCCCGGCGCGGTCGCGACCGGGATCCACGTGCCTGAGGGTGCGCCCTACGGATCGTCCCGGACGGCCGGGATGCGCGTCGCGATCCCGGGGATCGCCACCGCCGAGGAGCTCGCCGCGTCGATCACCTTCCTGCTCTCCCGCGACTCGGTGAACATCAACGGAGCCGTCGTCGCCTCCGACGGCGGCTGGTCGGCGGCCTGAGTACTAGACGCCGGGAGTGACCGGCCCGATCTCGATCCCGAGAAGGCCCCACGCCCGGCGGGCGGTGCTCTCGCGCGCCTCCGGGGTCGGCCCGTGCACCGCGCCGGAGACCATCGCGACGGCGAGCATGACGTCGTCGGTGCCGTAGGTCTCCCTCGGAAGCCGGTCGACGGCGGTGCGTACGCGATCGGCCAGGAAGCGGGCGCTCTCCTCGCCGCCGAGCCGGATGATGCCGACGAAGGCGGTCGAGTGGATCATCTGCCAGGTGACCACGCCGAGCACGTCGGCCAGCGTCGCATCGGGGCGGGCCGCGACCTGCTCGATGTCGCCCACGTTCTCCTCCAGCACCGCGGTGGCCAGGGTGAGGCGGTCGGGGAAGTGTCGGTAGAGGGTGCCCTGGCCGACGCCGGCACGCTTGGCGACGGCCGACATCGGGGCGTCGAGACCCTGCTCGGCGAGCACCTCGCGCGCTGCGGTGACCAGGAGGTCACGGTTGCGGACCGCGTCGCTTCGGGTCGGGTTGGTGGGGCTCGTCATCCCAGCAGGGTAGTGGTCGGCGGATCTCTTCCAGTCCTCCGTCCAATGCGGACAGGAACTGACCTGAACAACTCCTAGCGTTGGTGGTGTCAGAGGGAAACACCACCAAGGAGTCCATGTCATGAACGCAACCGCCACCTCGTCCCGCGAGCGTACCGACCTGCTCGAGACCCTGGCGAAGCACCGCGGCTTCCTCCGCTTCACCGTCCGCAACCTGACCGACGAGCAGGCCCGGCTCACCCCGACCGCCTCCGTCCTCAGTCTCGGCGGTCTGGTCAAGCACGTCGCCTCCGTCGAGCGGGGCTGGGCCGACTTCATCGTCCGCGGCGCGGTCGCGCAGGAGCTCACCCCCGAGAAGTACGCCGAGTTCGCCGCGGACTTCGTGCTCGCCGAGCACGAGACGCTCGAAGGTGTCCTCAAGGCGTACGACGACGTGGCCGCCGCCACCGACGAGCTGATCCGTACCGTCGACCTCGACGCGGACCACGCTCTTCCCGAGGCCCCGTGGTTCGAGGCGTCTGCCCGGTGGTCCAACCGCCGCGCCATCGCCCACATCCTGGCCGAGACCGCCCAGCATGCCGGCCACGCCGACATCATCCGGGAGACCATCGACGGTCAGAAGACGATGGGCTGATTCTGCTGTTCTTGGGGCGTGGAAGAATGCGGCCCATGGCGCGGGTGACGATCATTGGTGGGGGTCCTGGCGGATACGAGGCGGCGCTGGTCGCGCAGCAGCTCGGGGCGGAGGTCACGGTCGTCGACCGGGACGGCCTCGGCGGCAGCGCGGTGCTCACCGACTGCGTGCCGAGCAAGACCCTGATCGCCACCTCCGAGCTGATGGCGGACATGACGCTCGCCCGCGACCTGGGCATCAACTTCCGCGACCACCACGGCGACCCGGCCACCGAGCTCTACGCCGACCTCGCCCTGGTCAACAAGCGCGTGAAGTCGCTCGCGCTCGCGCAGTCGAGCGACATCGAGAGCCGGCTGACCCGCCGCGGGATCCGGGTCGTCAAGGGCACCGGGCGCATCGACGCCGACAAGCGTCAGGTGATCGCGACCCGGGCCCAGGACGGCGGTGAGGAGGCGGTCGAGAACGACGCGGTCCTGATCGCCACCGGCGCCCGGCCGAGGGTGCTGCCCACCGCCCAGCCCGACGGCGAGCGGATCCTGACCTGGGAGCAGGTCTACGACCTCGATGAGCTGCCCTCGCACGTGATCGTCGTCGGGTCCGGTGTCACGGGTGTGGAGTTCGCCAACGCCTACCTCAACCTCGGCTCGCAGGTCACCCTGGTCTCCTCGCGCGACCGTGTTCTCCCGGGTGAGGACGCGGATGCGGCGACGGTTCTGCAGGACGTACTCGAGCGGCAGGGGATGAACATCCTCAGCAAGTCGCGGATGGAGTCGGTAACCCGCTCCGGCGACGTCGTCACCGTCAAGCTGACCGACGGCCGCGAGGTGGCCGGCAGCCACTGCGTCCTCGCGCTCGGCTCGATTCCCAACACCGAGGGCCTCGGGCTGGAGGAGGCCGGCATCGAGCTCGACGAGGGCGGGTTCATCCGCACCGACAAGGTCTCGCGCACCTCCGCCTACGGTGTGTACGCAGCCGGCGACTGCACCGGCGGCTTCATGCTCGCCTCGACGGCCGCCATGGCCGGCCGGATCGCGATGCGCCACTTCCTCGGCGACGCGGTCATCCCGATGGACCTCAAGGAGGTCGCGGCCAACGTGTTCACCTCGCCGGAGATCGCCACGGTCGGCTACTCGCAGGCTCAGGTCGACTCCGGCGAGGTCGTCGCCGACACCCTGCGCCTCGACCTCAAGGGCAACCCGCGGGCGAAGATGCAGGGGATCTCCGACGGCTTCGTCAAGCTCATCTCCCGCCCCGGCACCGGCGTCGTCATCGGCGGCGTCGTGGTCGGCCCGCGCGCCTCGGAGCTCATCCACCCCATCGCCCTCGCCGTCTCCACCGGGCTGACCGTCGACCAGATCGCCAACACCTTCACCGTCTACCCCTCGATCTCCGGCTCCACCGCCGAGGTCGCCCGCCGCCTCCACCACGTCGAGTAGTCACTTACGTCGGCCGAGACGGCAGTTACGCCGGCCGAGACGTCTCTTAGGTCGTTCGAGATGGCAGACGATGCCATCTCGAACGACCTAAGTGACGTCTCGGCGTTGTGTTTTAAACCGTGTGCGCTCACGGCTGCGGCTTCGCTAGCGTGGCGCCATGGGTAACTGCTGCATGACGATGATCGTTCGGATCCGCCGCCGCTGACGGCGCGGATCCCACCGAAGCACTCGTCGCATTCGCGCCGCCACCTGGCACCCCGCCGGGCGGCTCTCGAGTGCTACCCGCATGCCGCCCGGCTCCTTCTTTCTCGAGGAGCATCCATGCCCGACGTACGCCCTGGCCGGCACGAGCTCGGCCAGAACTTTCTCACCGACAGGTCGACGGTCGACCGCATCGTCCATCTCGTCTCGCAGCGGCAGGGTCCGCTGGTCGAGTGGGGCACCGGCAACGGTGCCGTCACCGGGGCGCTGGCCGAGCTCGGCCGTCCGCTGGAGGGGGTCGAGATCGACTCCCGCCGCGCGGCGGAGCTGCGCCGACGGACCGGTACGCACGTGTGTATCGCCGAGGGCGACATCCTGCGGCACGCACCACCGCAGGACGCGGTTGTCGTCTCCAACGTCCCGTTCCACCTGACCACACCGATCCTGCGCCACCTGCTCAGCTCGACGACGTGGCGTCATGCCGTACTCCTCACCCAGTGGGAGGTCGCCCGCAAGCGCGCCGGCGTCGGCGGTACGACCCAGCTCACCGCGCAGTGGTGGCCGTGGTTCGCCTTCACCCTCGACCGGCGGGTCCCGTCGACCGCGTTCCGGCCCAGGCCCAACGTCGACGGCGGCCTGCTGCTCATCGACCGCCGCCGGGAGCCGCTGCTTCCCGAGTCGGAGCTCCGCGACTTCCAGTCGTGGGTGGCGAGGGTCTTCAGCAGCCGTGGCCGCGGGGTTGCCGAGATCCTGCGCCGCAACGGCGCCCCCGGTGCGCTCGCGGATCGGATCGCTCGCCGCCGCCGGCGATCCCAGGCGCCCGTGCTGCCGCGGGACCTGCGGGCGGAGGACTGGGTCGAGGCGTACGCCGGTCTCTAACCAGCCGAGACGTCGCTTACGTCGGTCGAGATGGCACCAAGGTGCCATCTCGGCCGACGGGCCTGACGTCTCGGCTCAGTCGAGCACCAGCACCAGGTCGCCGCCGTCGACGGCCTGGGTGCCGGAGAAGGCGAGGCGGGAGACGGTGCCGTCGACGGGAGCGGTGATGGCGGCCTCCATCTTCATCGCCTCGATGGTGGCGACGGTGTCGCCGGCCTTGACCGTCTCGCCGGCCGCGACCGCGATGGTCACGACGCCCTGGAAGGGCGCTGCGACCTGGCCGGGCACCGAGGGGTCGGCCTTCTCGGCGGCGGCGACCTCGGCGGCGACGGAGCGGTCGCGCACCCCGATCGGGCGCAGGTGGCCGTTGATCGTCGCCATGACGGTGCGGATGCCGCGCTCGTCGGGCTCGGAGACGGCGGTGAGGCCGAAGATGACCGTCTTGCCCTCGGAGAGCTCGACGACATGCTCCTCACCCTCGCGCAGGCCGTAGAGGTAGTCGAGCGTCGAGATCACCGATACGTCGCCCCACTTCGAGCGGGCCTCGGCGAAGTCCTTCGTCGGGCCGGGGAAGAGCAGCCGGTTGAGCGTCCCACGACGGTCGGAGGCGAGCCCGGCGGCGTCCTCGGCCGACAGGGTCGGCGACGGCGCCTTCCAGGTGCGTCCCGTGATCGCCTTGCTGCGGAACGGCTCGGGCCAGCCGCCCGGCGGGTCACCGAGCTCCCCGTTGAGGAACCCGATGACGGAGGCCGGGATGTCGTACGCAGCCGGGTCGGCCTCGAACGCGGCCGGGTCGGCCCCGGCGGCGACGAGGGAGAGCGCCAGGTCGCCGATGACCTTCGAGGACGGCGTGACCTTCGGGACCCGGCCGAGGATCGAGTTCGCCGCGGCGTACATGTCCTCGATCTGCTCGAACTTCTCACCCAGCCCGAGCGCGATCGCCTGCTGGCGCAGGTTGGAGAGCTGGCCGCCCGGGATCTCGTGGCGGTAGACCCGGCCGGTCGGCGCGGGCAGGCCGGACTCGAAGGGCGCGTAGACGCGGCGTACGGCCTCCCAGTAGGGCTCGAGCGAGTTCACCGCGGCCAAGGACAGACCGGTGGCACGCGGCGTGTGGTCGGTCGCCGCGACGAGCGAGGATAGCGGCGGCTGGGAGGTGGTGCCGGCCATCGACGCGGTCGCGGCGTCGACGGCGTCGACACCGGCCTCGATCGCAGCCGTCAGCGTGGCCAGCTGGCCACCGGCGGTGTCGTGGGTGTGCAGATGGACCGGCAGATCAAAGCGCGAGCGCAGCGCGGTCACCAGGGTCCGGGCGGCGGGCGCCCGGAGCAGCCCGGCCATGTCCTTGATCGCCAGCACGTGCGCCCCGGCCGAGACGATCTCCTCGGCCAGTCGCAGGTAGTAGTCGAGCGTGTAGAGCTTCTCGTCCGGCGAGGAGAGGTCGCCGGTGTAGCACAGTGCCACCTCGGCGACGGCGGTCCCGGTCGAACGCACCGCGTCGATCGCCGGCCGCATCTGCGAGACGTCGTTCAAAGCATCGAAGATCCGGAAGACATCGATCCCGGTCGAGGCCGCCTCGGAGACGAACGCGTCGGTGACCTCGGTCGGGTAGGGCGTGTAGCCCACCGTGTTGCGACCGCGCAGCAGCATCTGCAGGTTGACGTTCGGGATCGCCTCACGCAGCTGGGCGAGCCGCTCCCACGGGTCCTCGGAGAGGAAGCGGAGAGCCACGTCGTACGTCGCCCCGCCCCAGGCCTCCAACGACCACAGCTGCGGCGTCAGCCGGGCGACGTGGCCAGCGACGCCGAGCAGGTCGGTGGTGCGGACCCGCGTCGCCAGGAGCGACTGGTGGGCGTCGCGGAAGGTGGTGTCGGTGACCGCGACCGGCTCCTGGGAGCGCAGCGCGGCGGCGAAGCCCTCCGGTCCGAGCTCGCGAAGGAGATCGCGAGAGCCCGCCGGCGGAGCCACCGAGAGGTCGAGCTTCGGCAGCTTCTCGACCGGGTGGAGCGAGACCGGCGCGGCGCCGTGCGGCTGGTTGACGGTCACGTCGGCCAGGTAGGTGAGCAGCTTGGTGCCGCGGTCGCCGGAGGCTCGCGCGGTCAGCAGCTGCGGGTGGGTCTCGATGAACGAGGTCGTGATCGAGCCCGAGATGAAGTCGGGGTCGTCGAGCAGCGCCTGCAGGAACGGGATGTTCGTCGCGACGCCGCGGATACGGAACTCGGCCACGGCCCGGCGGGCCCGGGTGACGGCGTCCTCGAAGGTGCGCCCGCGACAGGTGAGCTTGGCGAGCATCGAGTCGAAGTGGGGCGAGACCTCCGCCCCGGCGTACGTCGTGCCGCCGTCCACGCGGATCCCGGCACCGCCGGGGGAGCGGTAGGTGGTGATCATGCCCGTGTCGGGGCGGAAGTTGTTGGCGGGGTCCTCGGTGGTGATCCGGCACTGCATCGCCGCACCGCGCAGCTGCACGGAGTCCTGGGTCAGGCCCAGGTCGGCCAGCGTCTCGCCGGAGGCGATCCGCATCTGCGAGCGGACCAGGTCGACGTCGGTGACCTCCTCGGTCACGGTGTGCTCGACCTGGATGCGCGGGTTCATCTCGATGAAGACGTAGTTGCCCGCGGGGTCGAGCAGGAACTCGACGGTGCCGGCGCACGAGTAGCCGATCTCCTTCGCGAACCGCACCGCGTCCGCGCACATCCGTTCGCGCAGATCGGGGTCGAGGTTGGGGGCGGGTGCGATCTCCACGACCTTCTGATGGCGGCGCTGCACCGAGCAGTCCCGCTCGAAGAGGTGGATGACCTCGCCGGTGCCGTCGGCGAGGATCTGCACCTCGATGTGCCGCGGCTCGACCACGGCCTGCTCGATGAAGACGGTCGGGTCGCCGAAGGCGGCCTCCCCCTCGCGCATACAGGTCTCCACGGCCTCGCGGAGCTTGTCGGGGTCGTCGACCCGCCGCATCCCGCGACCCCCACCGCCGGCGACCGCCTTCACGAACAGCGGGTAGGGGAGAGCGGAGGCAGCAGAGACCAGCGCGTCGACATCGGTGGACGGCTCGACCGACTGAAGGGTCGGTACGCCGGCGGCTTTCGCCGCCGCGATGGCGGTGGCCTTGTTGCCGGTGAGGGTGAGGACCTCCGCCGACGGCCCGATGAACGTGATCCCCGCCTTGGCGCACGCTTCGGCCAGCGCGGGGTTCTCGGAGAGGAAGCCGTAGCCGGGGTAGATGGCGTCCGCGCCGCTCTGCTTGGCGACCTCGACGATCGCGTCGGGATCGAGGTAGGCCCGGATCGGATGACCGAGCTCTCCGATCTGGTAGGCCTCGTCGGCCTTGAGCCGGTGCTCGGAGCCCCGGTCCTCGTAGGGGAAGACAGCGACTGTCTTTGCCCCGAGCTCGAAGCCTGCACGGAAAGCTCGGATCGCGATCTCGCCGCGGTTGGCAACCAACACCTTCTTGAACATGGCGGCCACGGTACCCATCAGAAGCGGCTCGTCCAGGGTGTGGGACGTTACCGCCCAGTCGGTGGACGTCGATGTGCCGAGAAGTGTGCGGATTCGTTGGGACCGCTGGACCGCCCACCGTCGATACCGTCGCGGGCATGAAGCTCATGACTCGACAGCGTCGCTCGGCTCTGGTCGCCATCGCGGGGACGGCCCTGCTGGCCGGATCGCTCACCGCGATCGGCGCGGCGGGCTCGCCGGCCGCCGCGGCCGGCACCGTGAACTGCTCCGGCTCGATCAACGGCAAGGCCGACGGCTACCTCCGCAAGCGGTCCATCAACAACAGCACGGTGACCGGGAACTACCGCAGCGCCGCCACGGTCTCCTGGTCCCCGCGGGCCTGGATCGAGGTCGGCGGGGCCGGTGACGAGACCTCCTGGAAGACCAGCTACATCGTGCCCGGCACCGACGGCACCTGGAAGTGGACCGGGATCAGCAGCTAGCGACTCACCCCGGCCAGAGGTCGAGCAGGTCGCCCGGGCGCAGCCCGAGGGCGTGCTCGATGTCGCCGGGGGAGGTCTCGCGCAGATGCTGCGAGACCAGCTGGGCCAGCTCCATCCAGTAGCCGCGCAGGGTCGACTCGGACAGATACATGTTCCGGCTCATCTCGGCGTACGTCAGCCCGCGGGCGCGATGGGCGAGGACCTCGCGCTGACGCGGGGTGAGGACGGTGATGCTGCGGCGGCGTACGAGAACCTCGATGAGTCCGGTGATGCCCGGGGGGATCACCGGCTCATCGGCGGCGACGGCGCGGAACGCGGCCTCCGCCTCGGCCAGCGAGGCAGCCTTCGAGACCACGCCGGTCGCCCCGGCGGCGAGGCATGCGGCGAGCACGAACCGGCGCTCCTCCTGGGAGTAGATGCAGACCCGGTAGCCCGCCTCGACGAGGCGCCGGATGGCCGCAGTGCCCTGCGAGGCGTCGGGCTGGCCGGTGTTGGCGAGATGGAGGTCGAGGATGACCACGTCGGCCTCCGGCCGCGCCGTCAGCAGGTCCTCGACGGATCCGTGGCTGGACACGAAGGTCAGATCGGGCAGCAGCAGACCCAGCGAGGCGCGAATCGCGGTCGCGTCGTCGACATGGGCGAAGCGCGGGCCGGGAGGCACGAGAGCCATCACGGCACCTCCACGGCGGTCGTCCGCGTGAGCGTGACCGTCGTACCGAGGTCGCGGATGCTGGTGATCTCGACGTCGATGCCCGAGCGGGCGAGCTGCTCGACGACCACCTCGCGCAGACCGACCCCGTGATCGGTCGCGGAGGTGTCGAAGCCGATGCCGTCATCGTGCAGCGTGACCTCCCAGCCGGCGCCGTCCTCGTCCTCGGCGGCGTGCAGGACGATCCGCCCCGCCTGCGCGTGCTGGCGTACGTTGAGCAGCAGGCTGCGCAGCGCGGCGGCCAGGTCGTCGGCGAGACCGCGCGGGAGCGCGACGTCCTGGGCGAGGTCGGCGACCACCGTGATCGGGAGGTCGTCGAACTCCGCGCCGACGGCGGTGACCACCGCGGCCAGGTTGGTCGCCTCGCTCACCGGCGGCGGGTTCTGACCGCTGAGATACGCACGCATCCGGTTGAGCTCGACCTCGGCCTGCGACCTCAGTGCCCCGTTGCCGTCGGCGGAGTCGGTCTCCACGAGCAGTCGCATCATCGCGGTGCCGTTGTGGATCGCGAGCCGGGCCCGGCGCTCCTCCTCGGCCTTGGCGGCCTCGGCGGCGTAGCGGCGCGCCTCATCGGCCTCGGTCCCGATCCGCACGATCGTCTGGCAGCCGAACCAGGCCAGCGGCCCGAGGACCAGCAGGGTCAGGCAGGTGCTGACGGCGCCGGTGAGGTCGGCCACGCCGTCCACGGTCGGGGCGATGTAGACCACCTCTGCGACCGCCAGCGAGCCGAGCAGGAACATCCACAGCCACCGCGAGCGCACCGCCGAGAGCCCGGAGGACACGCACAGCGCATAGCCCAGCTGGAACCCCACCCAGGTGCCCGTACGCAGCTCTACGGGGACCGTCCACAGCCCCACGATCAGCAGCACCACGGCCACGGCGACGTCGAGCACGGCGTACGGCACCCCCGGCGGCCTCCGGGTGAGCAGGGTGATCGCCGCGATGGCGACGAGCATGACGGTGGCGAGGATCCAGCTGGCCCCGGTCAGCCAGGGATGGTCGGCGCGGGACAGCGCGGGCAAGGCCGTCAGCAGCGACGGCGCCATCTGCGCGAGGGTCGCCAGCCGCATCCCGGCCACGAAGAACGCCACCAGACGCAGGGCGGCTGCCCGAGTCGAATGCGGCACCCATGAATTGTCGCTGATGGTCCGAGCATCCAACGATGCGGCCGGACGGCTCACCGGCCGAGCAGAGCATCCTGCTGCGCGTCCATCTGCTCGCGCAGTCCGCTCACGACCGCGGCGACGGCCGGCCGCCGCCAGGACTCCGGATGCACGACCGCCCAGTAGGGGAGCCGCTGGTGGACGTCCTCGTGGAGCAGCCGCACGAGGTCGGGATGCCGGTCGGCCATGAAACAGGGCAGCAGGCCCAGGCCGGCCCCGGCCCGGGTCGCCTCGACGTGGACGAACACGTTCGTCGAGGTGACCGCGTCGCGGATGCCGGGCAGCAGGCGGCGGGGGATGTCGAGGTCGTCGACCTGGAGCATCGAGTCGACGAAGTAGACCAGGCGATGGCGTACGGCCTCCTCGATCGTGGCCGGGGCGCCGTGGCGCTCCAGATAGCCGGGGGAGGCGTAGAGGCCGAGCTCGTACTCGCCCAGGTGCATCGCTCGGCCCCGGTTCACCGCCGGCTCGCCGACCACCACCTCGATGTCGACGCCGGAGCGGTGCTGCGCCGCCTGCCGGGTCACGGTGACGATCTCGACCGAGAGGTCGGGATGGTCCTGCCGCAGCGCGGCCACCGCCGGCGAGGCGATGTACGCGGCGAACCCGTCGGTCGTCGACATCCGGACCACTCCGGCCACCGGGTCGGCCGGCTCGTCGGCCGCGAGCCGGGCCAGCGACTCGGCGACTCCCTCGGCGGCCCGTGCCGCGCGCTCACCGAGAGCGGTCAGCGCCCAGCCGTCGGAGCCCCGCACGAGCACCCGGCCGCCGAGGGCGCGCTCGAGCGTCGAGATGTTGCGGCTGACCGTCGTGTGGGTCAGGCCGAGCGAGCGGGCGGCGGTGGTGAAGCGGCCGCTGCGGGCCACCTCCAGCAGCACCAGCAGCTGGTCGGCCGACGGCGTCGACAGTGAGGAGGTGGCCATCGGGCCACCCTAGCGTCAAATGTGCATTTGCGTTCATCGCCTGTGCCAACATGCGCGTTGCGAGCACATCGTG
Organism: Nocardioides sp. NPDC047086; assembly: GCF_040643685.1. Taxonomy (NCBI): domain Bacteria; kingdom Bacillati; phylum Actinomycetota; class Actinomycetes; order Propionibacteriales; family Nocardioidaceae; genus Nocardioides; species Nocardioides sp. NPDC047086. Next base: position 98,983 of record NZ_JBEYUV010000016.1, read on the forward strand.
ATCGCTGTCACACTCCGAGCCATGTCCACGACACAGCCGGGCGCGACCGCCCCCACCGATCCCCCAGTCGACGAGCAGAGCCTGCTCCGCAGGACCGTGGCGGCCTCCATGGCCGGCACGGTGGTGGAGTGGTACGACTTCTTCCTCTACGCCACCGCCTCGGCGCTCGTCTTCGCCAAGGTGATCATGCCGGCCACCGGCAACGCCTACGACGCGATCATCGCCGCCTTCGTGACGTACGCGATCGGGTTCGTCGCCCGCCCCCTGGGCGGCGTCGTCTTCGGCCACATCGGCGACCGTCTCGGCCGCAAGTACACCCTGCAGCTGACCATCATGCTGATCGGTGTCGCCACCGTGCTGATGGGCTGCCTGCCGACGTACGACCAGATCGGGCTCGCCGCGCCGATCGCCCTGGTGGTGCTCCGGTTCGTGCAGGGGCTCGCCCTGGGCGGTGAGTGGGGCGGTGCGGTCCTGCTGGTCGCCGAGCACGCCCCCGACGACAGGCGCGCGACCTGGGCCGCCTGGCCGCAGGCCGCGGTGCCGGTGGGCAACCTGCTCGCCACGCTGGTGCTCACCGTGATGACCCTCGCGCTCTCCGACGCCGCCTTCCTGGCGTGGGGCTGGCGGGTCGCGTTCTGGCTCTCGGCCGTGGTGGTCGTCGTCGGCTACTTCATCCGCCGCTCGGTCACCGACTCGCCGATCTTCGAGGAGGCGAAGGCGGAGCAGGGCCAGGCCGCCGAAGCCGGCTACGGCGTCTTCGAGGTGCTGCGTCGCTACCCGCTCGGTGTCCTCAAGGGGATGGGCCTGCGCTTCGCGGAGAACATCATGTACTACCTGGTGGTGTCCTTCTCGATCGTCTACCTGGTCGAGGACCAGAAGATGGACCAGGGCGCGCTGCTCGGGCTGATCGCGATCGCGCACGCCTGCCACTTCTTCTTCATCCTCGCCGTCGGCCGGCTCGCCGACGGCGTGGGCCGCAAGCCGGTCTACCTCGTCGGCGCCGTGCTCGGCGCGACCTGGGGCTTCTGGGCGTTCCCGATGCTCGACACCACGAGCAACGTCGCGATCGTGGCGGCGCTCATCGCAGGTCTGGCCATCCACGCGCTGATGTACTCCACGCAGCCCGCGATCATGGCCGAGATGTTCCCGACCCGGATGCGCTACTCCGGCATCTCGATCTCCTACCAGGTGACCTCGATCTTCGCCGGCTCGCTCGCGCCGCTGCTGGCCATCGCCTGGCTCAAGGACACCGGCACCTGGACCAACACCGCGATCTACCTCGCCGTGGCCGGCATCATCACCGCGCTCGTCGTGCTCACCCTCAAGGAGACCAGGGGTACGTCGCTGCGGGCACTGGACCGTGCCGACGCCGCTCGTGAGGCCGAGTGCGAGGTGAGCCCGGCGTGAACTCGGCCGTCTCGGGCGCCGACCCCGGGCGTACGCTGCAGGGCCGGCGGGCCCTGGTCACCGGCGGCGCCTCGGGGATCGGCGCGGCGGTGGCCCGCGAGCTCGCCGCCCGCGGCGCGCGGGTCGTCGTCGCCGACCTGGCCGGCGACGCCGCCCACGCCCTCGCCGAGGAGATCGGCGGCGAGGCGTGGGTGGTGGACCTGACCGCCACCCGGGAGCTCGACGATCTCAGCCTCGAGGTCGACATCCTGGTCAACAACGCCGGCATCCAGCGGGTCAGCCCCATCGAGAAGTTCGACCCCGACGACTTCCGCAGGATCCACTCGATCATGCTGGTCGCACCGTTCCTGCTGGTCAGGGCAGCTTTGCCGCACATGTACGCCAACGGCTGGGGTCGCATCGTCAACATCTCCTCCGTGCACGGCCTGGTCGCCTCCCCGTTCAAGAGCGCCTATGTCTCGGCCAAGCACGGTCTGGAGGGACTCTCGAAGGTCACCGCCCTCGAGGGCGGTCCGCACGGGGTGACCAGCGTCTGTATCAACCCGGGCTATGTGCGTACGCCGCTGGTGGAGAAGCAGATCGCCGACCAGGCTCTCGTGCACGGTGTCGCGGCCTCCGAGGTCGTCGAGAAGGTGCTGCTGCAGGATGTCGCGGTGAAGCGGCTGGTCGAGCCGGACGAGGTCGGCTCCCTGGTCGGCTGGCTCACCGGCCCGGACGCCTCGATGGTCTCCGGCGCCTCCTGGGCCATGGACGGTGGCTGGAGCGCCCGCTAGCTCCCGTCCTTCGCTCAGGCCTGGGTCCGCCACCAGTCGACCGTCGCCTTGGCCCCGGTCTCGAGCGGGGTGGGGGCCAGGCCGAGCAGGGACTCGCTGGCCGAGGAGTCCAGCACGAACGGCTCGTCGAACTGATAGACCATCTCGGCCAGCTCCCGGGTGCCGGCGTGCACCGTGCCGATCGCCTTCAGTGCCCACGTGGGGATGCGGCCGACCTTCGGGGCGGCGACGCCCGCCACGTCGGCGTAGAGCTGGACGAGGGCGCGCTGGGACACCGCCGGCGCGGTGGGCGCGTGCAGGAAGGAGTTCCACAGGGTCTCCTCGTCGGCGGCCCGGATCATCGCGGCACCCAGGTCGGGCACGTACGTCCAGGAGTGCGGTGCGTCCGGGTCGCCGAGGACGCGCATGGTGCGGCCGGCGAGGACCGTCGGCACCATCCGCTCGCCGGCGTGGGCGTTGCGGACCAGCGGACCGTAGAAGTCCGAGGCCGCGACGCTGACCGTCGGGGTCGGGGAGGCGTCGCGGGCACGGAGGAGGTCGACCCGCACCGCGGGCTTGCCGAAGTCGGCGTTCCGCGGCGTCTGCTCGGTCATCGGCCCGGTGACGTGGCCGTAGGCATAGAGGCTCTCCGGGAAGACGACCACGGCCCCGGCCCGTCCGGCCGCCTCGAGCACGACCTTCTCGGCCCGCGGGAGCTCGGTGCGCCAGGTGTCGGCGGCGTAGGCGCTGCCGTGCATGCAGTGGAAGACGGCGCTCGCGCCGGCGGCCGCCTGGGTGACGGTGTCGAGATCGGTGGCATCGCCGCGGAGCCGCTCGATGCTCGCGTGCACCGGGCCGCTGCCGGAGCGGGTGAGGAGGCGTACGCGGTCCCCGCGGGCGGCGAGCTGCTGGGCGATGGTCGCGCCGACGGGGCCGGCGCCGATGACGAGGTAGGTGCTGTTCATGACTTGTCTCCTTCGTGGGTTCCGAGAGCAGTGCTCTCGGAATGAGTCTGACGCGAGTCCTCACCAAAAGCAAGAGCATTGCTCACTTTTGTTGACAGCGCTCTCTGGATCGGGTCACGATGGCGTCATGACAGCGACCTCCCGAGATGGCACCCCACGCGAACGCGCGCGAGCGCAGACCATGGACGAGATCGTCCGGATCGGCCGCGAGCACCTGGCGGTCCACGGCGCCGCCGCACTCTCCTTGCGCGCGGTTGCCCGCGATCTCGGCGTGGTCTCCTCGGCGGTCTACCGCTACGTGAAGAACCGCGACGAGCTGCTGACGCTGCTGCTCGTCTCCGGGTACGACGAGCTCGGCGACGCCGTCGACGCCGCCGTCGCCGCAGCTCCCCAGGACGACCACCGCGCCCAGTTCCTGGCGCTCGGCCGCGCGGTCAGGACCTGGGCGCTCGCCGAGCCGGCGACGTACGCCCTGCTCTTCGGGTCGCCCGTTCCCGGCTATGCCGCGCCGGACGAGCGCACCAGCGTGCCCGGCACCCGCGTCCCGACCGCGATGCTGCGACTGGCCGCCGGCGCCATGGCGGCCGGTCGGCTGAGCGTGCCCGAGGAGCCGGGGGAGATCTCACCCGCTCTCGAGGCAGGGCTCCAGGGCATCCGTGACCAGCTCGGGCTCGACCTGCCCGATGCCGCCCTCACTCGCGGCGTACTCGTCTGGACGAGCCTCTTCGGCCGGGTCAGCTTCGAGGTCTTCGGTCAGTTCGGTCCCGACGCCTTCGGCGACCCCGCAGGTCTCTTCAACCTCCACCTGACAGTCCTGGCCGACACCCTAGGACTCGCCGAGTAGTCAGTTCCTGGCGTCGGGACGTCAAAAATTGACGGCGAGAGGTCACCGGAGTGACCTCTCGCCGTCAGAAACTGACTATTCGCCGTCAGAAACTGACTATTCGCCGTCAGAAAGTGACGTCTCGGCGGGCTACTTGATCTCGGCGATGACCGCGCCGTTGGCCACCGTCTCGCCTACCGTGGCGTTCAGGCCGGTGATGGTGCCGGCCTTGTGGGCCTTGAGGGGCTGTTCCATCTTCATCGCCTCGATGACCACGACGACGTCGCCCTCGGCGACTTCCTGACCCTCCTCGACGGCGATCTTGACGATGGTGCCCTGCATCGGCGAGGCGACGGAGTCGCCCGAGGCGGCCGCGCCGGCCTTCTTCGCGGAGCGCTTGGGCTTCTTCGCGGCACCCGCGCCACCGCCGACGGCGAGCCCACCGAGCCCGGCGGGCAGCGAGACCGAGAGGCGCTTGCCGCCGACCTCGACCACGACGGTCTGACGCTCGCCGCCTGTGCTGTCCTCGGCCGGTTCGCCGGCTGCGCCGGCGTAGGGGGTGATCTGGTTGTCGAAGTCGGTCTCGATCCAGGTCGTGTAGACGTCGAAGGAGCCGTTCTCGGCGGTGTAGGCAGGGTCGGTGACGACGGCCTGGTGGAACGGGATGACGGTCGGCATGCCGTCGACCTTGAACTCGTCCAGGGCACGGCGCGAGCGCTCGAGCGCCTGGGTGCGGTCGCGGCCGGAGACGATCAGCTTGGCGATCAGCGAGTCGAAGGCGCCGGGGATGGTCTCGCCCTTCTCATAGCCACCGTCGAGGCGTACGCCCGGGCCGGCCGGGGGAGCCCACTCGGTCAGGGTGCCGGGGGCCGGCATGAAGTTGTTGCCGCCGTCCTCGGCGTTGATGCGGAACTCGATGGAGTGGCCGCGGACCTCGGGGTCGTCGTAACCCAGCTCCTCGCCTGCGGCGATGCGGAACATCTCGCGGACCAGGTCGAGGCCGGTGACCTCCTCGGAGACGCAGTGCTCGACCTGGAGGCGGGTGTTGACCTCGAGGAAGGAGATGGTGCCATCAGCGGCCACGAGGAACTCACAGGTGCCCGCACCGACGTAGCCGGCCTCGCGCAGGATCGCCTTGGAGGACTCATACAGGCGCTTGTTCTGCTCCTCGGTCAGGAACGGTGCGGGGGCCTCCTCGACGAGCTTTTGGTGGCGACGCTGCAGCGAGCAGTCGCGGGTGGAGACCACGACCACGTTGCCGTGGGAGTCGGCCAGGCACTGGGTCTCGACGTGGCGGGGTTTGTCGAGGAACTTCTCGACCAGACATTCGCCGCGACCGAAGGCGCCGACGGCCTCGCGCACGGCCGACTCGTAGAGCTCGGGGATCTCCTCCAGGGTGCGGGCGACCTTCAGGCCGCGACCGCCACCGCCGAAGACCGCCTTGATGGCGACCGGGAGGCCGTACTCCTGCGCGAACGCGGTGATCTCGGAGGCGTCCTTGACCGGGTCCTTGAGGCCCGGGGCCAGCGGCGCGCCCGCCTTGAGCGCGATCTGCTTGGCCTTCGCCTTGTCGCCGAGCGCGTCGATCGCCTCCGGGGAGGGACCGATCCAGGTCAGCCCGGCGTCGATCACGGCCTGGGCGAAGTCGGCGTTCTCGGCCAGGAAGCCGTAGCCCGGGTGGACCGAGTCAGCGCCGGACTGGCGCGCCACATCGAGGATCTTCTCGATGGACAGGTACGACTCCGCCGGCGTCGCGCCGCCCAGTGAGTAGGACTCATCGGCCAGGCGCACGAAGAGCGCGTCACGGTCGGGGTCCGCGTAGACCGCTACGGAGCCGATGCCGGCGTCCTTGCACGCGCGGATCACTCGAACGGCGATCTCACCGCGGTTGGCGATCAGGACCTTTGTCAGTGGCTTGCTCAACGAGAACTCCTCCATCGTGAATGCATAGACATGCTAGGGGAGGCCATCCCGCCCTGGCTCCAGCCGTCCGTAGTAACGATTGTCACACTTCAGTGAGTTGAGCAAGCGAGGAGGTTACTCGGCGGTACACCGCGTCGTCGACGAGCACGCCCCCATGCCGCAGCGCCAGCACGGCCGCTCCGGCCAGGCCATCGGTGGCGAGGACCGCCCCGGGCGCGACCCGGGCGGCGAAGTCGGGCTGCCGGGCCAGGACGCTCCCGGCCGCGACCAACGGCCCCTCGACATCAGGAGTACGCACCGCCGCCAACGTCTCCGTCAGTCCCTCGGCCGCACGGTCGAGGATGCCCGCCGCGACCGCGTCACCCGCACCTGCCGCGGTGAAGACGAGCGAGGCGAAGTCGGCCAGCCGCAGCGGCGGCATCGCGTAGAGCGCCGCGGTCGCCGCGACGAGGGTGCCGGTCCGCCCGCCCTGCCGCCGATCGTCCGGCGTGAGCCCGAGCCGGTCCAGCAGCAGACCGGTCAGCTGCGTCGTGGCGCCCCGCCCGTCGAGCGGCGCGAGCCCGGAACGTACGACCTCGCGGCCCAGCCAGAAGCCCGAGCCGACGTCGCCGAGCAGCCAGCCCAGTCCGTCCGAGATCCCCGCCAGTCGGCCATTCTCGACCCGCACCGCCGATGCCCCCGTGCCAGAGAGCAGCACATAGCCATCAGGCGCCGCCGTCCCCGAGAAGTACGCCGCCAGCACATCGAAGTCGAAGACCGGCTCGACCGCGACCAGGTCGGAGAGGGCGGCCACGATCGCGGCCCGGTTGGTGGGGTCGCCCGCCCCCGCCACCGCCAGGGCGGCACCGGCGAGCCGTCCGCTCTGCGCGGAGCTCACGGCCTGCGTGACCGCGGCCCTGATCGCCGTCGTGGCAGCGTCGATTCCGGCGGAGGTCGGGTTGCCGCTGCCGGCCTTCCCGATGCCTCCGCATCGTCCGTCGGAGGAGACCACGACGGCGCGAGTGCTGGTGCCTCCCGCGTCGAGTCCCAGATAGTTATGAGTCATTGACACCGTTTCGTAACAGAAAACCATTGCCAGGCGTACTCTCTCCAAATAGTTTTCGAGCGCAGGCCTCGACATACGGTCGCGGCCGGAGTTTGCTAGGTGGGTGGACTAATTGACCAGAGACGTGTTCGGAGCCTTCGATGAGCAGGTTCGCACACGCCTGTCCGAGCTGCAGTCGATGGCGCAATCTGGTGGCCTCGACGAGGCGGTCGAGGCGATGGTCGGCAGCATCCGCAACGGCGGTGTGCTCCAGGCCTTCGGCACCGGCCACTCGCAGGCGTTCGCGATGGAGATCGCCGGGCGGGCCGGTGGTCTGATCCCCACCCATGCCATCGCTCTGCGCGACACGGTCCTCAAGGGCGACCGACCGGCGAGCGATCTCAAGGGCGGTCTCCTCGAGCGTGACACCAACATCGCCAACGAGCTCTGGGAGCTCCACGAGTTCCACCCCGAGGACGTCTTCCTCATCGCGTCCAACTCCGGTGTCAACGGCTCGATCGTCGGCATCGCGCTGCGCGCGAAGGAGGAGGGCCACACGGTGATCGCGGTGACCAGCCTCGAGCACACCAACGCGGTCACCCCCAAGCACCCCAGCGGCAAGCGCCTGGCCGAGATCGCCGACGTGGTGATCGACAACCTGGCTCCGTTCGGCGACGCCACCGTCCCGGTCGGCGACGGCGGCGTGCTCGCCGGTGCCGTCTCCTCCATCACGGCGGCCTACATCGCCCAGCTCCTGACCCTCGGCACCGCCGCGAGGATCCAGGAGGCGGGCGAGACCCCGCCCCTCTATCTCTCCGCCAACATCCCGGGTGGCGATGAGCACAACGATGCGTTGAAGGCTCGCTACGGCGAGCGCATCGGAAGCATGGCCTGAACACCCGTAAGAAGAAGTAACGAGGAACCCACCCGAAAGAAGGCAGCACGATGTCCCAGCAGCTTCACCGGCTCGACCGCCGGACCCTTCTGCGCGGCACCCTCGCCGGCGCGGCGCTCGTGTCGTTCTCCGGAGCGCTCGCCGCGTGTGGCGCGCCCGGTAGCGACACCGACAACTCCGGCGGTGGCACCAAGTCGGCGTCCAACCCGTTCGGTATGCCCAAGGACGGCACCGTCGACGCGGTGATCTTCGACGGTGGCTACGGCTACGACTACGTCGAGTTCGCCGCGGGCGTCGTCGGCAAGGAGTTCGCGGACGCCGACATCAAGGTCAGCGCCACGACCAAGATCGCCACGGAGCTGCAGCCGCGCTTCGTCGGCGGCACGCCCCCGGACCTGATCGACAACTCGGGTGCGGACCTGATCGGCTTCAGCTCGATCGCCGCCCAGCTCGAGGAGCTGGACGACGTCTTCGAGGCCGACAGCTACGAGGGCGTCAAGATCGAGGACACCCTCTACCCGAACGTGAAGAACCCCGGCACCTACAGCGACCGGTTCGTGGCGATCAACTACGTCATGACCCTCTACGGCGTGTGGTACTCCGCCTCGCTCTTCCAGGAGAACGGCTGGACCGCGCCGAAGACCTGGGACGAGGCGCTCGACCTCGGCGCCAAGGCCAAGGCCAAGAAGAAGTACCTCTGGGTCTGGGGCAAGGAGGCGGCGACCTACTACCGCACCCTGGTGATCGACTCGGCGGCCAAGGAGGGCGGCGACGAGGTGCGCCTCGCGCTGGAGAACCTCGAGAAGGGCGCCTGGTCCCACCCGGTCATCCAGGGGATCCTGGAGAAGCTCGGCGAGATGGTGAAGCAGGACATGTTCGTGCCCGGCGGTGCCGGCACCCAGTTCACCGCTGCGCAGGCCAAGTGGTCCAACGACCAGCAGGCGCTCCTCTACCCGAGCGGTGGCTGGATCGAGAACGAGATGAAGGACGCGACCAAGGAGGGCTTCGAGATGACCGGCATCCCGGAGTTCGTCCTCAGCGACAGCCCGTCGCTGCCGTACGAGGCCGTTCGTGCCGCGGCCGGTGAGGCGTTCATCGTTCCGAGCAAGGCGAAGAACCCGGCCGGCGGCAAGGAGATCCTCCGCGCCATGCTGTCCAAGGAGGCCGCGACCAACTTCGCCAAGACGAAGCTTGCGCCGACCATCGTCAAGGACACCATCCCTGCCGACGGGTTCGGCTCCGCGGCGCTGAAGTCGCAGAGCGCGATGCTCGACGCCGCCGGTGAGAACACCTTCAACTTCCAGTTCTACGACTACTACGGCACCAACGCCGACGAGCTGGTCGTGTGGAACTCGTTCCTCTCCGGTGACCTCGACGTCAAGGGCCTGACCACGGCTGTCCAGGGCATCTTCGACAAGGTCGCCGACGACTCGTCGATCGAGAAGCTCAAGGTTTCCTGACACCATGCCGGACCCATCCACCACGATGGCCCAGACGGCCGGCGGCCCCTCCGAGGAGAACCCTTGGGGGGCCGCCCCCGGCCGGCGCCGCCGCAAGCTCACCCTCGACCGGGCACTGTTCATGACGGTCTTCCTCGGCCTCCCGGTCGCGGTCTTCGTCATCTTCGTCGTGGTCCCGATCGGGCAGGCCCTCTTCTACTCGCTGACCGACTGGACCGGCTTCTCTCCGGTCATGAACTTCGTCGGCCTGGACAACTACGCCAAGCTCCTCGACGACGAGACCTTCCTCAAGGCGCTGCGCAACAACGTGCTGCTCACGATCGTGGTGCCGCTGGTGACCCTTGTCGCGGCCCTGGCGATCGCGGTGGTCGTGACCACCGCCGGTCCCAGCACCGGTCAGGTCCGCGGTCTGAACGGCTCCGGCTTCTACCGGGTCGTCTCCTTCTTCCCCTACGCCGTCCCGGCCGTCGTCATCGGTCTGCTCTGGGCGCAGGTCTACGACCCGGCCGCCGGCCTGCTCAACGGCCTGCTCACCGGCATCGGCCTCGACGGGTTCAAGGACTACGCCTGGCTCGGGGAGGTGCGTGCGGCGATGCCGGCCTCGATGTTCGTGATCATCTGGGCGAGCATCGGCTTCTACACGGTGCTCTTCGTGGCCGCCATCAAGGGCGTCCCCGCGGAGATCTACGAGGCCGCCCGCATCGACGGCGCCGGCCGCTTCCGCACCGCGATCTCGATCACGCTCCCCTCGATCCGTGACAACGTGCAGACGGCGTACATCTATCTGGGGATCCTCACCCTCGATGCCTACGTCTTCATGGCGGCGCTCGCCCCGGGCGGTGGCCCTGCCAACAGCACACTGACGATGAGCCAGCACCTGATGAACACCGCCTTCAAGAAGAGCCAGTTCGGCTACGCCACCTCCATGGGCGTCGTGCTCGCCCTGGTCACGCTGCTCTTCGCCGCCCTGGTCTTCGTCGTCTTCCACTTCGCTGGGGGACGGGACAAGAAGGGAGACGTACGCCGATGAGCGCCGTCACTCTGGACAAGCCGGTCGCTGCCCGCTCCGACGGCCGGCGACGTACGCCCGGCGACGCACTGGTCGCCGGCACCTCGCACACGATGCTGATCATCTGGTCGGTGATCGTCATCGTGCCCTTCTGCTGGGTGGTGCTCTCCTCGTTCAAGACGTCGAAGGAGATCCTGTCCTCGCCGTTCTCCCTGCCCGCGGAGTGGAGCTTCGACAACTACGTCAGCGCCTGGACCAAGGCCGGCATCGGGACGTACTTCTTCAACACCGTCATCGTCGTCGGCACCGCGCTGGTGCTGGTGATGCTGCTGGGGGCGATGTGCGCCTACGTGCTGGCGCGGTTCGAGTTCTTCGGACGCAGGGTCATCTACTACTCGATGCTCGCCGGGCTGACCTTCCCGATCTTCCTGGTCATCGTGCCGCTGTTCTTCGTGCTCCAGGGCATCGGGCTGCTCAACACGCTGCCCGGGCTGATCCTGACGTACGTGGCCTACGCGCTGCCGTTCACCGTCTTCTTCCTCTACGCCTTCTTCAAGACGCTGCCCGACGACGTCTACGAGGCCGCGATGATGGATGGCGCGGGCGAGTGGCGCACGTTCTTCCAGATCATGCTGCCGATGGCCGCACCCGGGATGGCCGGCGTGGCGATCTTCAACTTCCTCGGGCTGTGGAACCAGTTCCTGCTCCCGGTGGCGCTCAACACCGACCGGAACAACTACGTGCTCACCCAGGGGATGGCGTCGTTCTCGTCCCAGGCGGGTTACAACGTCGACTTCGGCGCGCTCTTCGCCGGTGTGGTGCTGACCGTGCTTCCGGTGCTGGTCGTCTACCTGATCTTCCAGCGGCGCATCGCCGGGACGGTCTCGACGGGAACATTCCGGTAGAGATGTGACGCGGGTCTCGCACCCCAGGTTAATAAGCGCTAACCTGGGGTGCGTGACTGCTTTTCTCCAGCCCGAGCACGAAGAGCTGCGTGCTGTCGTCCGTGACTTCGCCCAGAAGGAGATCGCGCCCCATGCCTCGCAGTGGGACCGCGACCACCACTTCCCTGTCGATGTGGTGCACAAGATGGGTGAGCTGGGCCTCTTCGGCCTGACCGCCCCCGAGGCGTACGGCGGGGGTGAGGGTGACCTCGTCGCGCTCTGCGTCGCGATCGAGGAGCTCGGCCGCGTCGACCAGTCGATCGGGATCACGCTCGAGGCCGCCGTCGGGCTGGGCATCAACCCGATCCTCACCTACGGCACCGACGAGCAGAAGGAGCGCTGGCTCCCCGACCTCGTCGCGGGCAAGAAGCTGGCCGGGTTCGGGCTGACCGAGCCGGGTGCCGGCTCCGACGCCGGCGCGACCGCCACCAAGGCCGTCCTCGACGGCGACGAGTGGGTCGTCGACGGTGCCAAGCAGTTCATCACCAACTCCGGTTCCTCGATCACCTCGGTCGTCACCGTCACCGCGCGCACCGGCACCCGCGAGAGCGGCAAGCCCGAGATCAGCACCATCATGATCCCTTCGGGCACGCCGGGGTTCACCGCCGAGAAGGCCTACGACAAGCTCGGCTGGCACGCCTCCGACACCCACCCGCTCTCCTTCGACGGCGCCCGGGTGCCGGCCGACCACCTCCTCGGCGAGCGGGGCCGCGGCTACGCCCAGTTCCTCGCCACCCTCGACGACGGCCGCGTCGCGATCGCTGCGCTCGCGGTCGGCTGCATCCAGGCCTGCCTCGACATGGCGCTCGAGTACGCGGGGGAGCGGCAGACCTTCGGTGGCCCGATCGGCCGCAAGCAGGGCGTGGCCTTCCAGATCGCCGATCTCGAGGTCATGCTGCGGGCCTCGCGCCTGCTGACGTACGAGGCGGCGGCGATGAAGTCCGGGCTGGACTCGGGTGCCGTGACGATGAAGGAGTTCAAGCAGGCGGCCGCCGCCGCCAAGCTGTACGCCACCGAGTCGGCCGTCACCGCGACCCGCATCGCCACCCAGGTCTTCGGCGGCTACGGGTTCATGGAGGAGTATCCGGTGGCTCGCTTCTACCGCGACGCGAAGATCCTGGAGATCGGCGAAGGCACCTCCGAGGTGCAGCGCATGCTGATCGCCAGAGGTCTCGGTCTTCCTGTGGAGTAGAGCCCGTCGAGCAGGCGCGAATCTTACGGCACGCTGAACGAAACCCGCGAAGTAATCAAGAGCCATCTCACCATTGACCCTTTACTGTGGCCACATGGTGTTCGGGGGACAGCTGCTGGGACGGCTGCGTCGCACCCGCCTCTTCGGAGAGGTGGTCCGCTTCATGATGGTCGGCGGAATCGCGACCGCAGTCGCCTTCGTGCTGTTCAACGGCCTGGTCCACGGCTTCTTCCTGGGCGCCGGTCCGATGAACGGTCAGCCGATCCCGGCCTACGTCATCGCCAACACGGTCGGCATGCTGATCAGCTACGACCTGAGCCGCCGGTGGACGTTCCGTCACCGGGTCTCCGACCACCCCGACGGCGGGTTCACGGCCTACGTCGTGATCAACGCGGTCACGATGCTGCTGCCGATCGCGTGCCTGTACGTCACCCGCACCGTGATCGGTTGGGACAGCGCGATCGCCGACAACCTCTCGGCCAACGTGATCGGCGTGCTGCTGGGCCAGATCGCCCGGTTCTTCCTCTTCCGGAAGTTCGTCTTCGGCCGGCCCATCCGCTACACGCAGGTCTACGGCAGCGTCGAGGAGGAAGCGGAAGCGCTCGGCTTCACCGACGACAAGACGATCCTGATGGGCCCGGAGCGCCGCGAGCCGGTCAGCGGTTCCACAGAGCAGGCCACGCATGACCGAGCCGGCTGAGCAGATCGCGTAGCAGCGGCAGGCTCAACCCGACCACGTTGTGGTGGTCGCCCTCGATCCCGGTCACGAACGCTCCGCCGAGCCCGTCGATCGTGAACGCGCCCGCGACGTGCAGCGGCTCACCGGTCGCGACGTACGCAGCGATCTCCTCGTCGCTCACGTCGGCGAAGTGCACCGTCGTGGCAGCGGTCTGCGACACCCGCCGACCCGTCGCGGTGTCGACCAGCGCGTGCCCGGAGACGAGTACGCCGCTGCGCCCCCGCATCTCCCGCCAGCGCTGGGCCGCCTCCTCGGGATCGTGCGGCTTCCCCAGCGGCTTCCCATCGAGCTCCAGGACGCTGTCGCACCCCAGCACAAGCGCCCCTTCGGGCACCTCCGGACGGCCGGCGACGGCGTCCCGCTTGAGCTCGGCGAGCCCGAGCGCCAGCTCGGTCGGCGGCAGCCCGTCGAGCCTGCTCTCGTCGACACCGGAGACGATCACCACAGGCTCGACACCTGCGCTGCGCAGCGTCTGGAGCCGGGCGGGGGACTTGGAAGCGAGGACCAGCGTGGTCATGGCTCAACCCTAGAGGTAAAGGTCCTTTACCCCGGAGTCCGTCCCGACTAGGTTTCGCACATCCAACCCATCTCTATGAGGAGAAATCCGAAGTGACGGATTACCCGCCGCCCCCGCCCCCGCAGCAGCCGTACGGCGCTGGCCCCGTGGGGGAAGTTCCGCTGAGCCAGCCGCTCCGCGGCGCGTCGCCCCGCGACGCCATCGTGCGCTTCTTCAAGAAGTACGCCTCCTTCGAGGGCCGCGCCAGCCGCTCCGAGTTCTGGTGGCCGTGGCTGTTCTCGGTGGTCGTCAACATGGCGATCAACCTGCTCCTGGGCGCCGACTCGACCGCCGGTTCCATCATCGGCGGAATCTTCGCGCTCGCCATCCTGGTCCCGTCCCTCGCCGTCGGCGCCCGCCGCCTGCACGACACCGGCCGCTCCGGCTGGTGGCAGCTGCTCTGGCTCCTGCCGTGCATCGGCTGGATCGTGCTGATCGTCTTCTGGGCCCTCCCGGAGAAGGCCGAGGGCGACAAGTACAACCTCGCCTGACCGGCGGCTAACCACGAGCGACGATCAGTCCCTAGACTGATCGTCGCTCGGCCGAAGTGGTGGAATTGGCAGACACGCAGGATTTAGGTTCCTGTGCTCCAGGGCGTGCGGGTTCAAGTCCCGCCTTCGGCACACAGATTCCGGGTCCGACCCGGGGCGTCCCAGGGTCGATCCTGATGGACAACAGATCCCTGACCCTCAAGGATGGAAGAACAGCACCCCATCCAGGAGAGGGATGAAGTCATGTCGTTCAAGGAGAACGCGTCCAGCTGGCGCGATGGCGTCCAGAAGGGCGTCGAAGGCGCCAAGCCTGCTGTTGAGGACGCGAAGGTGAAGTCAGCACCTCACCTTGTCACCGGCGGCGAGAAGACCATCGAGAAGGCCGTCGAGTTCAAGGCTCAGATCGAGGCCAAGCGGGCCGCGGTGGCGTCGGCACCCGACGCGGACACGCCACGCAACCAGGCCCTGTCGGGCCTGCTCCAGGTCGGCGAGGCCGCGACGGACGTCGCCGCCCACGCGGGCGAGTGGCTGAAGGAGACCGGTGCCAGGTGGAGCGCCGGCCCCGTGGTCGTCGAGCCGCCCAAGGAGATCCCGGGGGACGTACCTCCTCCGCCGGACTTCAAGAAGCCCGACGACCAGCAGTAGGACCCGGCAGCAGGATTACGAGGCGAGGCCGAGGTCGCGGCGGAGCTTGGCGACGTGACCGGTCGCCTTGACGTTGTACTGCGCGACCTCGATCTTGCCCTCCTCGTCGACCACGAAGGTCGAGCGGATGACACCTTCGACGACCTTGCCGTAGAGCTTCTTCTCGCCATAGGCGTCGTACGCCTTGTGCACCGAGAGGTCCTCGTCGGAGGCCAGGGTGATGGTGAGCCCGTCACGCTCGCGAAACTTCGCGAGCTTGGCGGGCTTGTCCTTGGAGATGCCGATGACCTCGTAGCCGGCGGCCTTCAGCGAGTCGATCGAGTCGGTGAAGTCGCAGGCCTGCTTGGTGCAGCCGGGGGTCATCGCGGCGGGGTAGAAGTAGACGATCACCTTGCGGCCGCGGAGGCTGCTGAGCGAGACCTCCGTGCCGGTGTCGTCGGGAAGAGTGAAGTCGGGGGCCACATCGCCCGGCTCGAGACGCGTCATGGAGCCAACCTACCCAAGAGATCGAGCGAACCGCAGCGGTGGAGCACGCCGTGGACGTACGCCGGTTGCTAAGGTCTGCGCATGTCCAAGGACCAGACTTCCTCGCTCGAGTCCGAGATCGAAGAGATCCGCGAACGGCTCGCAGGCACCATCGACGAGCTGATCTATCGGGGCCGGCCGAAGACGATCGTGCAGCGCCAGGTGGCGGCCTTCAAGGCCGTCTACGTTGACCCGGTCTCCGGCGAGCCGAAGATGGGCAACATCGCGAAGACCGTGGGCGGGGTGGTGGGCGCCGTCGTGCTCATGGCCACGCTGCGTAAGATCACCAAGGTCAACTGACCACTCCCCACCGGCAAGGCAACGACGGACGTGACCGACAAGACCCCCATCAAGATGCTCCACGACCGGGTGCTGGTCGAGGTCGGGTCCGACGCCGGTGAGCGTCGTTCCTCGGGCGGCATCGTCATCCCGGCGACGGCCGCCATGGGTGCGGCCCGGCGGCTCACCTGGTCCCGGGTGGTCGCGGTCGGCCCGCACGCGCGGGCCGTCGAGATCGGCGACCGGGTGCTCTTCGACGCCGACGACAAGCCGGAGGTCGAGGTCGCCGGAGAGGTCTACATCCTGATGCGCGAGCGCGACGTGCACGCGGTTGCCGCGGAGCGGATCGCGGACGAGTCCACGGGTCTATACCTGTAGCAAGTCCTGCCGAGTCGGCTCATCCTGACAGGAATCCCTGCCGAGTCGGCTCGTCATGACGGAGTCCGAGGCGAGAGGCACGAAGTCGACCTTCTCGCGCACGCCACAGTCC
>NZ_JBEYUV010000017.1:0-109268 GCF_040643685.1 Nocardioides sp. NPDC047086
TCAGACTCACTCACACCCCCAGGGTATCGGCGTGGTGTCGGCGAGGACGAGTCGAAGTGATGTATGTGGCATCCGCCCCAGTTGCCATCCATCACTGTGTTGGTCTCGACACCGCTCGCTAGCGCTCGCAGGCTCGCCCAGCGGGGCTGATCGGATCAGGTCAGGAGACGCTGATCTTCATGATGCCCTTGCGCTCGTCCGAGGAGAGCACCTTGATCTTGACGCCGCTGCCGGCGGTCTTGGTGGAGTGCGCCGGGTTGGACGCGTCCCAGTAGGCCGTCTCCGAGCTGTCGTAGAAGGTCGGCACGCTCTTGCGCCGCGGCACGTCGAGGACGTTGTTCGGAGCGCCGGCGATCTCGTTCTCCAGGTGGAGCCGGTCGGTGCGGTCGACATCGAAGGTCGAGTCGTAGCCCTGCATCCGGTTGCGGGCCAGGGTGCCGTTCGACCACTTCTGGACGCCCACGGTGGAGTCGACGACCAGCGCCTGGCCACCACCGGGGTGCTCGGAGGTGTTGTTGTCGCCGTAGGCGCCGTTCTGGTACCAGACCAGCAGGCCGTCCTGGTAGGCGTAGTGGTCGACCTTGTCCGGCGCGGTGACCCCGTAGCCGAAGTTGTACGGACCCTCGGCCAGCGTCTTGTCGTAGCCCTTGTACTGCCGGTTCTCGGCGATGTAGAAGCGCGGGTACGTCGAGGTGTAGGTGCCGTCCGTGATGCCCATGTACTCCTTGTTGGTCCAGCCGTCGAAGGACGAGAAGTCCGTCGTGTAGGCCGAGCCGACCGAGAGGTCGTCGATGGCGAAGCCGTAGTAGGCGACGCCGCCGTCGTTCGCGGTGCGGAAGCGGAGCTTCACGTTCTGGCCGGCGTACGCACCCAGGTCAGCGGTCAGGTCCACGTACTCCTGCGGGTCGTGGTCGGCGCAGTTGCCGTCACAGGTGCTGTCGGAGGTGCCGTGGATGCCGTTGTTGTACTCGGCCGAGGACAGGTTGGTCTCCAGCGGGGTCGACCAGGTGGTGCCGCCGTCGGTGGAGGCCTCCAGGAAGGTGAAGTCGTACTCCGCCTCGAGGTCGTACTTCACCTTGGCCGAGAGCGTGCCGCCCGCGGGGACGGCGATCTCCGGGCTGACCGCGGTGGCGGTGCGGTCGTCGCCCTTGCCGGAGTAGAGGAACGTCTTGCCGGACGAGCCGGAGCCGACGTCGTGGGTCGTCTCGCCGTCGGGCAGGTTGACCACCAGAGCCTGCGGGGTCTTCGCCCCGGTGTCGTGGAAGCTCGGGCCCAGGGTCAGCTTCTTGGACGTACCGGCCTCGACCGTGTCGTAGTTGAGCCAGCCGAGGAAGAGCTTCTCGGGGGCGCCCATGTGGTTCGGGGTGGTGCCGATGGTGCCGTCACCGTGGCCGAGCCAGGAACCCGAGCTCATCAGGGTCCAGAAACCGGTGCCGTTCTCGCCGCCGGCGGTGTCGTAGAAGTCCGGCAGGCCGAGGTCGTGGCCGAACTCGTGCGCGAAGACGCCCAGGCCGCCGTTCTCGGGCTCCGTGGTGTAGTCGCGGATCCAGATGTCGGTGTTGCCGATCTTGACGCCACCGGCCTTCGGGAAGTCGGCCGGGCCGTCGGAGCCGGAGGCGTTCGCGGCCCACCGGTGCGACCAAATGGCCCACGGGTCGGCGCCGGCCTCCTCGCCCTCACCGGAGTGGATCGCCTGGAAGTGGTCGATGTAGCCGTCGGCCTCGTTGAAGTTGCCGTCGCCATCGAGGTCGTAGCGGTCCCAGATGTCGTAGTCCTGGAGGTAGGCGGTGATCTGGGCGTCGGTCTTGCCGGCCGCCTTCTGCGCGTCGTACCAGGCGTTGGCGCTGTCCTGGACGTAGTTCTTCATCGCGGCGGCGGTCTCGTCGCCCTTGTCGTTCTGGTAGTACGACTCCGCGTGCGGGAGCGTGACCCAGTCGCTGACGTCGCCCTGGAGGTCGAAGCGGCCGCTCGACATCTCCTTGTAGACGTTGTGGAACGACTCCTCACCCTTGTTCTGGTTGAAGAACATGTCCATGTAGTGCTCGCGGGAGAAGTCCTCCTCCCAGTAGGTGGAGTTGTCGTCCTCCGCGGGCGGCGCGATCTCGTTGTGGCGCGGGCCCGAGGTGTTGTCGGGGAAGGCCGGGTTGCCGCCCTCGCCGAACTCGACCAGGAAGCTCAGCAGCTGGGACTTCTCGGTGGGCTCGTGCTCCACCCAGCGGGCGTTCTTGCCCGAGCCCATCTTGACGACCTCGCTGCCGTTCTTCGTGACCGTCTGCTTCTCGCCCGTGGCAACCGCGGTGGCGGCGTTGGTCTTGAGCTCGGTGCGCTTGGTGTTGAGCGCGTCGGGCTTGTTGTCGACCTTCTGCTTGACGGCCGCCGCAGCAGGGATCCCCTCGGTCTCGACGGCGCTCGCCGACGAGTGAGTGAGGATCACTGGCGTCACGCCTGCGACCGCAAGTGCGGCTAGCGCGCTGGTAACGCGTCTGTTCATCGTTCCTCCGGAGTCTGGTGACATCGCGCACATCTGCCTTCCCCGAGAACTGACCGGCACGACGGGCCATCACGACACAGATGGCTTCGGAGTACAACACCAAGCAACGGAGTTACCTGTAAAGGATTTGTCGCCTATTGGCCAGCGAGCACGATATTTCGTGGCGGGATTACGACATGTTGCCTAATCAACCCGCTTGACCAGCGATTTCGACGTGTTGAATCGCACACCTGTCATTCGCTGCGACAGGTATTGACAGCCCTCTCTGACCCCCATTTGATGCCGAGATTGCATGCTTGTAATTGCCTGCGGATCGGGCAGGAGACTTGCATTTAACCGACCGTATTTGTTCCGCTGTCCGGCGAGATAGCCGGGATCGGGATAGATCCGGACGGTGTTGGGGGTGGGCCTCAGCGCGTGGATCGACAGATCTCGCAACACCGTTCGCCCGTGCCCGGAGAGCACGAACATCGGAGCATTGTGCCCGTCAGCAGCACCACCTCATGGGTTCGCAACATCGCATCTACTCCCCGCCGTAAGGCCATTCTGGTCGGCGGACTCGCCGCCGCCGTGGTCGCCACGGGCGGCGCGGCATACGGGGTCAAGACCTCCCAGACCGATGTCATCGTCTCGGTCGACGGCAAGGCCAAGGACGTCAGCGTCCACGCCGACACCGTCGGGGAGGTTCTCGAGGCCGAGGGCATCGAGGTCGGCGACCGCGACGCGGTCGCACCGTCGGTCGACACCAAGGTCGAGGACGGCAGCGCGATCAGCGTCCGCTACGCCCGTCAGCTGAGCCTCGAGGTCGACGGCAAGGCCCAGGACCACTGGGTCACCGCGACCACCGTCGGCGGCGCTCTCGCCGAGCTCGGCCGTGACTACGACCGGGCGGAGCTCTCGACCAGCCGCGGTGCCTACATCGGCCGCGACGGGATGTCGCTCGACGTCATCACGCCGAAGACCGTCAAGGTCGCGCTGGCGGGGAAGAAGACCAAGAAGGTCAGCGTGACCGCGCTGACCGTGGGCGACGCCCTGAAGGACCTCGGTGTCGACCTCGAGCGCCGGGACAAGGTCTCCCCGGCCTCCGACAAGGCCCTGAAGACCGGTCAGAAGATCGTCTTCACCGACTTCGCCGCCAAGAACCGGAAGGTCGCTCGTGAGACCGTCGAGGCGCCGGTCAAGGAGATCGAGGACTCCTCGATGGACAAGGGCGACACCAAGGTTGTCGAGGAGGGCTCCGACGGAGTCCGTTCGGTGACCTACCGCATCGTCTACAAGAACGGTGAGGCCGTCTCCAGGAAGGTCCTCGAGCAGAACGTGATCGAGGAGGCCGAGACCCGCGTGGTCAAGATCGGCACCAAGGAGGAGGCCCCTGCGGCCAACTTCGCCGGCGGCAGCACCGTCTGGGACCAGCTCGCGCAGTGCGAGTCCGGCGGCAACTGGGCGATCAACACCGGCAACGGCTACTACGGCGGACTGCAGTTCAACGTGCAGACCTGGCAGGCCTACGGCGGTTCCGGGCTCCCGAGCGAGAACAGCCGCGAGACCCAGATCGCGATCGCGACCAAGGTCCGCGACGCCAACGGTGGCTACGGCTCCTGGCCGGCCTGCTCGCAGAGCCTCGGTCTGCCCCAGTAGTCACGACCCGGCGCATCTGCCCCGTAGATCGGGCTCGAGTCGGCGCATCTGTCCCACCTCGTTGGGACAGATGCGCCGACTCGGCGTTGCGGGGCCTACGCTGTGTGACATGACCGACCGCACTCCGACGCGCCTGTTGGGGCCTGCGGAGGTCCGGGCGCTGGCAGCCGAGCTGGACCTTCGCCCGACCAAGCAGCGCGGTCAGAACTTCGTGATCGACGCCAACACCGTGCGCCGGATCGTGCGCGAGTCCGGCGTCGGCGCCGACGACGTCGTCGTCGAGGTCGGCCCCGGCCTCGGATCGCTCACCCTCGCCATCCTCGAGACCGGCGCGAAGGTGACCGCGATCGAGATCGACGAGGTCCTGGCGCAGCGGCTGCCGAGAACCATCCAGGAGTACGCCCCCGACCAGGCCGACGCGTTCAGCCTGCTCCGCGCGGACGCCCTCCGGGTCGAGTCGGTCCCCGGACCGCCGCCCACGGCCCTGGTCGCCAACCTGCCCTACAACGTGTCGGTCCCGGTCCTCCTGCACCTGATGTCGCTGCTGCCCTCGCTGCGCCACGGGCTGGTGATGGTGCAGGCCGAGGTCGCCGACCGGCTGGCCGCCAAGCCCGGCTCCAAGGTCTACGGCGTCCCGTCGGTCAAGGCCGCCTGGTACGCCGAGGTACGCCGCGCCGGCGCCATCGGCCGCAACGTCTTCTGGCCGGCACCCAACGTCGACTCCGGCCTCGTCTACTGGCGACACCGTGAGCCGCCGTCGACGTCGGTCTCCCGCGAAGACGTCTTCGCAGTCATCGACGCCGCCTTCGCGCAGCGGCGCAAGGCGCTGCGCGGCGTACTCAAGCCTCTGGCCGGCTCCGCCGACGCAGCCGAGAAGGCGCTGGTCGAGGCGGGGATCGACCCGCTGGCGCGCGGCGAGTCGCTGACCATCGCGGACTTCGTACGCATCACCGAATCGCTTCAAAGGGTTCCCTCATGACCATCACCGTTCGCGCGGCCGCGAAGTTCAACCTCCACCTCGGCGTCGGGCCGGTCCGTGCGGACGGGTTCCACCCGCTGGCGACGGTCTACCAGGCGATCGGGCTCTACGACGACGTCACCGTGAGCGAGGCAGCCGAGTGGCAGGTCACGCTCTCCGGGGAGGACCACATCGCGCTGAGCGAGGTCCCGACCGGCGAGGACAACATCGTCGTCCGGGCGGGCAAGGCGCTCGCCGCCCACCACGGCATCGACAAGGCCGCGAAGGTCGCGATCCACAAGGGCATCCCGGTCGCCGGCGGCCTCGCCGGCGGATCGGCCGACGCGGCCGCGACGCTGGTCGCCCTCGACCGCCTGTGGTCGCTGGAGACCTCCGACGAGGATCTGCTGGCTCTGGCCGGACAGCTGGGCTCCGACGTGCCGTTCGCGCTCATCGGCGCCACCGCCGTCGGCGGCGGCCGTGGCGAGATCGTCGAGCCGGTCACCGACAACGGTGCCTGGTGGTGGGTCGCGGTCGGCAACGAGCGCGGACTGTCGACGCCGTCGGTCTACCGCGCCTTCGACGAGCTCTCCGGGACCGGGGTCGGCGACCCGCAGGTACCCGAGAGCCTGCTCATGGCGCTGGAGAAGGGCGACGCGGAGCTCCTCGCCGAGGCGCTCACCAACGACCTGCAGGCCCCGGCGCTGGAGCTACGCCCCGACCTCGCCCAGACCTTCGCCGACGGCGCCGAGGCCGGTGCCCTGGCCGTCCAGCTCTCCGGCTCGGGCCCGACGGTACTGATGCTCTGCCGCGACGCCGCCCACGCCCGCGAGGTCGCCGGCGCGATGCAGGCCAAGGCGTACGACCGCGTCTGGACCGCCCCCGGCCCCGTCGCCGGCGCCCACCTGGTCACCTACTGACCCCACCCCGCCGAGACGGCAGGTACGTCGGCCGAGCCGTCAGTTACGTCGGCCGAGACGTCAGCGCGTGACGCCTCGGCCGACCTAGCCGACGCCTCGGCCGACGTACGTGACGCCTCGGCAGGGGTCAGGCGGCGCTGGAGACGACCTCGTCGGAGATCGCGGCAGCGGCGCGGCGCAGGTGGCGGGTGATGCTGGCGGCGTTGAACCCGGCGGCGCTGCCGGAGACGGAGACGGCGGCGATCGCACGGCCCTCGATCATGATCGGGACCCCGGCGCAGACGATGCCGACCTGGGCCTCCTCGCGGTCGAAGGCGATGCGCTCGCTGTTGGCGCGGCGGAGCTCGGCGAGGAACTTCGCCGGGTCGCCGTGCGAGTGGCGGGTGCGCCTGACCAGGCCGGACTCGAGCACGGCCGCGATGTGGTTGCGGTCGCTGAACGAGAGGATCGCCTTGCCGAGTGCGGAGCAGGCGGCGGGGGCTCGCCCGCCGACGTACGTGTCCGGCTGGATGCCACCGCGTCCGGTGATCTTCTCCAGGATGACGATGTCGGTGCCTTCGAGGATGGCGAGGTGAACGGTCTTGCCCGTGGCCACGTAGAGCTCAGCCAGATGCGGCATCGCGGTCTCCCGGATGCCCTGCGGGCGGCAGATCTGCACCGCGTTGCCGAGCTCGAAGAGCCGCCGACCGAGCACGTAGTGGCGGCCGGTGCGCTCGACGTACCCGCTCTGCTCGAGGTGACGCAGAAGACGGAAGGCGGTCGACTTGGGAAGGCCCGCGGTGCGAGCGATCTCGCTGACACCGAGCTTCGGACCGGCTCCGAGAAATGCCTCCAGGATCTGGAGGGCCTTCGTCGCAGACGGGGTCGCCGAAGAGGTCGTCCTCGGGGCACCTTCATGGTCGTGCTGACTAGCCAGGGTGGGGATAGCAGTGACGCTCATGGGGGGATCTCCTTAATGAGACGGAGGCACCACGAAGGGGGGATCTGGGGCCTCCAACTCTCTGTGACAGCAGTCACTGTAACGATCGTTCCGGAGGTTGTGGAGCAAATGTTGGATAAATCTCATTCCTGACCTGCGGAAATAGATGACATGACATACAGATCGATGAGTTTCCGACCGTTGGCGTCGTAAACCCTCTGTGGACCTACGGTAGTAGGTCAGTGACTGATCTGTGTATGAAACGGCGTCGCCGTCACCAGTCGCGCCAGCAGGTCCGAGGTCGTGGCCGGTGGCATGTCGGCGCGGTCGAGCGCCTCGGCAAAGAGAAGTCCGTCTGCGATGACGAGCAGCAGCGCAGCCATCTCGTCGGCGTGCGCCGGCCCGTCGTCCCCGAGGGCTCCGCGGAACCAGCCGGCGAACTCGTCTCGCGACCGGCGGCGTACGGCAAGGAACCGGTCCCGACCGGGAAGCGGCTCGGGCCGCTTCGGGAGTACCAGCATCAGGCCGATCCGCAGGAACGGCGGCAGCCGGTGCAGGCTGGCCACCAGCGGCCTCAGCATCAGGGGGAGCTCGGCGGCGCAGTCGCAGTCCGCGCGCGGCGGCTGCCACGAGGACTGGGAGCCGATCCACGCGCGGTAGGAGTCGTCCACCGCGGCCGAGAACAGGTCGTCCTTGTTCTCGAAGTGCCAGTAGACCGAGGAAGCAGGCAGCTCCGCCGCGGCACAGATCCGGCTGATCGAGGCGCCTTCGTAGCCGCTCTCCGCGGCGACCTCCAGCGCCGCAGCGATGAGCTTCTCGCGGCTGCTGCTCCTGCCCTCGTACGTCACCGGTGGGAGCTCCACGGCCTCGGGAACGGCCGCCGGGTCCTGCTTCCGGAGATCGTCCGCGACCTCGGCCAGGCCATCGGCGAGCCGTTGCCGGAGCGGGTCGAGGTCGGCGTACTCGTCGGTCTGGGCGTGGACGAAGAGACCGTCGTGGGCGGCGAGCGTCAGCCGGGCGAGAGTCTCGATGTGCGGGGCCGGAAGGTCGACCGCGTCGGACCACCACCGCGAGAACTCGGCCAGCGTCTGGGTGCGGATCTGGAGGAAGCGCTCGCGCGGACCGTCGCCGACCGTCGGTCCGGACTCGAGAGCCAGCATCAGGCCCATCCGCCACCAGTCGGCCTTCGCGCCGTCCGTGTCCGATGTCGTATGCCGCAGGTTGACCAGCAGTCCCTTGCGCAGGTCGGCGCCGATAGGTGTCGGCTCCCATCGCGGGGTGATCTGGTACCAGCGGGTGTAGCCGTGCTCGAGCGCCTCGGCGAGAAGCTGGTCCTTGCTGGAGAAGTGCCAGTAGAGGG
Source organism: Nocardioides sp. NPDC047086 (assembly GCF_040643685.1). Lineage (NCBI taxonomy): Bacteria > Bacillati > Actinomycetota > Actinomycetes > Propionibacteriales > Nocardioidaceae > Nocardioides > Nocardioides sp. NPDC047086. The sequence continues at coordinate 8,287 of NZ_JBEYUV010000017.1, forward strand.
AGGACGGCGGGAGGCCGGTCGCGCGACGGACCAGCGCCATCGTCGTGCCGACATAGCCACGTTCGGCGGCCAGCCGGAGCGCTGCGTCGAGGATCATCTGACGCGAGCCGTGGGTGTGCTCGCGGAGTGTCTGCTCGGCCATTGCACCGAGTCTAAGCAGGTCAGGGGCTGTTCGTCCGCCCGGTGTGCCACTGGATGGCCGCCGCGATGCTGGCCGCCTCACCGCCCTCGGGGACAATGGGAGACGATATGGCGAACCTCCTCAACCTCGAGCACGTCTCCAAGGCGTACGGCATCCGGCCCCTCCTCGACGACGTCTCCCTCGGCATCAGTGCCGGCGACCGGGTCGGCATCGTCGGCCGCAACGGCGACGGGAAGACGACGCTCCTGCAGGTGATGACCGGCCTCGAGGAGCCCGACTCCGGGCGCGTCTCGCGCCAGCGTGGCCTGCTCGTCGGGTTCCTGCACCAGGGTGACCAGCTCGTCGACTCCCACACCGTCCGCGAGGCGGTGCTCGGCGGGCGCTCCGACCACGAGTGGGCGGGCGTCCCGGCGCTGCGCGAGATCGTGGAGCAGCTCCTGGCCGGGATCGATCTCGACCGGGCGGTGATGGGGCTGTCCGGTGGTGAGCGTCGGCGCTGTGCCCTGGCCGAGCTGCTGCTCGGGGAGCACGACCTGATCGTGCTCGACGAGCCCACCAACCACCTCGACGTCGAGGCCGTGGCCTGGCTCGCCGCACACCTGGCCGCGCGCTCGTCCGCGCTCGTCGTGGTCACCCACGACCGCTGGTTCCTCGACGCGGTCTGCCAGTTCACCTGGGAGGTCCACGACGGTCAGGTCGACGCCTACGAGGGTGGCTATGCCGCCTTCGTCCTCGCGAAGGCCGAACGGTCCCGTCAGGCCGCCGCCACCGAGGTACGCCGCCAGAACCTGGTCCGCAAGGAGCTGGCCTGGCTGCGCCGCGGTGCCCCGGCGCGTACGTCCAAGCCGAAGTTCCGCATCGACGCCGCCAACCAGCTCATCGAGGATGTACCTCCGCCGCGCGACCGCTTCGAGCTGCAGAAGTTCGCCGCCCAGCGGCTCGGCAAGGACGTCATCGACGTCGAGGACGTCGACCTCTTCCGCGGTGAGCGGCAGTTGCTGTCGCACGCCACCTGGCGCATCGGTCCGGGGGACCGGATCGGCATCGTCGGCGTCAACGGCGCCGGCAAGACCTCGGTGCTGTCGCTCCTGGACGGTTCTCTCCCGCCTGCCGTGGGGAAGGTACGCCACGGCCGCACCATCGCTCTCCAGCACCTGACCCAGCAGCTCGACGACCTCGACCCGGAGGCGCGAGTCCTCCCCACCGTCGAGTCGATCAAGCGCGTCACCAAGACGACCGACGGCCAAGAGCTCTCGGCGACCTCGATGCTCGAGCGTTTCGGGTTCACCGGCGACAAGCTCGTCACGCGCATCGGCGACCTCTCCGGCGGCGAGCGCCGCCGTTTCCAGCTGCTGCGCCTGCTGCTCACCGAGCCCAACGTCCTGCTGCTCGACGAGCCGACCAACGACCTCGACATCGAGACGCTCAACGTCCTCGAGGACTTCCTCGACGCCTGGCCCGGCACCCTGATCGTGGTCTCCCACGACCGCTACTTCCTCGAGCGCGTCACCGACTCCGTCTGGGCCCTTCTCGGCGACGGCCAGATCTCCATGCTCCCGCGCGGTGTCGACGAGTATCTCGAGCGCCGCCTCCCGATCCCCGCCGAGCCGTCAGCCCCGCAGGCCGAGGCGTCACGCGCGTCGGCCGAGACGGCAGCGGGTGGCTCGTCGAAGGCCAAGCCCGGCTCTGCCGAAGAGCGAGCGGCGAAGAAGGTGATCGCCAGGATCGACAAGCAGCTCGAGCGGATCGGCGAGCAGCAGCAGAAGCTCGAGCTCGCGATGGCGGAGTCGGTCAACGACTACACCCGGCTCGCCGAGCTCAGCGCGGAGCTGGATCAGCTCGCCGCGGAGAAGGACGACCTCGAGCTGGAGTGGCTCGAGACGGCCGAGGTCCTGGAGTAGCTGGTCCGCCAAGCCCGCCGAGTCGGCGCGAATTGACCGGATCCGACGCCGAGTCGGCTCGTCATAACGCGCCGACTCGGCGGGGATCGTGGTCAAGATGAGCCGACTCGGCGGGGAGCTCGGTCAGGATGAGAAGGGGACCAGCAGCCGGCGTAGCAGATCGGTGAGCTGGCTCTGCTGGTCGTCGGAGAGGCTGTCGAGGAACTCCCGCTCGGCGGCGAGCAGCGCCTCGAAGGCGCTGTCGACGGTCGCCTTGCCGTCGGGGGTGAGTCGGACGAGGACACCGCGGCGGTCGGCCGGATCCGGCAGCCGCTCGACCAGTCCTCGTGAGGCGAGACGGTCGACGCGGTTGGTCATGGTCCCGCTGGTCACCAGGGTCTCGCGCAGCAGCCGGCCGGGGGAGAGCTCGTAGGGGTCGCCGGCTCGGCGCAGGGCGGCAAGCACATCGAACTCCCACGACTCGATCCCGGAGCCCGAGAACGCGTCGCGTCGGGCGAGGTCGAGGTGACGCGAGAGGCGGGAGAGACGCGAGAAGATTTCGACAGGACCGAGATCTAGGTCGGGCCGCTCGTGTGCCCAGGCCTCGCTCAGGTCGTCGACTTCGTCGCGCATGGCGAGAGCGTAGCCCAAGTTCGCCCCATCGAGAATCTTGACATCGAGACAAGTCGGCGGGACGATCTGAATATCTTGACGTCAAGAGAAATCGGAAGGACGTACGCCATGACCGCATGGGATCCCGAGCGCTACCTGACCTACTCCGACGAGCGAGGTCGGCCGTTCGTCGATCTCCTTCGCCGGGTCGGCGCCGATCGTCCGAAGACCGTGGTCGACCTGGGCTGCGGTCCTGGCAACCTGACTGCCCTCGCGGCGGGCCGCTGGCCGGAGGCCAGGGTCGTCGGCCTCGACTCCAGTGCACCGATGATCGACAAGGCGCGCGCGACCGTCGAGGGTGTCGACTTCGCGGTGGCGGATCTTCGTGACTGGGCCGCCTCGGTGGCGCCGGGGTCGGTCGACGTACTCCTCTCCAATGCCACCCTGCAGTGGGTCCCCGGCCATCTGGACCTGCTCCCTGCGCTCGCCGGCGCGGTCGGGGAGGGCGGCTGGTTCGCCTTCCAGGTCCCGGGCAACTTCGACGAGCCCAGCCACCGGCTGCGCGAGGAGTTGGCCGCCGAGGACCCGTACGTCGATCACACCCGTCACCTAGAGGCGCCCGGGTCGCACGACCCGGCCGACTACTACGACGTCCTGGTGGGAGCGGGCTTCGAGGTCGATGCCTGGGAGACGACGTACCTCCACGTGCTGACCGGCGAGGACCCGGTCTTCACCTGGATCGCCGGAACGAGCCTGCGTCCGACGGCTGCGGCGCTGGAGGAGGCCGGTCTCTTCGAGCCGTTCGCCGAGGAGCTCAAGAACCGTCTGGCACGGGCTTATCCCGTACGAAACGATTCGGTAGGAAACAGTTTCGTTCTCCTCCCGTTCCGCCGCGTCTTCGTGGTCGCCCGCAGGCTGGGGGCATGATGCGCATCCATCACGTGCAGGTCGGCATGCCCGCCGGCCACGAGGGCGAGGCCCGGACGTTCTATGCCGACGGGCTCGGGCTGTCCGAGGTGCCGAAGCCGGCCGAGCTGGCCAAGTGCGGTGGCGCCTGGTTCCGCTCGCCGGGCGGCGCGGAGATCCATCTCGGCGTCGAGGATCCACACCGACCGCAGGCCAAGGCCCATCCTGCTCTGGCGGTCGAGACCGAGGCGGATCTGGAGGCCGTGGGCGCGAGGTTGGCGAGCCTGGGGTTCGACGTCGACTGGAGCCAGCGACACAACGCCGACGGATTCCAGCGCTTCCACGTCCGCGATCCGTTCGGCAACCGCGTCGAGATCGTGTGGCATACGGACGACTAGCACGAACTTCGGCCCCGTGTAGGCGAAAACCGGAATTAAACCAAAAAGAACCGTAACGCCCACTGGTCTGGACCGTTGTCCCCCGGGGGATACAACAACGAGCCAGGAATGATGCCAGAAACGATGGAAGGCAACACTTTGACTGACGACGTGACCGTCCCCCAGCCTCGGGACGCGGAGACGACGAGCGTGGTCAATCGAGTCCGCCGGGCTCAGGGCCAGCTCGGCGGCGTACTTCGCATGATCGAAGACGGCCGCGAGCTTGCCGATGTGGTCGGCCAGCTCAAGGCAGTGACCCGCGCCCTCGACAAGGCGGCCTTCGCGCTGCTCTCCAACGAGCTGCGCCGCGCGCACGCCGACGGAGACCGCCCGGAGCAGATCGAGGAGCTCGAGAAGGTCTTCCTCTCCCTCTCCTGATCTCGGGCCAGGAGAGGGGAGGAGGTTACCCTCGGGTAACCTGGCCAGCATGAGCCAGCTCTACGACCTCTGGAAGTCCTTCAACCGTGTCCCCGTTGTCGGCAAGAGAGCATTTTCGGTCGCCTTCGCGAAGAAGGCGCCTTACTTCGGGTCCATCCACCCGCTGGTCAACCAGCTGCGGCCCAACTATGCAGAGGTCATCGTGCCCAACCGCAAGGGCAACCACAACCACATCGGCACCGTTCACGCCATCGCGCTGTGCAACGGTCTCGAGATGGCGATGGGTGCCCTTGCGGAGGTCACCATCCCGCGCGACAAGCGCTGGATCCCCAAGGGGATGACCGTCTCCTACACGGCCAAGGCCTCCACCGACATCACCTGCATCGCGGAGACCGACCAGGAGCAGTGGGACAACGCCGACGGCGACCTCGCGGTGCGCGTCAAGGGCATCCGCGAGGACGGCACTCTGGCCATCGAGGGCACCATAAACCTCTGGGTGACTCCTAAGACAAAGAAGTAAGAGCGCGCCAACGTGGTGGCGTCTCCGGGATGGTTCGTCGACTCTGTGGTCCGTGCATCAGCGCTCTTGCCCAACCAATCCCAGGTCTCAGGGTCGCTGGCGTGGCGATAGGGTCTTTACGCGTTTCCGCCTCTTAGGTTCCATTTGGCTGATATGCAAAGAGAATGAATCCGGGACTCCTTCGCTCGCTGTCGTTGGCCATCCTCTCCCTGGCGATCGCCCTTTCTCCTAGTCTTGGGCAGGGGCCAGCGTTCGCGGCGTGGGGGGTGCCCGCCAATTTCGCTGGTTTCAGTTGGATCACACCGTCGTCAGCTTCTGGTGCGCCCTCAACTCGGGGAATGACGTGCAACAGCTACGCCGAGGCCGGCGGATCCAGCGCAGTCGCCTGCTGGCGACGCGCCGGTGACGTGGTGTGGGTCAAAGACATGAGAGCAGACGGACGCTCGGCCATCGCGAGGGTGTCTGTGATCGCCGGTGGATCGCGCACCACGAAGTTCGTTTGCAGAAACAGGCTGGGAGCCGGCAGATGGGTGAAGTGCACCAAAAATCTGGCCGAGCCCGGCGCGATGTTCTTTAAGGCATGCGCATATGATGCGGCGGCGCGCCGAATGAGTCGCTCATGCACGGCCGCGGATTCCATTTACTTGGCGACCTAGGACTCCCGTTTTGGGAATCGGGCGTAGCCGGCCAGCAACCCGCGCCCATGCTCTTCAATCCGATAGGTGCATATCCCGGCCGCTTGTTCATTCGGGCCACGGCCATATTAGGTCAAGACGGTGTCGATGTATGCGGTCCAGGCCTCCCCGCTGAGAATGTGGTTCCAGAAAGATCCCACTCCGCAAGCGGGGAGGCCCGCTGCCCGAAAGAGGCATCGGGCCGTTGCGGCGTACCGAGGGTTCAGATCTTGGTCGGCGGTTCCTCGTTGAGGAGATGTGGCGCGTTGACGTCGATGTTCGCGTCATCAGCGTGGCCCACGGGGCCAGCGGTGTGTCCCACCCGCCGCGTACGTGCCTCGATCCAGGTGGCCACCAGGCCGAGGATCGTGTTCAGGATGATGTAGATGACTGCCACCACGATCGCAGCGGGGATGAGGTTGTGGAAGTTGACATCCAGTTGCTTGACCTGGGCGAGCAGCTCGCTGTAGCCGAGTACATAGCCCAGCGCGGTGTCCTTCAGCAACACGACCAGCTGGGCGATGATCGCCGGCAACATCGATCGCACGGCCTGGGGCAGCAGGATCGTACGCATGACCTGGCCCTGCGTCAGCCCGATGGTGGCGCCAGCCTCCTTCTGACCTTTCGGAAGCGCGTGCACACCGGCGCGGATGATCTCGGCGATGACCGACCCGTTGTAGAGCATCAGACCGAGCACGACAGCCCAGAAGATGCTGGTCGGCGTGAAGCCGAGCGAAGGTTGCATGAAGTAGATGAAGAACATCAGCAGCAGCATCGGGATCGCGCGGAAGAACTCGACGACGACACCACACGGAATGCTGATGATCTTCAGGTCCGAGAGCCGCCCGACGGCGAAGATGAACCCGAAGACCAGGGCGAGCAGCGAGCCGACTACGAAGGCGCTCAGTGTGCCGATGAGCCCAGGGATCAGCAGGTTGTTCCACACGTCGGCGTCGAGGAACGGCGTCCACTTCTCGCCCTCCCACTGGCCCGTCTCCTTGAACTTCGAGAAGATCAGCCAGGCGATGTAGCCGAGCACGACCAGTGCGACGCCAGAGTAGATCCAGTTGAGCGCCTTGGCGCGCGGGCCAGGGGCATCGTAAAGAACAGAGGCACTCATCGGATCACCGCGAATTTCTTGGATGCCCAACCGGCGAGGAAGCCGACCGGCAGGGTCATGATCATGAAGCCGATCGAGAAGATGATGAAGATCAATACGATCTGGTTGGCCTCGTTCTCCATCATCGTTCGCATCTGGCCGGACGCCTCATTGACGCCCGTGGCGGTAACGACGCCGATAGTGACTGCCACCGTGGTGTTCTTGATCATCGCGATCATGACGCTCGCCAGCGGGTTGAGCACCGACCGCAGCGCCTGCGGGAGGACGATCAACCGGAGGTTCTGGGAGAAGGTGAGCCCGATCGCCCGAGCGGCCTCGGCTTGGCCCAATTGCACGGTGTTGATACCGGAACGCAACACCTCGCAGACGAACGTGGAGGTGTAGACCGACAGTGCTAGCACTGCCATCCAAAAGTTTTGCTCGCTCAGCGAGAGCGTGACCTCTTCGGGAGGACCGTAGATGTGAAGCTGGTAGACGAGTCCGAAGAGCGCAAAGAACATCACCAGAGTCAGCGGCGTGTTGCGGAACGTGTAGACGACTGCGGCGCCGACCCAGCGCAGCACTGGCACTGGGGAGACCCGGAAGACGGCCAGTACGACGCCGAGCAGGAGCGAAAAGACGCCGCTGAAGACTGCGAGTCTCAGGGTCAGCCCGAATGCTTCGAGGATGGCTGACCCATACTCGGAGAAGAGGTCCATGAGGTCCTTCCAGGTTGATTCACACAGCGTTCATGCACGCCGAGTCGGCGCAATCCGGTCCTCGCTTCGCTGCGGTCCGGTTGCGCCGACTCGGCTTTCGCTGAACGCTCAGTAGCGGTCGACGGTCGGGGGCTCCGGGAGCTCGTAGCCGGACTCACCGAGGTTGTCGTTGAACGCCTTCTCCCAGGCGCCGTCCTCGAAGGACTTCTCGATCAGGTCGTTGATCTTGTCGCGGTCCTCGCTGCCCTTGGGCAGGCCGACGCCGTAGTTCTCCTCGGAGAATGGCGCACCGACGATCTTGAACTCACCGGGGAACTCGTTGGCGTAGCCGGCGAGGATGATGTCGTCGGTGGTGAGAGCGTCGATCTGGCCGCCCTGGAGGGCGGTGATGCACTTGCTGTAGGAGTCGAACTCCTGCGGCACCGCACCGTACTCGTCCTTGACCTTCTGGGCGGAGGTGGAGCCGGTGACGGAGCAGATCTTCTTGCCCTTCATGTCATCCGGGCCGGTGATGGAGGTGTCGTCGGCACGGATCAGGAGGTCCTGGCCGGCGACGTAGTAAGGACCGGCGAAGTCCACCTCGGCCTTGCGCTCGTCGGTGATCGAATAGGTTGCCAGGATCATGTCGACCGTGCCGTCCTTGAGGAAGGTCTCGCGGTTGGCGGACACCGCCTCCTTCCACTCGATCTGGTCCTCGTCGTAGCCGAGACCCTCGGCGATGTACGTGGCCATGTCGACGTCGAAGCCGGAGTAGGTGCCGTCGGCCTTCTTGAAGCCGAGACCAGGCTGGTCGAACTTGATGCCGATGGTGATCTTGTCGCCGCCGGCGTCGGAGCCGGAGTCGTCGCTGCCGCCACAGGCAGCGAGCGAGCCGGCGAGCGCGAGGACGCCCGCGACCGCGGCGATCTTCTGGAACTTCATCGAATCCACCTTCTGGGATATGAGTGTTGGTGCGTTGCAGGGTTCGAGAGCCGAGGGCTCACCCGAGACGTACGTTTCAGTGCTTGAGGATCTTGCCGAGGAAGTCCTTGGCGCGCTCGGACTGCGGGTTGTCGAAGAACTCAGCGGGGGTGTTGGACTCGACGATCTGGCCGTCGGCCATGAAGACGACACGGTCGGCGGCGACGCGGGCGAAGCCCATCTCGTGGGTGACCACGATCATGGTCATGCCCTCCTTGGCGAGGCTGACCATGACGTCGAGCACCTCCTTGACCATCTCCGGGTCGAGGGCGGAGGTGGGCTCGTCGAAGAGCATCACCTGCGGCTTCATCGCCAGGGCGCGGGCGATCGCGACGCGCTGCTGCTGACCACCGGAGAGCTGCGCGGGGTACTTCGCGGCCTGGGCGCCCACACCGACGCGGTCGAGCAGCTTCTTGGCCTCGGCCTCCGCCGCGGACTTCTTCAGCTTGCGCACCTTCATCGGGCCCAGCGTGACGTTCTGCAGGATCGTCTTGTGGGCGAAGAGGTTGAAGCTCTGGAAGACCATCCCGACCTCGGCGCGCAGCTTGGCCAGGCCCTTGCCCTCGGCGGGCAGCTCCTTGCCGTCGAGCGTGATCGTCCCTGAGTCGATCGTCTCCAGCCGGTTGATCGTGCGGCAGAGGGTCGACTTCCCCGAACCCGAGGGCCCGATCACCACGACGACCTCGCCACGCTTGATCTCCAGGTTGATGTCCTGGAGCACGTGCAGGTCGCCGTAGTGCTTGTCGACATGGTCAAGAACCACCAGGGCGTCGCCCGAGGGTGCGCTGGCGGGTTCGGTGTCAAGCACGGTCATGCCGCAGACCTAACCACATCCTGCATTGCACATCCATGAATTGGTCCCCGGTATCGGTTACAAGCGCATAACCAAGCAGACAACCGGTCGGGATTTCCTGCCCTCGGACCCCCGCGCCGTACTCTTGAGGACGCTATGACCGTGTCCACCGCCTCGAGCTCCGCCTCAGCCCGTACGTACGAAGTCCGCACCTACGGCTGCCAGATGAACGTCCACGACTCCGAGCGCCTCTCGGGGCTGCTGGAGGATGCCGGCTATCTGAAGGCGACCGAGGGCACCCAGGCCGACGTGGTCGTCTTCAACACCTGCGCGGTCCGGGAGAACGCCGACAACAAGCTCTACGGCAACCTCTCCCACCTGGCCCCGATCAAGGAGGCCAACCCGGACCTCCAGATCGCCGTCGGTGGCTGCCTCGCGCAGAAGGACCGGGCGACGATCACGAAGAAGGCGCCGTACGTCGACGTGGTCTTCGGGACGCACAACATCGGCTCGCTCCCCGTGCTGCTCGAGCGGGCCCGGGTGCAGGAGGAGGCCCAGGTCGAGATCCTGGAGTCCCTCGAGGTCTTCCCCTCCACGCTGCCGACCAAGCGCGAGTCGGCCTACGCCGCCTGGGTCTCGGTGAGCGTGGGCTGCAACAACACCTGCACCTTCTGCATCGTCCCCTCGCTGAGGGGCAAGGAGAAGGACCGGCGGCCGGGCGAGATCCTCGCCGAGATCGAGGCGCTGGTCGCCGAGGGCGTCACCGAGGTCACCCTGCTGGGCCAGAACGTCAACGCTTACGGCGTGGAGTTCGGCGACCGGCAGGCGTTCTCGAAGCTGCTCCGTGCCTGTGGCGAGATCGACGGCCTGGAGCGGGTCCGGTTCACCTCGCCCCATCCCGCGGAGTTCACCGACGACGTCATCGAGGCCATGGCCGAGACGCCCAACGTGATGCCGTCGCTGCACATGCCGCTGCAGTCCGGCTCCGACCGGGTGCTGAAGGCGATGCGTCGCTCCTACCGGTCGACCAAGTTCCTCGGCATCATCGAGCGGGTTCGCGCGGCGATCCCGGATGCGGCGATCACCACCGACATCATCGTCGGCTTCCCGGGGGAGACCGAGGAGGACTTCCAGGGCACTCTCGACGTGGTGCGTGAGTCGCGCTTTGCCTCGGCCTTCACGTTCCAGTACTCCAAGCGCCCCGGCACCCCCGCTGCCGACCTCCCCGACCAGATCTCTCCCGAGGTCGTCAAGGACCGCTACGGCCGCCTCGTCGACCTCGTCAACGAGATCGCGCACGAGGAGAACAAGAAGAACGTCGGCCGTACGCTTGAGCTGATGGTCGCCGAGGGCGAGGGCCGCAAGGACGCCGAGACCCACCGTCTCTCCGGTCGCGCTCCCGACAACCGGCTCGTGCACTTCAACGCCGCCGGGGCCGAGGGCGTACGTCCCGGCGACATGGTGAAGGTCGAGGTCACCTACGCGGCCCCGCACCACCTGGTCGCCGACAACCCCGTGCTCGAGGTACGCCGCACCCGTTCCGGGGATGCGTGGGAGGCTCGCCAGGGCCGACCCGAGCCCGAGGCTGCCTCGGTCGGGCTCGGCATGCCGTCGGTCGGCGTTCCTGCTCCGCTGCCGGCCGCTCCGGCGTGTGGCTGATCGTTCGGCCCATCGCTACGCGGACAGCAACTTCTCCGTAGCATCCCTCCCGCTGTGGGTATTCCTGCTCTAGCCTGAGGCAACTTGTCTCAGGAAGGGATACCCCCATGTCGATTCCCAAGCTGGCCGGCAGAGCAGCGGCGATGGGCGCACTCGGAGTGCTCGTCGCCTCAGGACTGGCAGCCGCGGCGCCCGCGACCGCGACGCAGGCGACCGGAGGAGGCGGTGCCTGCTTCGACCCGCACGAGGTCGGAGCGGCCCGGGTCGCAGAAGGTGCCAAGCAGGTCCGCGACACGAACCACCTGACCGCGAAGCAGGCCGACGCCAAGGAGAAGGCGCTCGGCGACGCGCTGGCCGCGAAGGGGAAGAAGGGCGGCAGCGCCAACCTCGCCCCGACGACCATCCCGACCTACATCCACGTCATCCAGGAGGACGCCGCCACCGGCGCCGTCCCGCAGGCGAACATCGACGCCCAGATCGACGTGCTCAACGCGGCGTACGCCGGCACGCCGTTCTCGTTCGAGGTCGCCGGCCAGGAGACCACGATCAACCCGGCCTGGTACCCGATCATCTCCGGCTCGGCCGGCGAGCGGGACATGAAGGCTTCCCTGCGGCAGGGCGGCGACAACGCGCTCAACGTCTACATCGGCGAGATCGACGACGGCCTGCTCGGCTGGGCGACCTTCCCGAGCAAGAACATCTCGTCACAGGACGGCGTGGTCATCCTCGGCGACTCGCTGCCGGGCGGTTCGGCGGCGCCGTACGACGAGGGCGACACGGCCACCCATGAGGTCGGCCACTGGCTGCACCTCTACCACACCTTCCAGGGTGGCTGTCGCGGCAAGGGCGACCAGGTCGACGACACCCCGGCCGAGGCAGCGCCGGCCTTCGGCTGCCCGGAGGGATCCGACACCTGCGCCGCTCCGGGGCTGGACCCGATCCACAACTTCATGGACTACACCGAGGACGCGTGCATGGACGAGTTCACGCCGGGTCAGGTGCAGCGCATGATCGACGGATGGGTGGCGTACCGGGCCTGATCTGATCTGATCTGATCCAGAGAGCACCGAGCGCCGGGCCCCTCGCGGGACCCGGCGCTCGATCTGTGTGATCAGCTGAGCTGAATCAGTACTGCGACTGGCCCTGCTCGCCGCCGAAGCCGCCTTCGCCGGACTGCTCGCCGCCGCCGAAGCCACCCTCGTTCGAGCCCTGGTTCGAGCCTTCGTCGGAGCCGTAGGAGGAACCCTCGGACTGCTCGCCCCCACCATAGGAGCCCTCGCCGGACTCCTGGCCGCCGCCGAAGCCGCCCTCGCTCGAGCCCTCGGACTGCTCGCCGTAGGAGGAACCGCCCTCGCTCTGGCCACCCTCGGAGCCGTAGGAGGAGCCCTCGTTCGAGCCCTCGGACTGCTCGCCGCCACCGTAGGAGCTGCCCTCGTCGGACTGCTCGCCGTAGGAGGAGCCGCCCTCGTTCTGGCCGCCCTCGGAGCCGTAGCTCGAACCCTCCGCCTGCTGCTCGCCGCCGCCGAAGCCGCCCTCGCTCTGGCCGCCCTCCTGGCCGCCGAAGCCACCCTCGTTGGAGGACTCCGAGCCGTAGGAGGAACCCTCGTTGGACTCCTGGCCGTAGTTCTGCTGCTCGTCGCTGTTGCCGTAGTTCTCAGACATATTGGTCCACACTTCCGAGTAGTTGTGATTGGACCGGAATCGGACGTGCAGCGCACGTCCGCCCCCCGGCTGCCCCATTCGGTGAGGTACGTGAATGAGACGGTCTAGACCGTTCCATGTGACGGCACATGTCGCAACAGGTCTGTAACAGTGTTTCGAAAATCAGTACGTAAAATGTCAGCTGCGTGTAATGGAACGTAAACGCGATGCGGGGAGCAACCCGGTCTGGGTTGCTCCCCGCATCGAGGCCTGTGGCTGGCTCAGTTGCCGCCGTCCAGCTTCTCTGCCTCGTTCTTGGCAGTCTCGACGCCCTGGTCGATCTGGTCGCTGAACTTGCCGCCGGTCTTCTCGTCGGCGAACTCGCCGGCCTTGTCCAGGCCATCGCCGACCTTGTCGGCGCCGACCTTGTCGACGCCCTGCCCGATGAGGTCCTTTGCCTTGTCCAAGAAGCTCATGCTTCCCCCCTCTGGTTCGGTGGCTCCCCGTATGAGCCAACTTGCGGCCAGACTAACTGCATGGAGTACGACAGCAACAGGGGGACACGCGACCCCGGTGGGTCACATGGGCTACGCAACTTGGGATCTTTTGCCCTGTCCGGCGCCCCGATCGTGGCCGTCGTCGGAGCCACCGCAGCCGGGAAGACGTCGCTCTCGCTCGACCTCGCCGAGACGCTCGGCGGCGAGATCATCAACACCGACGCGATGCAGGTCTACCGCGGCATGGACATCGGGACGGCGAAGCTGCCGGTCGCGGAGCGGCGCGGGATCCCGCACCACCTCCTCGACCTCCTCGACATCGCCGAACCGGCCTCGGTGGCCGGCTTCCAGGCGCTGGCGCGCGAGGAGATCGCGGTGCTCCGGGAGGCCGGGAAGACACCGGTGCTGGTCGGCGGCAGCGCCCTCTACACGCGAGCGATCCTGGACCGCTTCGAGTTCCCCGGGACCTCGAACGAGGTGCGCGAGCGTCTCGAGAAGGAGCTCGAAATCGCAGGTGAGAAGGCACTTCACGACCGCCTGCGAGCCCTGGACCCGGTCGCCGCCGAGCGGATCGAGGTCGACAACGGTCGCCGCGTCGTACGCGCTCTTGAGGTCATCGAGCTGACCGGCGAGCCGTTCAGCGCACGACTGCCCGAGCAGGTCTACCACGACCCGGCCTCCATCCAGATCGGCGTCGACATCTCCCGCGAAGCACTGGACGTACGCATCCGGCAGCGCGTCTCGGAGATGTTCGAGTCCGGCTTCGTCGATGAGGTGGCGCGGCTCCTCGAGGCAGGTCTGGGGCGGTCGCGGACCGCGGCGAAGGCCATCGGCTACCAGGAGGTTGCCGCCCACCTGGCGGGGGAGATGACGCTGGCGGAGGCGATGGAGCGGACGGCCATCAAGACCCGGCAGTTCGCGCGACGGCAGGACGCCTGGTTCCGCAAGGATCCGCGGGTCGTGTGGGTCTCCTACGACGATCCGTACCGTCTCGAGAAGGCCGTCGCGGCCGTGCGGGCGGTGACAGTGTGAGCATGAGTGAGCGTCAGCGAGCGACAATCGGCTTCAGGCCGTCGTGTCCGTATCCGTGCCCTTGTCCAACGGAGGCGACGGCATGAACGAGCGTGACCGGCTGCGGGAGCTGCTGGACGCGGTGCTCGACGGCGCCGACGACGGGGAGCCGCGCACGCTGGCGCAGATGGCCGGCGACGCCTACACCTCGCCCTATCACTTCAACCGGATGCTCTCCCAGGGTGCGGGCGAGCCGCCGGTGGCGATGCGGCGGCGGGTGATGCTGGAGCGGGCCGCGTGGCAGCTGCAGCACGGTGGCACGGTGACCGATGCCGCCTGGGCGGCGGGGTACGAGTCCGTGGAGGGGTTCTCGCGTGCCTACGCGAAGGCGTTCGGGCACCCGCCGAGCACCGCCGCGGCCAGCCACTGGCTGCCGGCGCCGAACGGGATCCACTTCCACCCGCCGGAGTCGCTGTGGGTCGACTCCCAGGAGCGAGTGCTCTCGCCGCTGACCGAGCAGCTCGTCAGGCACGACATCGACGACACCAGGGCCTTGCTCGATCTCGCCGGGGGCCTGTCCGTGGAAATGCTCACGCAGGTGCGGCTGGCCGGCCACGAGGTGCTCGAGTGGGACGGTCCGGAGGAGTCGCTCGCGCAGGTCCTGGAGGCGACGGTGTGGGCCAAGGAGTGCTGGGTCGCCTCCATCGAAGGCCTCTCGATGCCGGTCCGGCGTCGCGCCGACCCGATCCCTGCACTGGTCGAGCGGCACGAGGCCGTGGCGGCGCGGTGGCTCGCGGTCGTACGCGACATCGAGCGGCGCGGGGCCTGGGAGGACCGGCTCATCGACGCCCTGTGCGAGCCGCCGGAGAGCTTCCAGATCGGGTCGGTGGTCGCCCACGTCCTGACGTACGCAGCCCATCGGCGTCTCCTGGTGCGGATGATGCTCCGGATGGCCGGTGTCGAGGTCGACCGGGGGGACCCGATCGAGTGGCTGCGGGCCCGTCGGGGCGAGGTGCCGTCGGCCTGACCCGGGGGCGAAATGATTCGGCCGCCCGCGCTCACGCCTCGTACCCTGAGGCCGTGACCCCTACCTGGACTGAGATCAGCACGATCGAGGAGCTCGTCGACCTGGTCGGCGTGCCGAACGAGCGGGCGGTGACCAAGGGGCGCCCGGCGCTCCTCGACATCGACCGGGAGTGGCTCGCCGCGACGCCGTTCTGCGTGCTCGCGACCTCGGACGCGGAGGGCAGCTGCGACGCCTCGCCCAAGGGGGACCCGGCCGGGTCGCTGGTGCACGTCATCGACGACACGACGATCGCGATCGCGGAGCGGCCGGGCAACAAGCGCGTCGACGGCTACCGCAACGTACTCTCCAACCCGCACGTCGGGCTCAACTTCCTGATCCCGGGCCGTGGTGACACGCTGCGGATAAACGGGCGTGCCCGGCTGGTCTCGGACGCGCCGTTCTTCGACGAGATGGCCGTGAAGGCCAAGCGCCCGATCCTCGCCCTGGTCGTCGACATCGACGACATCTTCTTCCACTGCGCGAAGGCGTTCCTGCGCTCGGGTCTGTGGGACCCGGAGACGTGGGACCCCGACCACCTCCCCAAGCGTGCGGTCATCGCGAAGCAGGTCGAGAACGACCCGCGTACGCTGGCGGAGATGGAGGACTACTACCGCACCGACACCTACTCGAAGACCCTCTACTGATGTCCTACACGTTCCTCAAGGGGCACGGTACGGAGAACGACTTCGTGCTGCTGCCCGACCTCGACGGGTCGGTGCACGGTGCCCTCTCCGACGAGGAGATGGCCGACCGGGTGCGGGCGCTGTGCGACCGCCGGGCCGGCATCGGCGGCGACGGGATCCTCCGGGTGATCCGGACCGCCGCCTACACCGGTGCGGACCGTCCGGTCAGCGATGCCGAGTGGTTCATGGACTACCGCAACGCCGACGGCACCCTGGCCGAGATGTGCGGCAACGGCACCCGGGTCTTCGCGGAGTATCTGCGCTCCGCGGGGCTCGCCGGTGACGAGGTCACCTTCGCCACCCGCGCCGGTGACAAGACCCTGACCGCCTCCGGGGACGTCTGGACCGCCGACCTGGGCTCGCCGAAGCTGCTCGGGTCGACCCAGGTCACCGTCGCGCACCACTTCTGGTCGGCCTGCAACGTCGACATGGGCAACCCGCACGCCGCTGCCGAGGTCGACTCGATCGACCCCCACGGCCCCGTCGGTGACCTCTACGACTCCCCGGTCTTCGACGAGGCGGTCTATCCGCACGGGGTCAACGTCGAGTTCTTCGAGCGCGTCGCCGAGCGCCACGTCGCGATGCGGGTCTTCGAGCGCGGCGCGGGCGAGACCCGCTCCTGCGGCACCGGAGCCTGTGCGGTGATGGTGGCGGCCGCCGAGGCCGACGGTCTCGCGATCGCGCGCGATGCTGACGTGACGTACCGGGTCGATGTCCCTGGCGGCACCCTCCACGTCACCTGGGCGACCGACGACCGCGTCCTGCTCACCGGACCGGCGATCCTGATCGCCGAGGGCACCACATCGCTCTGACCGCGAGACGGTTAACAGGTATTCACCCTCGTGAGGGTGGTCACGTCTAGGGTGCTGCCCATGGAGTTGACTGATAGCACAGCGATCGTGACCGGTGCGGCCAGCGGGATCGGGGCGGCGACGGCCCGGGCGCTGGCGGCCAAGGGTGCGACGGTGATCGTCGCGGACATGCAGAAGGACAAGGGCGAGGCCCTGGCGGAGGAGATCAAGGGGCTGTTCGTGCCCGTCGATGTGACCGACACCGACCAGATCACCAACGCCGTGGAGAGGGCCGTGGAGATCGCGCCGCTGAAGGCGGTGGTCAACTCGGCCGGGATCGGGTGGGCGCAGCGCACGATCGGGCGCGACGGCCAGATCGGGTCGGCGCACGACCTGGACGCGTACAAGAAGGTCATCGCGATCAATCTGATCGGCACCTTCGACATGTGCCGCCAGGCGGCGACCTACATCAGCCGCAACGAGCCGGACGCCAACGGGCAGCGTGGCGCGATCGTCAACCTGGCCAGCGTGGCGGCCTTCGACGGCCAGATCGGGCAGGTGTCCTACTCCTCGTCCAAGGGCGGCGTCGTCGGCCTCACCCTCCCGCTCGCGCGCGACCTCGCCGCGGTCGGCATCCGCGTCAACACCGTCGCCCCGGGGCTGATCGACACCCCGATCTACGGCGAGGGCCCGGAGTCGGAGGCGTTCAAGGCCAAGCTCGGCGAGAGCGTGCTGTTCCCGCACCGGCTCGGTGAGCCGGCGGAGCTGGCCAGCATGGTCGTGGAGTGCCTGACCAACGACTACATGAACGGCGAGACGATCCGGGTCGACGGTGGCATCCGGATGCCACCGAAGTGACCGGACGCAACTGAAGTAACAGCACGCTGGTAGTACCCCGACGGCTGGCGCACCGCTAATGTGTGCGCCAGCCGCGGACCGTTTCAGACCGCTCCGCGGACGTCGGAGCAAGGGGAGTTCGCATGTCCGATAAGGCGGACACCAGTACGTCGAAGGCACTCGCGATCATCGAGGCCGACGAGCCCACGGGGGCGGCGGGAGCGAGCGAGCCCCCGCGTGAGCCACGACTGACGCGCGAGACGATCGGTGTGATCGCCGGCGCGGCCGGCGTCCTGGCCGTGTGCCTGGTCGCGACCGCGCTGGTCGCCGGCGGCGAGCCGAGCGCGGGCGACGACCGGACCTGCCTCGGCCCGCAGATGACGGTCGCGGTCGCTCCCGAGGCGGCGACCGTCGTGGGCAACATCCTCGAGGCTGCCGGTTGCGGCCAGATCGAGGTGGAGGCGACCAAGACCGACCAGGTGCTCAAGCCGATGGCGCTCGACGGCGACCTCCCCGACGTGTGGATCCCCGACTCCTCACTCTGGCTGGACCGGATCGAGCCGGCCGCCGAGCCGGTGACGCTGCGGGCCTCGATGGCCTCCTCGCCGGTCGTGCTCGTCTCCGGCGACGGGCTCACCCGCACCTCCTACGCCGAGGCCTTTGCCGAGGACGACCTGTTGGTGGGCGACCCCCAGCGGATGATGAGCGCGCTCGGCACGGCCGTAGCGGCCGAGGGGAAACCCCAGAACGAGGCCAGGCTGGAGCCGTACGCGGAGCGGATCGCCTCCGGTGAGGAGGGCGCCGGACCGACCGACCCGGGGCGTCTGGCCGAGCTTCAGACGGTCATGAGCGGGGTGACCGCGACCAGCGAGCAGCAGTGGTCGACGTACGCGCCGATGCTGAAGGCCAGCGCGCCGAAGGAAGGCACGGTGGTCCTCGACTACCCGGTCCTGATCACCGCGGACTCCTCGCGCCGCAACTCGATCGCCGCCTCGATCACCAGCTTCGCCCGGGTGCTCGACAGCGGCGCCGCCGACACCGCGCTGACCCAGGCCGGGTTCCGCACCAGCGGCGCCGGCAAGCCGGCGCCCAACGTGGGCGCGTACACCCGGGTCGACTCCGCCACCGTGGCGAGGACGGCCGCGGAGTGGAGCGCCAGGCTTCGGCCCACCCGGGCGCTCGCGGTCATGGACGTCTCGGGCTCGATGGCCTGGCCGGCCGCTCCCGAGAGCGCCGCCACCCGCCTCCAGCTCACCCAGGAGGCGGCGTCGGAGGCCGTCAGGACCCTTCCCGGTAGTGCCGCGATCGGGCTCTGGGCCTTCTCCGAGGAGACCGAGGGGACGCTGGGCGGCGACCACAAGGTGCTCGTCCCGACCCGTCGGCTGGCTTCGGAGAACCAGCGCGCTCAGCTGACCGAGGAGATCGCCGGTCTCACCGCACGCACCGGTGGCGGCACCTCCCTGCACGACACCGCGTTGGCGGCCTACCAGGCCGCGGTCGCCTCCTACGACCCGCTGGCCTCCAACGAGGTGCTCCTGCTCACCGACGGCACCAACGACGATCCCGACTCGATGGACGTGGCGGAGCTCGTACGCCAGCTGGAGGCAGTCTCCGACCCGCAGCGGCCGGTCCGCGTCCTGGGGATCGGGATCACCGCCGACGCCGACCTCGGTGCGCTGCAGGCGATCGCCGACGCGACGGGCGGGGCGGCGTACGTCGCGGAGCGTCCGGAAGACGTCGGAACCGTGCTGCGAGAGGCGATGGAGCAGCGCTGAGGGGCGCTCTCGGATAAGCATTGTCCCCCGGGTGGTGCGGCGCCGTACTCTTGTTGGTATATGACGAACAACGCACACGACTTCTCTCTCGCTGACGAGCTCGAGGCCACCGAGGACTGGGACGCGCTCGACGACAGCTTCGAGTCCGGCTACGCCGACGAGGATCCTGAGGACACCGACCCGACCGTCGGTGCGATGGAGCTCGCCGAGCGGCACGCGCTCAAGCGCGTCGCCAGCCTGCGGACCGAGCTCGAGGACATCACCGAGGTCGAATACCGCCAGCTTCGCCTGGAGCGAGTGGTGCTCGTGGGCGTGTGGGCCGGCGGCACCCAGACCGACGCCGAGAACTCCCTGGCCGAGCTGGCGCTGCTCGCCGAGACGGCCGGCTCGGAGGTGCTCGAGGCGATCTACCAGCGGCGCCAGGCGCCGGACCCGGCGACGTACATCGGACGCGGCAAGGTCGAGGCGCTCAAGGAGATCGTCGCCGCGACCGGCGCCGACACCGTGATCGCCGACGGTGAGCTCGCACCGAGCCAGCTCAGGAACCTCGAGGACCGCACCGGCGTCAAGGTCGTCGACCGGACCGCGCTGATCCTCGACATCTTCGCCCAGCACGCCAAGTCGCGTGAGGGCCAGGCGCAGGTGGAGCTCGCCCAGCTCAGCTACATGAAGCAGCGGCTTCGTGGTTGGGGTGGCAACCTGTCCCGCCAGGCCGGTGGCCGCGTCGCCGGTGGTGCCGGTATCGGTGGCCGTGGTCCCGGTGAGACCAAGATCGAGACCGACCGCCGCCGGATCAACACCAAGATCGCCAAGCTCAACCGTGAGCTGAAGGCGATGAAGGGCACCCGCGACACCAAGCGTGCCGATCGCAAGCGCCACCAGATCCCGGCTGTCGCGATCGCCGGCTACACCAACGCCGGCAAGTCCTCCCTGCTCAACCGGCTCACCGGTGCCGGGGTGCTCGTCGAGGACGCGCTCTTCGCGACCCTGGACCCGACCACCCGCAAGACGACCACCGAGGACGGCCGGGTCTACACGATGTCCGACACCGTCGGTTTCGTGCGCCACCTGCCCCACCAGCTCGTCGAGGCCTTCCGCTCGACGCTGGAGGAGGTCGCCGATGCCGACCTGGTCGTGCACGTCGTCGACGGTTCCCACCCCGACCCCGAGGGTCAGCTGGCGGCGGTGCGCGAGGTCTTCGCCGAGATCGGCGCCAGCGAGGTGCCGGAGCTGGTCGTGATCAACAAGGCCGACATCTCCGACCCGCTGGTGATCGCCAGGCTGCTGCGCGCCGAGCCTCATTCGGTCGCGGTCTCGGCCAAGACCGGCGAGGGCATCGACGCGGCCATCAAGGCCGTCGAGACCGACCTGCCGCGGCCGGGCGTGGAGTTCTCCGCGCTGGTTCCCTACGAGCGGGGCGACCTGGTCAACCGGATCCACCAGCACGGCGAGATCGACCACCTCGAGCACACCGCCGAAGGCACCGTCGTCAAGGGCCGCGCCAACGCGGACCTGGCCGGCGAGCTGGCGGCGTACCCGAACTGAGCTGCGCTGATCCCTGGCGCTGATCCCGGGCGCTGATCCGGCGCCTGTTTCGGCGTTTCGACATTGGCTCTGCCAGGCTCGTCCCTCACACTTGGGACGATCGGTCGAGGGAGAGGTCACGGATGCGGACAGAGGTACGCCGAGCGGCGCGCGCCACGGTTGTGAGCGTGCTGGCCGGTGCTGTCCTCGTGACCATGCTCGCGGGCTGTGCCAGCAAGGAAGACGGAGCGCTTCCGGGGCAGGAGGCGAGCCACGAGACCGAGGTGACCCAGGATCTGTGCACCCGGCTGGCCGCCGAGTCGGTGACTCGCGCCTCGGTGGTGACCGGAGCCGGCGAGCGGGTCGTCGTCATCGGCGACTCCTGGGCCTCCGGCTTCGGGCTGGACGACCCGGGCCTGTCCTGGCCGCGCTATCTCGATGGTGAGGTGCGCGTCTCCGGCTTCGGCGGCACCGGCTACTCGCACGAACTGATGGAGCGGTGCGGTCCGATCTCCTTCCCCGAGCGTGTCCCGGACGCGGTGGTGCAGGGCACCGACCTGGTCGTGCTCGAGGGCGGCATCAACGACTCCAAGAGCGATCTCGATGACGTCGAGAAGGGTTTCCGGGCCACCCTGGACGAGCTGAAGGACCACGAGGTCATCGTGCTCAGCGCGCCCAAGGTGAACTCCCGCGCCAAGGCCATCAGGGCGGTCAACAAGATGATGCGCCGGGTCTCGGCGGAGTACGGGGTGACGTACATCAACGTCTTCGACCTCGAGCTGCCCATGCTCGAGGACAACACCCACCTCACAGTCGCCGGCCACATGCAGTTCGGGGAGATCGTCGCCCGCCGGATCGCGGAGAGCCGATCGGAGACTGTCCCCGCCCACGGCTAAGGTTGCCCGAGTGACCGTAACCGAGACCGCCTCCCAGACGCCCGTACGTGAAGCCCTGGCGGACGCGGTCGCGACCCTCGGCGGGGCCACCCGCGAGGGTCAGGTGCTGATGGCCGACGCGGTCGCGCAGGCCCTGGCCGACGAGGAGCATCTGCTGGTCGAGGCCGGCACCGGCACCGGGAAGTCGCTGGCCTACCTGGTTCCGGCGCTGCTCCACGACAGCCGGGTGGTGATCGCCACCGCGACCCTGGCGCTGCAGCACCAGCTCGTCGAGCGTGACCTGCCGCGCCTGGTCAAGGCGATCGGCTCGCGCCCCGGCGTCGACGCCTCCTACGCCGTCCTCAAGGGCCGCTCCAACTACGCCTGCCTCCACCGGGTGCGCGAGGGCGCCCCTGACGACCAGGGCACGCTGGTCGACGTGCCGCTGGGCCCGATGGCCGAGAAGGTCCTCGAGCTGCGCAGCTGGGCCGAGAAGGAGGCGGAGAAGGGCGGCAGCGGCGAGCGTGACTCCGCGCCCCGCCACACCGACCGCGAGTGGCGCCAGGTCTCCGTCAACCACCGCGATTGTCTCGGCGCCGCCAAGTGCCCCTTCGGTGAGGAGTGCTTCGTCGAGGTCGCCCGGGACAAGGCCCAGAAGAGCCACCTGATCGTCACCAACCACTCCCTGCTCGCGATCGACGCGATCGAGGGCGTGCCGATGATCCCGGAGTACGACGCCGTGGTGATCGACGAGGCTCACGAGCTCGTCGCCCGGGTGACCCAGGCGGCGACCGACGAGCTGACCGCGGCCGAGGTGGAGCGGGCCGCCCGTCGGGCCCAGAAGCACATCGAGGGCTCCGAGGCCGACGACCTGGCCGATGCCTCCGACGCGCTGCGAGCAGCGATCAACGAGACCTCGCCGGGGCGGCTGGTCACGCTGCCCGAGGTCGTCTCCGACGCGCTCGTGCTGGTGCGCGACGCGGCCAGGTCCGCGCTCTCGGCGCTGCCGAAGCCCAAGGACTCCGACAGCGCCGACCCCGGCTTCCAGCAGGCCAAGGGTGGTTTGCAAGAAGTCTTCACCACCGCCGAGCGGATGGCCGCGGCATCCGAGCACGACGTGATCTGGATCAACGAGGGCAGCGACCGGATCCCGCCGCGGCTGTGCGTCGCGCCGCTGCAGGTCTGGGCGCAGATGCGCGAGAAGCTGCTCACCGAGAAGACCGTCGTCTTCGCCTCGGCAACACTCAAGCTCGGCGGTGACTTCGGCCCGGTGGCCGGATCCCTCGGGCTCAAGGCGGAGGAGCGCACCGAGGTGGGCGCCGCGGCGCAGCGTACCGATGACGTGCTGCCGTGGATCGGGCTCGATGTCGGCAGCCCGTTCGACTACGGCAAGCAGGGGATCCTCTACGTCGCCCGCCACCTGCCGCCTCCCGGGCGCGACGGCATGGGCGCCAAGACTCTCGACGAGATCGTCGACCTGGTCGACGCCGCCGACGGGCGTACGCTCGGGCTCTTCTCCTCCCGTCGCGCCGCCGAGGCGGCCGCGGAGGTCGTGCGCCAGAAGCTCCCTCACCTGACCACCCTGGCCCAGGGTGACGCGCAGCTGCCCGAGCTCGCCGCGCAGTTCGTCGCCGACCCGCACACGGTGCTCTTCGGCACGCTGTCGCTGTGGCAGGGCCTCGACGTCCCCGGCGACACCTGTCAGCTCGTGATCATCGACCGGATCCCGTTCCCGCGGCCCGACGACCCGCTGATGTCGGCCCGGCAGCAGGCGGCCGACAAGGCCGGCGGCAACGGGTTCATGCAGGTCGCCGCCACCCATGCCGCGCTGCTGCTCGCGCAGGGAGCCGGCCGGCTGATCCGCACCACCTCCGACCGGGGTGTGGTGGCCGTGCTGGACGCCCGCCTGGCCACCGCCCGCTACGGCGGCTTCCTCAAGGCCAGCCTGCCGCCGATGTGGGCCACGACCGACCCCGCCATCGTGCGTCAGGCTCTGAAGCGACTCTCCGAGTCAGCCTCTGTCTGACCGAGAACCACGCCGAGTCGGCTCGTCATGACGAGCCGACTCGGCGTGGTTTCGCGCTCAGCGGTAGGTCTTGGCCCACCAGCGGTGGGTGGCCTTGTCGGGCGTCGCGACGCCGTGGCAGGAGAACGCGGTGCCCTGGCCG
The DNA here is from genome assembly GCF_040643685.1 of Nocardioides sp. NPDC047086. Lineage (NCBI taxonomy): Bacteria > Bacillati > Actinomycetota > Actinomycetes > Propionibacteriales > Nocardioidaceae > Nocardioides > Nocardioides sp. NPDC047086. The sequence continues at coordinate 31,934 of NZ_JBEYUV010000017.1, forward strand.
CACTTGAAGTTGCTGCTCGCGTTGGCGAAGGTGACCTCGACCTTGCGGATCCGCTTGGAGGAGAAGCCCTCGATGGTCTTGGTGGCGATGCCCTTGCTGTTGGGCTTGAGGTAGTAGACGCCGCGGGTGCCGTCGGTGCGGAACACGCTGACCACGGCGCCGTTGGCGTTGGGCCGGGCCACATCGACCTTGACCCGCAGCTTCCAGCCCTTCCCGACCTTCTTCGGGACGAGGCGCTGGGAGGCGTAGGTCAGGTGCTTGAGGGTGAACTTGCCATCGACGGTCTGTCGCTTGGCGGGCAGCGCGGTGCGGCCGTCGTAGACCGGCGGGTAGTAGGCGCCGCCCTCGCTGTAGCTCTTCGAAGGCGCCAGGTTGGCGGCGGCGAAGCGGGTGTACTCCAGCTTCAGCGTGGTGCCGCGGGCGGCGAGCGCCTGGCGGACGGCGGTGGTGGAATAGGTCGACGGCGCCCGGTTCCAGATCGAGAGGACCACCTCCGGCAGGGTCCCCCGCTCCTTCGCGAAGCGCTCGGACAGGTAGCGGAAGAAGATCCAGTTGCCGTAGATGCCGAGGTTGGAGGCGCTGGAGTTGTCCAGCGGCTTGCGCTGGTCCTCGAGCTGGCCGTAGCCGAGGTACTGCCGGTTGTCGTTGATGCTGTCGTAGACCTCGTCCTCGACCCAGGTCGCTGTCGACTCCATCATCCAGCGGTCCTCGCCGGCGTCGTAGGCGAACTGGACGGCGTGGAAGTACTCGTGGGCCGCGGTCACCCGGAGGTTCTCGGTGGGCGTGTTGTACGAGCCGTACTCGCTGGTGGCGTAGTCGTTGTCGAGGACGCAGTAGGCGGTGGCGGCGGTCTTGGAGACCTTCGTCTCGGGCGCGCAGTAGCCGTAGTAGCCCTCGTCGTAGAGGTTCTCCAGGTAGATGTCGACCTTGCCGGGGGTGACCGCCTTGTCGGGCGCGGGCTTGCGGTAGCCGGCCTGCACGTAGAGGTTGTGGACCTTGGTGACCACGTCACGGACCTGGGTCGCGTACGCCGCCGAGGCGCGGTCGCCGCCCTTGCCCGGCGAGTAGTGGACGCAGACCACGTCGCTGCAGGTCTGGGTCGCGGTGCGCGGGCGGGCGAGCAGCTCACGCGCTGCGGCCTTGTTGGAGCCGTCCAGGGCGTCCTTGGCCTTCCACAGGTCGGCCAGCGCGATGGTCGCGTCGGGCCGGCCGGCGACGTGCCGCCCGGGCACGACCTGGCGGGCGCCGCGCACCGACTGGTTGCGCTTGATCTTCTTGGCCGCGGCGAGCGCCTCCCGGGCCGCCTTCTCGGTCACCGGCTGCTCGGCGCTGGTGTCACCGCCGGTCCTCACCGAGGACGCCGGCGTCGACCCGGTTGCGGGCATGGTGGCGAAGAACGTCGCCGCGACCATGCCTGCGATCAAGACGAGGGAGCGCTGTTTGCGGTTGATCCGGCGGGCAATGTTTCGCATGAGGTACCAGACGTTCGGGAAGGCAGACCTGGGCAGTCTAAGCGCAGAGCGCCGCTGTGTCCGGGGGACACGGCCTAGACGGGCTGCGTTACGTGATGGAGCCGGTTGCTTCCGGTTGCCGTGGCGTACGACCTGGTCCAGGTGGCCGTGGTGTCGGCGTCCTTGCGCTCGCCGATGACGTACCAGTCCATCTGGGCGCGGTTGCGGGTCACGTCGAGGACGGAGTAGCCGTGGTCGTCGAAGTTGAGGTAGCGGACGTGGCGGTTGGCGGTCCTGATGATGTTCTCGACCGTGACGCTGACCGTGCGGCGCGGCGCGCCGAGGATGTCCTTGAGGTTGTTCGAGGTCACCGAGGTGGCCACGAGCTCGACGCCGGCGGTCTTGCCGAGCGGGTAGACGGCGGAGTCGTACGGCAGGTCGCAGGCCCACGCGGAGTGGATGTCGCCGGTGACGAAGACGGTGTCGGTGATCGCGTTGTCGCGGATGTGCTCGAACAGCTCGGTGCGGTCGGCGGTGTAGCCGTCCCACTGGTCGACGTTGTAGGCGACGCCGTTGTCGGGTAGCAGGCCGGTGACGTCGTTGACCGGGGCGATCAGGCTCTTCGGGAGCGCGCCGAAGGTGACCGGCGCGATCATCACCGGGTTGCCGACGATCTTCCACCGGGCGTCGGTGAGCAGGCCGTCCTTGAGCCAGGCCAGCTGCTCGTCGCCGGTGATGGTGCGGTCGGGGTCGTCGACCTCGGCGAGCTCGGTGCGGGCGACCTGCTCGGAGCGGTAGGAGCGCAGGTCGAGCATGCTCAGCTCGAGCAGGGTGCCGAACCGCAGCCGCCGGTAGATGCGGTCGTGGAGATGATCGCGGGTCTCCACCGTGGCGGTTCCGCTCACGCGCAGCGGCATCCACTCGTCGTAGGCCTGGTTGGCGTTGGTCTTGCGGTCGATCCAGTCGTACTCGCCGGGCTCGTTGTTCTCGGCACCCAGCAGCCAGGCGTCGTTGGCCGACTCGTGGTCGTCCCAGGTGACGATCCAGGGCAGCCGGGCGTGGGCGGCGGAGAGGTCGACGTCGCGCTTGTACTGCGCGTGCCGGATCCGGTAGTCGGCCAGCGTGTGCAGCTCGTTGGCGGGCTCGTGCGGCCGGACGTCCTCGTTCGCCATGCCGTAGCCGTACTCGCCGGGCGCGTACTCGTAGATGTAGTCGCCCAGGTGGATGATCGCGTGCAGGTCGTCACGGGCGGCCAGGTGGCGGTAGGAGGCGAACCAGCCGGCCTGCAGGTTGGAGCAGGAGACCACCCCGAAACGTACGTTCTCGGGGGCCGCGTCGGCGGCCGGAGCGGTGCGGGTGCGACCGACGCGGCTGGCCTGGCCGTTGTAGGTGAAGCGGTAGAAGTACCAGCTCTCCGGGGCCAGGCCGGTGACATCGAGCTTCACGGTGTGGTCGCGGTCGGGACCCGTCTGCTGGGATCCCTTCGCGGTGACGCGGCCGAAGTCCGCGGTGGGGGAGACCTCCCAGCGGACCAGGACCTCCTCGCCCTGCCCGGACCCCGGAGTCGCATCCGCCGTCGGCGTGACCCGGGTCCAGATGACGACGCGGTCCGGGAGCGGGTCGCCGGAGGCGACGCCGTGCTGGAAGTGGTTGAGCGAGCCGCTGGCGGCCTCGGCGGGATCGGGAAGCGCGACGGCTCCGGCGGCGGTCGCCAGCCCGGCGGCGATGAGGGTGCGGCGGTCGATCTGCGTCTGGGTCACGCAGTAGGGAACGACGCAGCCGCCGGCCCTGTCATGGGTCGGCGGCTGCAGTTCACGCAGAGTTCCCGGAGTGGTTCCGGGAGGTATGGCACGGGGCTCAGAGGCTGCGCAGGACCGCCGTCACCTTGCCGAGGATCCTCGCGTGCGTCCCGTCGATCGGCTCGTACGCAGCGTTGTGCGGCAGCAGCCAGACCTTGCCGTCCTTGCGGGAGAGCGTCTTGACCGTCGCCTCGCCGTCGATCAGCGCGGCCACGATCTCGCCGTTCTCAGCGGTCGGCTGCTGGCGCACGACCACGAAGTCACCGTCGCAGATGGCCGCGTCGACCATCGAGTCACCGGTGACCGAGAGCAGGAAGAGGTCGCCGTTGCCGACCAGCTGCTTGGGCAGCGGGAAGACGTCCTCGACGCTCTGCTGGCTCGAGGTCTCCTCGGCCAGGATCGGACCACCGGCCGCGATCCGCCCGACCAGGGGGACCATGGCGGCGGCGGGGTTGGGGTTGATGTCGGCCTCGGCGGTGATCGTCGCCTCGGCTGTGCTGGTCTCCTCGGGCTCGCCGGACATGGCCTTGCGGTGGGCCATCACCTCCGGAAGGAAGACCTCGAGAGCGCGCGGTCGCTTCGGGTCCTTGCGGATCAGACCACGCTGCTCCAGGGCACGGAGCTGGTGGGCGACGCTGCTGGTGCTGGTCAGCCCGACCGCGGCGCCGATCTCGCGCATGCTGGGCGGGTAGCCGCGCTGCTCGATGCTGTCGCGCAGGTGAGCGAGGATGCGCTGTTGACGCGGCGTGAGCCCGGTCGCGTCCGGCGGCCCGTCGGGCAGCTCGCGGACGCGGCTCTTCTTCGAACCGCCTGATCCGGTGCCTGTCTTCTGCGTGGTCATGTCATCACATTAGTCCCTCTGGCACCACGACATCAAACATTTGTTCGACGTCGCAGGCAGCGCGTGTCGGCGTTCGAAAATTCCTGGGGTCGCTACTTGCGTTGTTCGAACACGTGATCTACCTTCGAACATGTGCTCGATCGAACACGTGATCGAGAGACTTGTGATCAGGAGGCCGTGAGATGAGTGCAACCGTCTATGTGCTGCCCGTAGCCGAGCCGCCGCGTCCGGTGCCGGAGGTGCGCCGCTCGACCGTGCGGCTCACCCGTCGCGGACGAGTCGTCGTGTTCGCATTCGCGCTCGTCGTGCTCTTCGGGATCGCGCTGATCGGCGCGCGGGTGGCGTTCGCGGTGGAGAACAGTGGCGACACCGATGCCGGATTTCGTGGCCCCGCCCCCGCCGCCCACACGATGGTCGTCGGCGATGGCGACACGCTCTGGGATGTCTCCTCGAAGGCCGTCGCCGGGACCGACGCTTCGATTCGGGAGATGGAGCAGACGATCAAGGAACTCAACTCTCTCGAGTCCTCGATGCTCGTGTCCGGCCAGACCCTGATCATTCCGACCGCGCCGTAGGGCGTCGCCACAGATGTCCGGCTGCTCCTTCGACCCCTGGCAGCCGGCTACCGGGGAAAGAGTGAGAGTGCTGCAGAGGATGGGAAGCGTCTGCAGCACTCTCGCGTATCCGGGTCAGTGGCGCCCGCGGTAGGGGCTGTCCGGCTCGGCCGGCGGCCACTGCTTGTTGCGAGTGCCGTGCCGCGGCGGCCACTCGTCGTCCGGCTGGACCGGCGGGTCCTGGGGCTGGCGCTGGGTGGGCATCGCCTGGGTCGCGGCGGGATCCTCGGTCGGTCGAGCCCGCGAGCCGGTCTGGCCGTAGCCGGCCGGGGCCGGATAGGCACCGGACTGATATTGCGCCGAGCCGGCCTGCTGGGCCGGGTAGCTGTCCGAGCTGTATCCCTGCGGGGCGTACCTCGGGGTGCTCTGCGGCGTCGAGGTCGGCGTCGGCGGGCTGGAGTAGTAGGACGGCTGGGCGGGCGGCGGGCTGGTCGGCGGTTGGTAGGACGAGGCGCCGTAGGCGGCTCGACTGCCGGTGGTGCCGTAGCCCTGATCGCTGTTGGGGTAGCCGTAGGGCGACTGGGAGCCGGTGTCGGTGTAGGCCGAGCGGTTCGTGGTGTCACCGTAGGGCGGCTGGCTCCCGGTGTCGGAGCTGTGCCGGCCGTAGGAGCCGGTGTCGTCGTAGCCGTAGGGGCCGGTGCCGTAGTAGTCCTGCTCCGGGTACGCCTGATCGGAATAGGTCTGATCGGCGTAGGTCTGGTCGGGGTAGGCCGGGTCCGAGTAGTCCTGCTCCTCGACGTAGGCGTTGGAGTGGCTACCGGTGTAGTCGTCGGCGGGTGGCGTCGTCGGGGTGCCGGTGAGGGCCCGCCAGGCCTTCCCGGCGAAGGTGAACGTCAGGAAGAGACAGGCGACTGCAACGACCGCCGCGATGGCGAGCTTCGCCCAGGCGCCGGAATCGCCTCCTCGTGCGTCGGCCCCGAAACCGACGGCGACCCACACGAGCACTCCCCAGATGATGAGGAAGGCAAGTGTCGCGATCGCAGGCAAGATGAACGGTGGCCGGGGACCGCTTCTGGGGCGCGTGCCTCTCCGCGACCCGACGCGATTTCCTCCGGAGATGTTTGTCACGGGGGCCATTCTTACTCATCCGGGCCAGTCCGGCGCCGCTGAACCGGAATCTTTCGGTGTTTGACCGGCGACACGCCGGACACGCGGGTAAACCCGACCCTCGCTTGCATCGTCGTGGGGGCGGGCGTACGGTTACCACTACATCTAGTAGTTACACCGCTGTAGTTATCCACATCTAGTTCACATGAACGGGTGGATGGTTCACAGCGACAGGGGTGTTGTTCCACAGGGACTCACGCTCATATCCACAGGTTCCACAGGCTCGGGCCGCCGTTGAGACGGCCTGGATCCACAGGTCTCACGAGAGGGGCTCGACCGTGCACTGTCCGTTCTGCCGACACAGCGACACCAAGGTGCTCGACTCCCGCGTGGCCGAGGACGGTGGCCAGATCCGGCGCCGCCGGGTCTGCCAGGAGTGTGGGAAGCGGTTCACGACCGTCGAGCAGATGCAGCTGATGGTGGCCAAGCGCTCCGGCGCCGCCGAGCCGTTCAGCCGCGACAAGGCGGTGCACGGCGTACGCAAGGCGTGCAAGGGCCGCCCGGTCACCGAGGACCAGCTCGCCTGCCTCGGCCAGGAGGTCGAGCAGGCGCTGCGCAGCCAGGGGCTGGCGGAGGTTCCCAGCAACGAGGTGGGGCTGGCGATCCTCGCGCCGCTGCGCGAGCTCGACGAGGTGGCCTACCTGCGCTTCGCGAGCGTCTACCGGGCCTTCGGCTCGGCGGACGACTTCGAGCGTGAGATCCAGATGCTGCGTACGGAACGGGAAGTCCAGGACTTCGAGGCAGAACATCCGGTCGAGGCCCCGGTGGGCACCGACTAGGTCCCACGGCCATGAAATAGGGATGGCATAGACGGGCCCGGGCAGGCCGTGGGGAAGCGACCTGCCCGGGCCATCCAGCACAACAGATAGAACAGATCAAGGACTCCACCATCAGCACCGACCAGCAGTACGGCACAGCGATCGATGACAACAGGGGGAACGAAATGACAGACACGGCAGCAGAGGCACAGGCATCGACGAAGGCAGGCGCCGGGCTGAAGATCGAGCGGATCTTCAGCACCGAGGGCGTTCACCCTTACGACGAGATCACCTGGGAGCGGCGCGACGTCGTCCAGAAGAACTGGAAGACCGGCGAGACCGTCTTCGAGCAGACCGGAGTCGAGTTCCCCGACTTCTGGTCGATCAACGCCTCGACGATCGTGACGACCAAGTACTTCCGCGGCGCGCTCGGCACCGAGAAGCGTGAGCAGAGCCTGAAGCAGCTGATCGACCGGGTCGTGAACACCTACGTCGCCTCCGGCAAGGAGAACGACTACTTCGCCTCCGAGGCCGACGCCGACCTCTTCGGTCGCGAGCTCACCTGGCTGCTGGTCAACCAGCACTTCGCCTTCAACTCGCCGGTCTGGTTCAACGTCGGCACCGAGTCCCCCCAGCAGGTCTCGGCCTGCTTCATCCTCTCGGTCGACGACTCCATGGACTCGATCCTGAACTGGTACAAGGAGGAGGGCCTGATCTTCAAGGGCGGCTCCGGTGCCGGTCTCAACCTCTCCCGCATCCGTTCCTCCAAGGAGCTGCTGAAGTCCTCCGGCGGCACCGCCTCCGGCCCGGTCTCCTTCATGCGCGGTGCCGACGCGTCCGCGGGCACCATCAAGTCCGGTGGCGCCACCCGCCGCGCGGCGAAGATGGTCGTGCTCGACGTCGACCACCCCGACATCGAGGAGTTCGTCGAGACCAAGGCGCGCGAGGAGGACAAGATCCGCGCGCTGCGCGACGCCGGCTTCGACATGGACCTCGGCGGCAAGGACATCTCGTCGGTCCAGTACCAGAACGCCAACAACTCCGTGCGGGTCTCCGACGAGTTCATGCGCGCTGTCGAGGAGGGCAAGAAGTTCGGCCTCCGGGCGCGTACGACCGGTGAGGTCATCGAGGAGATCGACGCCCGCGACCTGTTCCGCAAGATCTCGATCGCCGCGTGGGAGTGTGCCGACCCGGGTCTGCAGTACGACGACACGATCAACGACTGGCACACCAACCCGGAGACGGGCCGGATCACCGGCTCCAACCCGTGCTCGGAGTACATGTCGCTGGACAACTCCTCCTGCAACCTGGCGTCGCTGAACCTGCTGAAGTTCCTCAAGGACGACGACACCTTCGACGCCGTGCGCTTCCAGCAGGCCTGCGAGGTCGTCTTCACCGCGATGGACATCTCCATCTGCTTCGCCGACTTCCCGACCGAGGCGATCGGCGAGACCACCCGCGACTACCGCCAGCTCGGCATCGGCTACGCCAACCTCGGCGCGCTGCTGATGGCGATGGGTCTCGGCTACGACTCCGAGGGTGGCCGCACCATGGCCGCCGCCATCACCTCGCTGATGACCGGTGCCGGCTACAAGCGCTCGGCCGAGCTGGCCGGTGTCGTCGGTCCGTACGCCGGCTACGCCCGCAACGCCGAGGCCCACCAGCGGGTCATGCGCAAGCACCAGGCCGCCAACGACGCGGTCCGCTCGATCAACCCGGTCGACCGCAACATCATCGACGCGGCGACGAAGGTGTGGAACGACGTCGTCGAGATCGGCAAGGTCAACGGCTTCCGCAACGCGCAGGCTTCGCTGCTCGCGCCGACCGGCACCATCGGCTTCATGATGGACTGCGACACCACCGGCATCGAGCCGGACTTCTCGCTGGTGAAGTTCAAGAAGCTCGTCGGTGGCGGCTCGATGCAGATCGTCAACCAGGTGATCCCGCGCGCGCTGAAGAAGATGGGCTACCAGCCCGAGCAGATCGAGGCGATCGTCGCCTACATCGCCGAGCACGGCCACGTCATCGACGCCCCCGGCCTGCGCCAGGAGCACTACGAGGTCTTCGACACCGCGATGGGCAAGCGCGCGCTGCAGCCGATGGGCCACGTACGCATGATGGCGGCGACCCAGCCGTTCCTCTCCGGTGCGATCTCCAAGACCGTCAACCTGCCCGAGACCGCGACGGTCGAGGAGATCGAGCAGGTCTACATGGAGTCGTGGAAGCTGGGCCTGAAGGCCACCGCGATCTACCGCGACAACTGCAAGGTCGGCCAGCCGCTGGCCGACGGCAAGTCGGAGAGCGCCAAGAAGGACCAGGGCCTCTCCACCGCTGCTGCGGCTCCGGCTGCCGAGGCCGAGGTCGCGCCCGAGGTCGTCGAGAAGATCATCGAGAAGATCGTCTACGCGCCGACCCGCAAGCGCCTGCCGAAGTCCCGCGTCTCGCGCACCACCTCCTTCACGGTCGGTGGCGCCGAGGGCTACATGACCTCCGGCGCCCACGCCGACGGCGAGCTCGGCGAGGTCTTCCTCAAGCTCGGCAAGCAGGGCTCGACCCTGGCCGGTGTCATGGACGCCTTCTCCATCGCGGTCTCCGTCGGCCTTCAGTACGGCGTGCCCCTGGAGACCTACGTCTCCAAGTTCACCAACCTGAAGTTCGAGCCCGCCGGTCTGACCGACGACCCGGACGTACGCATGGCGCAGTCGCTCATGGACTACGTCTTCCGCCGGCTGGCGCTGGACTACATGTCCTTCGAGGACCGCTCGGCTCTCGGCATCTACTCCGCCGACGAGCGTCAGCGCTACCTCGAGACCGGCTCCTACGAGCAGCTCGGCAACGGCACCACCGCCGCCGAGCTCGTCCAGAAGCCGGCTCCGGCCCCGAAGGCCGCGGCGGCTCCGGTCGCCGAGCCGGTCGAGGCCGAGATCGAGGAGGAGGCCGAGGTCGTCGAGGAGGCGCCCAAGGCCACCGCCCACACCACCACCGAGCTGCTCGAGTCGATCAGCGGCATGGCCATCGACAGCCCGCTCTGCTTCACCTGCGGCACCAAGATGCGCCCCGCCGGCTCCTGCTACGTCTGCGAGGGCTGCGGCTCGACCTCCGGTTGCAGCTGAGCCTGAAGGCTGAATGAGTCCGGTCCCGCACCCGAGGAAGGGTGCGGGACCGGACTTGTTCTGTGGGACGTGGGAGTTCCGGTGTCACTGGGTGACATCGGGACTCCCACGTCACATCCAGGTCATGAGGTCGCACTCGTCTCCACACCCCTTCGGGCTTTCCTCCCAGCCTCGTTGGCGGAGCAGTTGAGAAACTCTGGCGGCGGTGCGGCACTGAGTCTCGAACACTTGGGGCCAGCGGACGCGGGCAGTCAATCTGCCGCCCAGAGCCAAGTCATCGAGGTCTCGGTCGGCGTCGCGTGCCTGAGCTCTCCAGGACTCGTGGTTGAGACGGCCGTCGAGCTCGACGACGAGGCCGTACGCCTCGTACTCGACGTCGCGGAACTCCTTGCCCGTCGGCGTCAGTCTCAGGCTCTGGCGAGTTCCCGCCGGGAGGCCGTGGGCACGCTCGACGCGGGTGAGGTAGGTGTGCTCGAGGACCGAGCAGGTGCCGGCGTCCACGTCGGTGAGGAGGTCGCGGATGAAGGCGCGGCGGGGGAGTCGTGGGTGGCGCTTCAGCGCGGTGCGTACGGCATCGGTCGTCACTCCACGGCGGCCGATGACGTCGGTGAGCAGGCCGATGACCTCGATCTCGGAGGTTGCGTCCCGGGCCTGGAGGAGAGTGTTGTCCTCGAGCTTGAGGCGGGGTGGGCGCTGGCCGGTGAACATCTGGCGGGCTAGCCCGACGACGCGGTGGACCATGACGCCTGGGGGCGCGTCGAGGCGGCGGGTGTGGTCGATGGCGACGTGGATCGGGCCATCGGCGTCATCGGTGCGTTTCGGCTCCAGGGCGGACGGGCCACACAGAGCCGCCGGCTCGGCGTAGAGCACGGCCGCCCAGGCGCGTTGGCGCCAGGTGAGGGGCCCGGTGTGGGTGACGTAGACGCCGCGATGGACAGCCTGCATCTCGCGGCGTCTGATCGCGCGACGGATGTCGTTCGGCGTGTAGCCGCCGAACGTGAGCTGTGCTCGGCTTGCCACGCCGTCCTGCAGCTCCAGCTCGCGCGCGACCCAGGCTCGCCGCGCTTCCAGGTCGCGCGCGGCGAGTTCCCGATCGACGAGCGTGGTCACGAGCCCTCCTGGGTCACTGTCGGCGTGAACTGCGTCGGACGAGGTGGTCGCTGTGCACGATAGGCGCGACCGCCGACAGTCAGTGGCCGAGGATGCGGCTCAGCCAGTTGCCGTTGGGGTCCTTGGGGTCGGCGGAGTGTCCTGAGCACCACTGGCCGGTGGGTACGGATGCCTTCACGGCGGCGACGTGGCGGCCGCAGCCGGCCCAGGTGGTCTTCTTGCACTTCTTGCAGCGGACGGGGCGACACATTGTTCGGTTCCTGCTTCTGTGTTCTGGTCGGTGTCAGGCGGGAGATTCGCCGGCGTCGAGGGCGTCGACGAACTCGCAGAACGCGTCGAAGGCCCGGGCGCCGTGGATGGTGGCGGGACCGCCGTGCATGAGGAAGGTGACGCCGATGGCCTCGGCTGCTTCCTGAGGGCTCGCGCCGGCGCGAGCGGCGGCCTGGCCGTGGGAGGCGATGCAGCCGTCGCAGCCCTCGACCACGCCGATCGCGAAGGCGATCAGCTCCTTGGTCTTGCGGTCGAGCGCACCGTCGGCGAAGGCCGCCTGGGAGAGCCCGCCCCAGCCCTTGTAGACGTCGGGGATGGCGCGGCGCAGCTCCTGGTGGAGCGGCCCCAGGTCTCGCAGGACGCTCTTCCCGTGGGCGGAGCTGTGGTCGGTAGTGGTGGTCATGGTGGCTCCTTTCGGCGTGGTCGAGGCGGAATCTCCTCGGAAACGTAACCCCCCGGGGGGTTACGTCGGAGACGGTAGCATAACCCCCTGGGGGGTTATAGAATCCCTGATGCCAGCGGCCTCCCGGCACGCTGGAGACGCTCACCGGAAAGAAGATGCGATGCAGCTCGAGCCTGACGAGATCAAGGCCGTCATCACCCGACTCAAGCGCGCCAACGGACACCTCGCCTCGGTGATCCGGATGCTCGAGGAGGGCTCGGAGTGCGAGGACGCGCTCACCCAGCTCGCGGCGGTGAACAAGGCGGTCAGCCGAGGCGGCTACGCGCTGGTCGCCACCGGGTTGGAGAAGTGCCTCGCCGAGGGTGGTCGCGACAGTGTCGACACCAAGAAGATGGAGAAGCTCTTTCTTGCGCTCGCCTGATAGACGGGCCGATCACTGTCCACAGGCGAGCTCCAAGACGGGGTTATCCACAGGGCGGTGATAGGCGCTGGCGAGGCGCACGGATCGGGGGTCTGCTGGTGCCATGCCCAAACGCAAGAAGCACCAGAAGAGACCCGGCCCGAGCACGAGACCGGGGGATCCGCGACGGCGGTCGTTCGCGGAGAAGGTCGTCGACAGCCCTTACTGGCCGGCGATGTTCGCGGTGAACGACGCCGAGGCCCGTGGGGATGTGAAGTCGGCCCTGGAGATCATCCACACGACCAGCGCCCAGCTCGACAAGGAGCAGTTCTGGCATCCGTCGCGCCTCGAGCGGCTGGAACAGCTGCGGCTGCTCGAGGCGCTCGTGCCGAGGTGGGCGCATTCGCGATGGATCCTCGCGCAGGCGATGCAGGGGACCCACGCGCGTAACCGGTGGCGGATGTCGAAGGCGATCAACGTGGCGCTGGACGTCCGTGGTGGCCCTGACCCCGGTCGCGACCGGGAGGACGACCGCATCCAGATCTTGGATCGCGACTGGGTCTATCGCCAGACCTTCCTCTACGACCTCGGCGGCCTCGAGGCGTTCCTGCGCCACCACGCGTCCGGCGACCTGATCGCCGGTGCCGACCGGATCTGGGAATGGGCGCGGGCGCCGATGCGCGGCGTGCGGCTGCTGGGGCGCGAGCCGCGAGACCTGCACTGGGAGGATCCGAGGACCGGAGAGCAGTTGACCACGATCAACATCGGTGCCGGACTGCTGGTCGACGACGGGGATTGCGTGATCGGTCGACTCGTGCCGATCGACGAGGGCCTGATGTTCGAGACGGCGCCGCTGCGGGTGCCCGAGGAGGTGGCGTACGCCGTGGCCGATGAGCCGGAGCGGTGGATCGACTCGCTCCGCGACAGGACCGGGAGGCCGCATCGTGAACCGGGGGAGATCTGGACCCACCGCGGGCTGCGCGACTACGGCCTGCTCACCGACATTCCGTACGGACTGGTCAACCTCGCCATGGACGCGGGTCTGCACGCGTTCAGGAATCCCGATGATCTCGGGCTGGGTGAGCTCGACGAGCTGTTCGACCATCCGGCCGACTATCCCGCGTGCCTGGCTGCGTGGTTGATGCGTCCGGAGACGATCGCGGCGCTCGCTGCGGGCACCCCGAAGGAGGGTCTTGCCGCGCTCGGCGGGTTCGCCGAGTTCGTCCACGAGCCGGCCGCGAGTCTCATCCACGAGCTGGCCGACCATCACCAGGGGGCCGCCTGACACTCCGCGATGCCGCTCGCCCTGACCTGGAGTTTGGCTTAGTTTGATTCCAGTCGAGACCGTGGGGGTCGCAATGGCAGCACCGCAGGTGACGTCGGACGCCGAGCCCCAGCTGAGCCGGCGCCGGATCAATCTCATCTTCGGCACGGTGCTCCTCGGCATGCTGCTCGCGGCGCTCGACCAGACGATCGTATCGACCGCGCTGCCGACGATCGTGGCCGACGTCGGAGGTGCCGGCCACCTGTCGTGGGTGGTGTCGTCCTACCTCCTGGCCGAGACGGTGGCGACCGTGCTCGCCGGCAAGTTCGGTGACCTCTTCGGCCGCAAGCTGATGCTGCAGGTCTCGGCCGGGCTCTTCATCCTCGCCTCGGCCGCGTGCGGGTTCGCGACCGACATGGCCTGGCTGATCGGGGCGCGAGCCGTGCAGGGTATCGGCGCCGGTGGCCTGATGGTGACCGCGACGGCGCTGATCGGCGACATCATCCCGCTGCGCGACCGAGGGAAGTACCAGGGCGCTCTCGGGGCGGTCTTCGGCGCCACCACCGTCCTGGGTCCGCTCCTCGGCGGCCTCTTCACCGACCACCTCTCCTGGCGCTGGGCGTTCTACATCAACCTGCCGCTCGGCATCGCCGTGATCGCGATCGCGAGCCTGACGCTGCCGCAGATCGCCCGTGGCAAGCGCCCCTCGATCGACTACCTCGGCATTCTCTTCGTCGGCCTCGGTGCCTCGATGCTGACGCTGGCCGTCAGCTGGGGTGGGACCGAGTACGACTGGGGGTCGGCGACCATCGTCGGCCTGTTCATCGGCTCGGCGGTCGCCTTCGCGATCTTCGTCTGGGTCGAGTCGCGAGCGGTCTCTCCGATCCTGCCGCTGCGGCTGTTCCGGGACCGGGTGTTCACGGTCAGCGTCGTGCTCTCGTTCATCGTCGGCTTCGCGATGCTCGGTGCGATGACCTACCTGCCGACCTACATGCAGTACGTCCACGGCGTTTCGGCGACGTCGTCCGGGATCCGCACTCTGCCGATGGTCGTCGGCCTGCTGGTGACATCGACGGTGGCCGGCTCGATCGTGGGCCGCACAGGGCGCTACAAGATCTTCCCGGTCGCCGGTGCGCTGATCATGTCGCTGGGGCTCTATCTGCTCTCGACCATGGACGCCGACACCAGCACCCTGATGATGTCGCTCTACCTGCTGATCATGGGCATGGGCGTCGGCCTGAGCATGCAGATCCTGACCATCATCGTGCAGAACACCGCGGCCTACGAGGACCTCGGCGTCGCGACCTCGGGCGTGACCTTCTTCCGGACGATGGGCAGCTCGTTCGGTGCCTCGATCATGGGCACCGTCTACGCCAACCAGCTCGCCGACCGGCTCCCCACCGCCCTCGCCTCGGCCGGAGTCCCCGCGGAGGAGGTCGCGACACCGGCCCTTCTCCACGCGCTGCCCGACGCCCAGAGCGCGCCGATCATCGGGGCCTACGCGGAGACGCTCCAGGTCGTCTTCCTCGCCGCGGTCCCGGTAGCCGGGCTGGCGTTCCTGGTCGCCCTCCTCCTCAAGGAAGTGCCACTGCGGGGCACCTCGAGGGCGGCCGCGACCGATCCGGGCGACGGCTTCGCGATGCCCAACTCCTCCGACAGCGCGATGCGTCTCGATGCCGCCGTCGCCCAGCTGGTCCGCAGGCAGCCGCCGGAGACCTTCACCAGGATCCGGGAGTCGGCGGTCGCCCTCGATGCCGCGACCGCGTGGTGCGTACGGCAGATCGGGATCCGCGAATGGGTCGGCGGCGAGACCTCCCTGATCGCGATCGGCCACCGCCTCGGGATGCCGGGCGAGGTCTTGGCTCCGGCGTTCGCCTCCGCCGCGGCGGAGGGCTACCTCTACGGCGACGAGTCGGCGTACGCCCTGACGGAATCGGGCAGGGAGGAGCTCGGCAAGCTGGTCGCGGCGTTCAAGGAGTGGCTCGCCGAAGAGCTTTCCGACTGGGGTCCGGACGACGCCAAGCTCGACGAGGCGCTCGCCGTGCTCTCCCGCAAGATCGTCGAGGGGGAGCAGGACGTGCGGAGCCCGGCCGAGGCGGCCGCGTAGGGCGTTTTGCGTTCGGCATGTTTGAAATCGGCGAAAGCGGGTAGGACGAGGGCATGAGTGACGACGACATGCACGTCAATCCCGACGATCTCAGGTCCATCAAGAGCACGCTCGACACCGCCGGCGGAGACCTGTTCAAGCAGGCTGAGCCGTTGCAGAAGACACCTGACGTCGGCGAGTCGTCCTCCGAGGTCGCGACCGCGCTGGCATCGCTGGCGGCGGCCGTCGGCGGGATGGCGGAAGGTCTCGGGAAACTCAGCGACGGCGTACAGAACGCTCTCGACCACGCGACCACGGCCGATCACGCGACCGGCGACGCGGGCCGGCGCCACGAGCAGAGGGTGAGGGGCAACTGATGCCTGAGGCGATGGACACCAAGGTCTACGGCGATGCATCCGCGGCGCAGACCGCGGCGGACGCGTGTACGACCGCCAAGGACGCGGTCGGTGACGCGCTCGACGACCTCGGCAAGGCGATCAAGACCGCCGGCTCGTGGAAGGGCCAGGCCGGCGCCACCTTCGAGTCGAAGGCGGAGCGGCGCAAGAGCGACCTGCGTCAGCTCGAGTCGCGCATCGAGGCCATGGGCAAGGGTCTCTCGACCTTCTCCGGCGACCTCAAGGCGGTCGAGACCAAGATGTCGACGATCCGCACCGAGGCGAGCGGAGCGGGGCTCACCGTCAGCGGCACCATGATCTCGCCGCCGACCGACCCGGGCGAGGACGCCTCCGAGGGCGACGTCAACGCCCACAACACCAAGGTCGAGAAGTGGAACGACCTGGTCAGCCGGGTCGAGACGGCTCGCAAGGACGAGGACAACGCCCACGAGGACCTCGGCAAGGCGATCTCGAAGTCGACCGGCGACGGCTGGATCGAGGACCGCCTCGAGGACCTGGGCCTGCTGCCGAAGGACTTCTCCGACGGCATGCAGATCGGTGCGTACGCGCTGGGGCTGGCCGGCCTGGGCGCCGGCGCCGGCGTCGACTGGATGGTGAAGAGCCGTTACGGCACGTTCCAGCCGCGGGTGAACGGCCGGTTCGCCAGCCCGGCGAGCCTGACCAAGCTCGAGCGGGCAGCCAAGGTGCTCAACGACAAGAACTGGCACGCGAAGGCCAACAAGGCAGCCGTACGCGGCAAGTGGCTGACCGCGGGCAAGTGGGCGACCAGGGCCGGCTGGGTGGTCACGGCCGGTAGCGCGGCCTGGGAGCAGTGGCAGAAGGACGCCGACGACCCGTCGCTGTCGACGACGGAGCGGGTGAGCCGCACGGTGAGCACCTCCGCGATCACGACCGCGGGCGCCGCGGGCGGAGCCTGGGCCGGAGCCCAGGCCGGTGCCGCGATCGGGAGCATCTTCCCCGGTCCGGGCACCGTCATCGGTGGTGTCGTCGGCGGCGTGATCGGTGGTGCGATCGGCTCCGGGCTGGCCGGCAAGGCAGCCGACTTCGTGGTCGACGAGGCCGGCGAGCTCGGTGAGGCCGTGGTCGACGGGGTCAGCGACTTCGCGGAGGGCGCCGGCGAGGTAGCCTCCGAGGTCGGCGACGCCATCACCTTCTGGGACTAGGACCACCATGATCTGGGCCGTACTCATCCTCGCCGCCGGTGTCATCGGCGCCGGGGTCAGCATCTGGCAACATCTCGGACTCTCCGCTCGTGCCCGTTCCTGGGCGACCGCGTGGAACCGGGGCGGTGTGGGCGAGGACGTCGTGCTCATCCACCTGCCCTGCATCTCCGCGCTGGCCATCACCGGCTCGACGGCGTTCGGGCTGGTGCCGGAGCAGACCGCGGCCTGGACGATCATCGGCGGGCTCTTCCTGCTCACCTGCCTCGTCTACCCGCTGCTGGTCATCGTGCCCACCCCGTCGTTCATCAAGCCGAAGTGGTATCGCGAGTCGCGCCCGAAGAAGAAGCGCACCGCGGGAAAGAAGTGACCGTGTCCGATCTGCAGACGACCCTGACGCTCCCGGACGGCTGGGAGAGCGTCGAGCCACCCGAGGGCGTACGTCTCCTGGCGCTCGCGCCGGAGAGCGGCACCTTCCGCTCCAACCTCACCGTGACCGCCCAGACCAACGGCGACCTGGGGTTCCGCGACTGGCAGGTCGGCTCCGAGATGGCGTTCACCGAGATGATGCCGGGCTACACGCCGATCGACCTCGAGCGCCTCACGATCGCGGGGCAGGAGGCGGGGCGGCGGCTGGCGATGTACGACGGGCCGGGCGAGTCCGCGCTGACCATGGAGCAGTGGTTCGTGGCGATCGACGGAATCGGTCACACCCTGACCGCTACCTTGCTGACCAGCGACTATGCGACCTGGGCTGCCCAGATCGATGCGGCCGCCGCGTCCTGGAGCCCGGCGTGAGCGCGGCGGCGGAGGTCGTCTGGATGCTCGCCGGTCCGGGCGGACGCCTCGAGCATCGTGCCGCCGTCGACCCCGCAGGCATCCATCTCCAGCTAGGCGTCGACGGCACCCGTACGCAGCCCCTCGACCTCCCGCGAGGTCACCTCGTCCCTAGCCTGGTGCGCACGCTCAAGATCCGCCCGGTCAAGGGCGCGGCCGGGTCGGTGCGCCCGCTCCCGACCGTGCGGATGGCCGATCTGCTGGGTGAGGACCAGGAAGCTCGCGACGAGATCCTGGCCGAGATCGGCGCCCGCACCGCCTGGGCGATCACGGTCGGCTCGTGGCAGCTCACCGGCATCAACGGCCCCGACGGCGTCCATCTCGCGCTGGGGGACACGCTCACCCCGATGACCAACACCGCCTTCTACCGCATGCTCTGCCAGCAGCTCGGCGCCTACTGATCCCGGCTGAGGGAGAGGGTCGCGAAGTCGGCGCCGAGGATGCGGAAGGCGTCGACGAGGAGACCGGCGACGAGGTCTACCTCGGGTTGGGGCACCGTCCGCCAGTAGTGCGGCAACCCCGGAGCCGGGGCGATCGGGTCGGTCTCGTCGGGCGTCAGCCAGCCGGCCGCGCGAAGCGCCTCGTGCTGCTCGGCGGAGGCCTCCCAGGTGCCACCGATGTGCTGCGTACCGGTGAATTCGGCGTAGAGGATCTCGTCCACGCACAGGACCTGGCCCCAGCGTGACGGCGCCGAGGAGCGGGACGCCTTCGACCTGAGCCGGGCCAGCAGGCCCGACGGCTCCGGCTCCGGTGGCGAGGGCTCGCTGATGATGACGAACTCCTGCTGCCCGAGGGCGGCGAGCTCGGAGGCGATCCGTTCCTGCCACTGCGTTGCGTCCACCGGTCCATCCAACCAGGGTGGGGGAGGGCCCCGGCGAGCAGCGTTACCGGCGCGTTCACGCGCAAGGGGTTGTCACGCGATCGCGGCACTGGTTCCATCTGTGCACCCCCTTCCCCCACGATCAAGGGACCCACATGACTCTCGGGAAACGACTCACGCGCAAGCTCGCTCTCGCGCTTCCGCTCGCCGCGCTCCTCTCCCTCGCCCCGGCGGCCGCCTGGGCCGCCCCGCCCCCGGCGCTGCCGGCCTCGGCCCCGGAGGGCGACCGCACCTGGCAGCCGGCCCTCGACTTCGACACCGACGGCTGTTACAGCACCCCGGCGATCGGTCCGGACGGCACGCTCAACGGCGGCCTGGCGATGGGCGGCACGGTCAACGGCCAGTGCCGCGACCTCTCCGACCTGCAGAGCACCAACGTCTACTCCCGCTCGAAGTGCAACAACGGCTGGTGTGCGTACCTCTACGGCTACTACTTCGAGAAGGACCAGGTCTCCTGGGGCCCCGGCTCGGCCGGCCACCGGCACGACTGGGAGCACATCATCGTGTGGGTGCAGGACGGCCACGCCCGCTACATGTCGGTTTCCCAGCACTCCGGCTACCAGATCAAGCCCGAGTCGGAGCTGCAGTTCGAGGGCGGTACGCACCCCAAGGCCGTCTATCACAAGGACGGCGGCAGCACCCACTGCTTCCGCTTCCCCAAGACCGGTGGCGGAGACGAGCCGCCCGAGAACCACGAGGGTGTCTGGCAGGTCAAGGGCCTGGTCGGCTGGGACAACTACCCGGCCGGCATCCGTGACCGCCTCGTCGCGGCCGACTTCGGCGCCGCCACCTTCAAGCTCACCGATGCGCGCTTCGGTGGCGCACTGGCGAACGGGAAGCCGGCCGGGGTCTCCCTCGACCCCTACGCCTGAGCCGGTCGGCTCCCCGTTCGCGCAGGTCAGGTGGCCTGTGCGAAGTCGAACAGCGCGATCGGGGCCGAGGTCGGCTCGTCCGAGCCGCCCTCCGGCTCGACGGTGATCCCGGCCGCACTCGCGTCCCCGGCATCGCCGTCGAGGACGACGGTCTGGTCGCTGCCGGCGGGCATCAGGCCGGCGGGGACCATGACGTCGTCGTGCTGGAGCCAGAGCTCGTAGACCTTGCCGGCCGGTGCGGCCGGCATGTCGGAGGTGACCAGCACCGCCCTGTTCTCCGAGACCGAACGGACCACCCGGGCCCGGGCGTCGCCGGGGAGGTCGACGGCCACGGTCGTCGCGTCCTTCGCGCTCAGCACGCGCTCCGCGGCCGACATGGTCTGGCTGGAGTCGTCGTCGCGGACCAGCTCGACAACCGTGACCGCGCCGGTGCCGACGACGGCCAGCACCGCGGCCGCGGCAGCGAACGTACGCCATCCGAACCGTCGACGGCCGGAGTCGGCAGCTGATGGATGCGGAGCGTCCTCGCGGCTCGCCGTGGTCTCGGGCGGAAGCGGCCGGATCTCCTTGATGCCGGCGAGCAGGCGGTCGCGCAGCTCCGGCGGCGGAGCGGTGTCGGTCAGGCCGCCGAGCTCCCAGGCACTCTCGCGCAGGCTGGCGACCTCGTCGCGGCAGTCCGCGCACACGGCGAGATGCTCCTCGAACCGGGCACGCTCGATGTCGTCGAGGGCGTCGACGGCGTAGGCGCCGGAGAGGGCGTGAATGTCGTGCGCGTTCATCGGCTCACTCCCATCGCGTCGCGCAACCGGATCAGTCCGTCCCGGATCCGGGTCTTTGCAGTGCCTATCGGCAGATCGAGCATGGCGGCGACCTCAGTGTGGGTGTAACCACCGAAGTACGCCAGCTGTAGTGCCTCACGTTGGACCGCCGTCAGGGTCTCGAGGGCGGTATGGACGCGGCGAGCCTCCAAGGAGGTCTCCACGGCCTCGGCCGTCGTGTCATGGGGCGGTGTCTGGGTGGTGCCGTGATAGGCCGTGTCGTTGCGGCCGGCGGACTCCGCGGATCGGACCCGGTCGACGGCACGACGATGGGCCAGGGTGAGCAGCCACGAATGGGCGCTGCCCAGGTTCTCGTCGTACCGGCTGGCGTTGCGCCACACCTGGAGGAACGTCTCCTGGGTGACCTCCTCGGCCTGAGCCGGGTCACGCACCACTCGCAGCACCAGTCCGTGCACACGGGCGGAGGTCGCGTCGTAGAGGGCGGCGAAGGCGGCCTCGTCGCCTCGGGCGATGCGACGCAGGAGGCCGGCAAGCTCCGGGGACCCCGCTCCCTCCGGCGACGAGTCGCCGGAGGGAACTGAGCTGAGCGGTCTCATGTGATGATCCTCGCGGATATCCGGTCCGATGTCCCGATCAGGGCATCAGGACGGTGTCGACGACGTACACCGTGGCGTTGGCGGTCGGGATGTTGCCGCACAGCACCTTGGCGTTCTCCTTGCCGACGGTGAACTCCTCGTCCGAACCCTCGACGGTGATCATGTCGCCGGCCAGGGTCTCGTGCTCACCGGCGACCTCGTCCGGGCCGAGCTGGCCGGCCACCACGTGGTGGGTGAGGACCTTGGTCAGCGTCTCCTTGTCAGCCAGGACGGCGTCCAGGTCGGCCTTCGGGATCTTCGCGAAGGCGTCGTCGGTCGGGGCGAAGACGGTCAGCGCGTCGGCGCTGTTGAGGGTGTCGACGAGCTCGGCTTGGCCGACGGCCGATACCAGCGTCTTGAGCAGCGGGTTGGCGCTCGCCGCGGAGGCGACCGGTGCGGTCGACATGCCGTTGAACGAGCCGGCGCCGTCGGCGGGGATCAGCTTGCAGCCCTCACCGAAGGTCTGTGCACCGGCCTCCATGTCCTCCTCGGGGGCCGCCTCGGACGACTCGGAGGTGCTGGAGCCGGCGTCGCTTCCGGACGCGGTGTCCTCGGAGCCACATGCCGAGAGACCGAGACCCAGCAGGAGCGCCATGGACGCGGCGACGCTGCCGGTGCGGGTGATCGTGTTGAGCTTCATTTGGAAGAGCCTTTCGAGGGTTGGTCTCTTGCTGTCATCAGGGCTTCGGCACGGTCGCCCGATCGGATTTCGTCTTTTCACTCGGTCACGGTGACGACGATCTCCTGGATGCCGCTGGAGCCATCCGGGAACGGGGTGGCCCGCTCCTCGCTCTGCACGGTGCCGTCGCGATCGACGACCCGAACGGCCAGCTGGTGGCTGCCGGGCTCGGCGTCCCAGGGCAGGAACCACTGGCGCCAGTAGTCGATCCCGGCATCCCGGCCGAGTTCGGCCGGCTGCCAGCGGCCGCCGTCGATGCGTACCTCGACCTCGGCGACGCCGTGGTGCTGGGCCCACGCGACGCCACCGATCACGGTGCGACCGGAGCCGATGTTGCTCAGCGGTCGAGGTGTGTCGATCCGGCTGGACAGCTTGATCGGGGCATCGATGGCCCAGTCACGGTCGGTCCAGTAGGCCGTCGCTTCGTCGTAGCGGGTCAGGGTGAGCCTGGTGACCCACTTGGTGGCGCCGACGTACCCGTAGAGGCCGGGAACCACCAGCCTGGCCGGGAAGCCGTGGGTGCGGGGAAGGACCTCGCCGTTCATGCCGAGGGCGACCATCGCGTTGCGGCCGTCCATCGCGGCCTCGAGCGGGGTGCTGATCGTGAAGCCCTCGACGTCGGTCGAGAGGATCTGGTCGGCGTTCTCGCCGACGCCGGCCTCCTCGAGCAGCTCCTTGAGAGGTACGCCGGTCCAGCGCGCGGCGCCGACGAGCTTGCCGCCGACCTCGTTGGAGACGCAGGTCAGGGTGATGTCGTGCTCGACGTTCTCGCGTTCGCGCAGATCGTCGTAGCTGAAGGTCAGCTCGCGTTCGACGTCACCGTCGATGGTCAGCGACCAGCTGTTCTGGTCGACGATCGGGACCGCCAGCTTGGTGTCGACCCGGTAGAAGTCGCGGTTGCGGGTGACGAATCGGGAGATCCCCTGGTGGGTCTCCTCCAGCCCTGCCGGAAGCGCCGGCAACGGGTCGCGGACCCGTGGCAGCATGATGTCGGCGAGCGCCGTACGACCGCGCACGATCAGCTGCCCGCCGGTCGCCGCCGCGGCGGAGAGCAGGGCCAAGGCACCGAATCCGATCAGTACGCCGCGGCGGGTGGCGGTGCCTTCGCTCGGGTCTTCGCTCGTGATGTCGCGCCGGTGGCTCGGTGGGCGCTCAGTGGTCAGGGCGCGGGTGAGCAGCACCAGCACGGCGGGTCCGAGGACGAGCGCCACCACCGTGGGCAGGAGGTCGGTGATCTCGAAGAGCGGCAGGCGAGCCACCGCGGCTCCGGCGAGCAGGACCAGGCCCGCCATGAGTCCGACGCCGAGCTTCAGCCGACGACGGGCCACGACGCCGATCACGGCGGCGAACCCGATCGTGACCAGTAGCACGCTGCCGATCAGGATCGGCTTGTCCGCGCTGCCGAGCTCGCGTACCGCCCACTCCTTGACCGGGGTGGGCGTCGCGTCGATGACCGCGGTGCTGACCGTGAGCGCGGGGGAGGAGGCCGGGGTGAGCAGCGCCGCCGTCAGGTGTGCGGCGGACATTCCGGCCACCCCGGCGAGCACACCGGCGGCGGCATGGGCGAGGGTACGGCGATCCAGGTGTCTCATAGCGGGGATTCGCGCCCGCCCCCGGATCGGATTTCAGCGAGCGGACCCCGATCGATTCAGTCGGAGTCGCGCATCTTGGCGAGCCTGGCCCGCAGGCCGGGTGCCCGGTGCGCATTGGCGCGCAGCTCGACGTAGGCGTCGCCGTAGACCCAGAGCAGCGCGTCGTCGAGCCGTCGCACGGCGCCCGGCGGATAGCGGTAGTCCATCCGCGCCTTCAGGGTCTCCTCGTCGACCGAGCGCAACGCGTCGCCGAGCTCGGTCAGCGACGTGATCCCGAGCTCGAGGATGACGCCGGAGATCCACCCGTAGTGGTCGGTACGCGACCAGCCGGCGTCGGCGTACTGCCCGGCGAGGAACGCCGCCAGCTCACGCGGGCTGATGCGCGGGTCGTCGTCGAGAGGCTCCGCGCTGGCAGCGGTCCCGCCCTCCCGGAGCCGGTCCCTGATCGTGGAGAACTCACGGTCGGCGAGCTCGAGCAGGCCGGCAGCGAGCGTGAACCGGCGGTCGAAGTCGGGGACGTGCTCGCTGGGGATGGTGCCCTTGTAGCGGATGTCGTGCTCGAACTCGGCCCACGCGTGCTGCAGCACGGTGCGGATCTGGATCTGCGCCTGGCGGCCCCGCAACAGCTCGTACGCCGCCTGGCCCTCGCGCGCGGGGTCGAGACTGACCAGCAGGTGGCGGCTGGCGTACCCGAACCGGCCCTCGCTCGCGGTCTCCTCGCCCATGTCACGGTCGTCGTGGACCACCACCTGGTCGTCGAGGAGGTCGGCGACGGCCTGGACGTCGCTGTGGACGTAGGTGATCACCCGCAGCCCGATCTGGTCGGTGATCTGGCGCAGCGGGTCGGTGAAGACCTGCCGTCCGTCGACGGTCCGCGCCGCCTTGGCGGCGAACGACGCGACCGACTTCGCACGAGAGGTCACGGTGAGGTAGTTGATGCCCGCGTCGTCGAGGATCGAGGTCACCAGCTGTACGTACTGGTCGGCCGCCTCTTCCAACGTCGGCTGGATCGCGGCGTACTCACGGACCGCGGCGCCGGTGTCGTGGATCCTCGCCACGGCTCGCCCGCGCGGTGTCGGGCGGAGGTCGTCGGGCAGCGTCGGCGTGACGATGTAGCCGGTGGCGAAGTCCCCGTAGGTGGTGGTGCGCTCCGGTGCGCGGGTCGCGAACAGGCCGATGTAGGCGCTCAGCACCGCGTCGACCTGGTCCTCGACCGCGCGCAGCTCGCTCTTGCGTACGGCATTCTCGGCCGCCTTTCGCAGGGCCTGCCACGACGGGTTGTCGAGCAGCAGCGGCGGGTCGGCGCTCGCGAGACCCTCGAGCAGGCCGAGCAGCATGATCAGCTCGGCGCGGAGCTGGTCGATGTCACGGCCGGACTTCTGCTTGTACTTCAGCGTCCGTCCCAGGCGGAAGAGGGCCACCGTGGCGGGGTGGGGGTAGACCTCGATCGCCCGGCGCCGCCGGCCGGACCGCGGGTTCATGTCGAGCCCGAGGCGAGCCGCGATCCGGGCGCCGCGAGGCTGCTCGCTGAACTCCGGCTTGCTGGTGTTGGAGGGATGCGCGCCGGCATCGAAGCGAGCGAAGTCCTTGTTGAGCGCGGCCTCGGCCGGGCGGTTCCCGGTGGGGTTGGTGACGATCAGCGGAGCATCGAACGCGACGAGACAGTCGCCGTCGACGTACGGCTCCATCGCCGCGACGATCTCATCGTCGGTCTTGGCGGCCGAGACGTGGATGAGGCGGCCTTCCTCGTCCAGGACGGCCACGCCGGTGGGCCTGCGCATGCCCCAGGCGAGGTCGACTCCGATGAAGTACATGAGGCCAGACTGCCGGTCCGCGCGGCGCTGGCCTAACCTCTGCGGTCGTCAGCGGGTCGTCAGCGGGTCGCCTGCACGATCGTGATCGGCCCGAACCGGTGCTCGATGTGGTCGATCTCGCGGGCGTCGGTGAACCCGGCGGTGGTCAGGAGACCGACGATCCCCGCCACCGGTGGTCGAGCTTGTCGAGACCCCCCGTGCCGGTGGCCGTGGTCGTGGCCCGGCCCGTGGTCGGGGGCGCCGAAGTCGACGATGGTCACCCGCCCGCCGGGTCGCAGGATCCGGTGGGCCTCGCGTCCGAACCCCTCGCGCCCGGCGTCGTCGACGTGGTGCAGCGCGAGTGAGGAGACGACGTGGTCGACACTGCCGTCCTCCGGCAGCAACCGGTCGGCGTACCCCCGCACCAGCGAGAGACGTACGCCTCGCCGACCCGCCTTCCGGGCGGCGATCCGCAGCGCGCCGGCGTCGGGGTCGTGCCCGGTGACGACGGCTCCCGGGACGGCGCGAAGCACCGCGAAGGAGAGGTTGGCGGTGCCGCAGCCGACGTCGAGCACGGTCTCGCCGGACTCGATGCCGGCGAGCTCGACGGTCCGCTCGTGGAGGGCGCCCACTCGGGCGAAACGGGTGAAGAGGTCGTAGAGAGGGAGGAGCCAGGTGCGGCCCATGCCGGGCAGGAAGTCGCGGCCCCGATCGCTCTCGGTGCGGCCGTCGATGATCTGTATGGTGGTCATGTCTCTACAATGGGACATTCTGCGGATAACCGGTGGGAGGGAAGTCGGCGACGATGGGACGTTCTTCGGATACGGTGCAGGCTCCAGCGCGGGCGGTGCGCACCGTGCGCGCCGACGGCACTCCGGTCTATGCCTGGGACCAGCGCCCCGGCGTACCGCCGGTCAGGGTCGTCCCGCTCGATCCCGACTGCGACGGCGAGCACCTGCCTCCCGGCAACCGGCACGCCCACGACTTCTGGGTGCTCGCCTACGTCGAGCGCGGCGGCGGCACCATCGGCCTCGACGGCAAGCAGGTGACGCTGCACGATGGCGAGGTCCATGCGGTCGCTCCCGGGGAGGTCGTCGCCGCCGAGTCGCTCGCCGAGCTCACCCACGCCCGCGCCTGGTCGGTGGCGTTCACCCCCGACGCCATCCCCTCCCTCGCCTCCATCTCCCCGCTGACCTGGGCCCACCACCCGCTGCTCGCCCTCTTCGCCACCGACGCCCGCCGAGCGCGGGTTCTGGAGGCCGAGCGCCCACGCTGGCAGGCACTGTTGGCCGATCTGGCTGAGGAGCTACGCCACCCCGACCGCCTCGGCGCCCATGACGCCGTCACCGCGATCCTCACCAATCTCTTGGTCGCCTCCGCCCGCCTGGCCCCGACCGCCCCCATCGCCCCCGACCCCCTGGTCAGCCGCGTCTTCGACGAGATCGAGAGGACGTACGCCACCAAGGTCTCCGCCGGCGACCTAGCTCGGTCCTTGGGCTACACCCCCGGCCACCTCACCACGGTCGTCCGCCAACGCACCGGCCGTACGCTCCTCGACTGGCTCACCGAACGCCGCCTCACCGAGGCCCGCCGCCTCCTCCGCGAAACCGACCTCCCGCTCTCGGTCATCTCCACCCGCACCGGCCTCACCGACCCCGGCTACCTCGTACGCCGCTTCAAGGCCCGCTACGGCACCACCCCCGACCGTTGGCGCCGGGAGGCGAGAGATGCGTAAGGCGTCTTACGCATCTCGCCGTGCCCGCGCGGGCTTCGGCGAGCCTGGCGTTGAGCCAATCTGGGATGAGGTCTAGGCGGCGTGGGAAGTCCTCTAGGTCGAGCCCATAGAGACCTGGGTCGACCGGCCTGCTCCAGGAGGGTTCTTCGTCGTAGTTGAACTCGACCTCGGTGGTCCATTGACCGTTGTCGTTGGTCACGGTCCACTGCGACGAGAACCATGTCCCGGCGCCGGGCCGATACATCACCTCGCGCAGCTCCTCGATCGCGTCGAGTGCATCGGGTCCCGGGACGCGTCCGACCGTGCCGTCTGGCCGGCGTGCGAGCAGTTCGATCTCGGCGTACATCGTGAGAACTCGAGGGGCATAGACCAAGCTCGTCCATTCGCCGGGGACAGCCTCGGCGGCCAGCGCCACGATCTCGCTGATCAGCTCAGCCTTCCTGCCCGGTTCTGTGTCAGTCACTCCGGGGGCTCCGAATTCCATGCGGCGTCGATGTCGTCAGGGGTCATACCTGGACGCAGGTAGGCGGCGACGGAAGCATCCTTGTTGAGAAGTACGACGCGGCCCTCTGTTGTCGCGGGCGCCAGCGTGCTAGCCCAGGCTGCGAACTCGAGTTGCTGGCTGTGGTTGCCGTCGGTGGACAACATGCCCTCGCCGAGGTCGAAGATCTGGAAGCGTCCGCTGTCGTTGGCGATGCGTAGCGTCAGCTCGTCATCGAGGTCGATGATCTCGACGCTCGGCCACTGACGGCGAGCCGCTTCCAGGAGCGCTTCACGAGAGCTCGGAAGCACGCCGTCGGGTGAGTAGACGATTGCGCCGTCAGTCATCGTCGAGATTGACCTGCATGCGTTGCCGAATTCATGTGTGTCGGATCTTGTCGAGACCGTTGGCGGAGAAGGTCCGGAGCATGCCATCGACGACGTCGTCAGCGCCCCATCCATCGGGGGCAG
Source organism: Nocardioides sp. NPDC047086 (assembly GCF_040643685.1). NCBI lineage: Bacteria > Bacillati > Actinomycetota > Actinomycetes > Propionibacteriales > Nocardioidaceae > Nocardioides > Nocardioides sp. NPDC047086. Next base: position 59,479 of record NZ_JBEYUV010000017.1, read on the forward strand.
CGAGATAAGAGCCGCCTGCAAGGTGACGCGACTCGATGCCTTCCGCTGAGGTCTCGACTCGGCCGACGCCGTCTGCGATCCAGATTCGGTAGCCGATTGGGATCGACCAACCGCCCCTACGAGCGGTCATGAGTGTTTCCTCGTCACGGAACGCCAGCGCGGCCGGCTCCCATGCTTCGATCGTCGAGATGGCGATGTCGTCTACAACTCGACCCGTGAATGCATCCGCCTGGCCCGGGCGAACCTCGATCGTGAGGTGGTTGTTCGGGCCGCGGCGACCGGCGATCCGACCGCCACACATGTAACGCATGGTCACTGAGGCCGTGGGCCCGTCGGCGTGGAGACTGAAGACGTAGCCATAGGCGGCGTCGACCTCACCCTCGTCGTCCCTGACCGGGTGTTCTGCGACAAGGGCCGCAAGATCACCTTCCCAAGGTGCTCCGCTCGAGATCGTCCACATTGCGGCACCGATGATGTCGCCGATCGCTGTCGCATGACGATCGGCACAAGCTGCGATCGTCTCGGGGGATTCGCCACGAGGAAGCCAGCCTGCCCAGACGTGCGCTTCTCGCGCCGCCCAGGCCGCCAGGTCGTCGACCATCTGGGCCATATCTCTGGAGTGTAGATCCCAGGCTATTCCGCCTGACGACGCGCTTCGTCCAACCGCTGCTGCATCCACAACGGAATGTTCTCTGGCTCGCGCGGAAAGTCCTCAAGGTCGAGCCCATACATGCCGGGGTTGAGCGGCTCTTGCCAGGAGGGTTCGTCGTCGTAGTTGAAGCTGGTGCGCCCGGACCAATCGCCGAAGTTGTTCTCGATCGTCCATTCCAGTGACAACCAGGTGCCGCCACCCGGCGTGTACATCACCTTCCGGAGCTCCTTGAGAAGTTTGGAGACAGCCCTGGGGGCGAGGGCCTTCTCAGCTGCGCCGTTCGGACGATGAACGATGAGTTCCTGTTCTGCGTACATCGAAACCGCGCGCCGTCGAAGAACTACGGAAGTCCATTCGCCCTCAACTCGCTCCGGAATCATCGGGCCGATCTGGGCCATGAGTTCACCCTGGCGCTCCAGCCCTGACCGTTCAGAGCCGGGGTGGTCTGACATTCTCGAACTCCTTCTCGTCTGCGACGCCGTCGATGCTGTACTCAACGGTGATCGTGGTTGGGACGGGCCCATCGTCGTCGTAATCAACGTACAGACTGAAGGACACGTCGTGGCCTCCGTCGACGGCATCTCTGAGATTCGACTCCAGTTTGTAGAAGTTGTTCGGGATGCTGCCGTAATCCGGTGAGCCGGACCGGTTGAGCTCCTGAAGCATCGCAACGATGTTGATGCGCTCGCGGCCACCGCCGGCGTAGTTGGCGACGAGGTGGCCCCCGTCGTAGCCGGGGCCACCTTGCTTTCCTACGTCGGCCTGGATATGTCCAGAGCGTGGTGCATCCCGCCGGGCCATGTGTGGGTCATGGGCCTCGATGGTGCGCGACCCGGTGTCCGTGATGAACACATGTCGGTCGCTGACCGCGTACGTGACGTTCGGAGCTGGGTAGTTCAGATCTGGGTTGGGATGGGCGGCATCGCCGTACACAGTCTCCGCGTAGAGAAGTCGGCCTTCTCCGTCGGTGTAGTAGGTTCCACGGCCCGGAACCTCGTAGGCGGTGTTCGGCTCCAAAGCGAAGCCATTACCCGGGAACGACGTACGCGGCCCGAGTTTCGGTCCCGGGGCACGCCGGCTGGTACCTGGGCGCGGCCACCGCTCCTGTAGCTGGCTGACCTTGGAGACCGCTAACTCAGCAGCGCCGCCTGACGATGTTGAAGCAGCCGCGGACGGCTGCGTGGGGGTGGGCGACGAAGGTTGTGGCAAGAGACCCGCCGGTCTGCCATAGGCGGTGACGGTTTGGTGCGTGACATCGTTCTGGAGTCCCGGAGCCACAGGAGGTGAAGACGAGTTGGCAGCGGGAAGTGCGTGCAACTCCGGATCGCGGTAGGGAACGACCGACCGTCGCCATCCCGTGGCCATCCCCCAGGCGAACCCGGCAGCGCCCCAGACGTGCCCGACCCCGTAGGCAGCGGGGCGTGTGAAGCGCCAAGCGAGGTAGGTGAGGACTGCGCAGATGGCGAGCTTGAGGGTGTAGTGCACCTGGGCGTTGGTCAGGACTGCGCTGAAGAACCGGAGCAGGCACAGGGCCACGACGAAGTAGATCGGTCCCATGACCAGCGGACCGATCACGCGATGCAACCAGCCCACAGCCAGGTCGCGGGTGCGGTCGAACATGAACAGGATCCCGGCGGCCGGTGCGAACGGGACGATGAGACGGATGAGCACGAACGCGAGCAGAATCGCCAAGCCAGCAATCAGAAGGTAGCCGCAGGTCACGATCACTGCGACCAGGTTGACAAGACCTGCGGTGGCGCGCTGGCCCCAGTGCTCGCCCTTGAAGTACTCGTACGCGACCGAGTCTTCCCGGTCGATCTGATCTGCGATCGTCTTGAACGCGTCCTGCTTCTCCTCGACGATCGTCTTGCCTTCGCCTTCAGGGTCGGACCGGTAGGTCTCGTACTCGTCGAAGGTGAAGTGGGTCGCCCGGAACAGGTCTGGTCCGTGCTCGCGGGCCGTGGCGGAGTCGGCATCGCCCAGGGCTTCGGTGAGCCAGGTGCGGTACTGCGTGGAGCGTACGACCTCGTCCATCTGGCCGTTGATCGCAGCCACCGCCGGATCCTCGCCGGGCGCCGGGTGGTCCTCGAACCCGGTCGCGATCAGCGTGACCGCGTTACGTACGCCGTCATCGACCAGGCGGACCGACTCGGCGGGGTAGGAGATCAGCAGGGACGTCCCGAGAAGTACGACGCCGGCCCATGCGACAGCGGTCGCGGATCCGGCGATGTGGCCGGTGCGTGCGCGCCAGATGGCGGTCGCGGCGACCAAGAGAACGGCGATGGTGATCCATGGGCGCCAGACCCCTTGGGTGACCGCACGGGTTGCGTCCACGACCGGGTTGTCGAGGGCCTGGACCGGAGAGTCGGGATCGACGACGGCGGCCAGCAGGGCGTGGGTCCAGTTCGGGATCGTGCCGGAGATCTGGAGCAGGATGTTCCCGATCGCCGTCCCCGCTCCGGCTACGAACTGGCCGGTGCACCCGTTGTCGTAGGTCCACAGCTGCGGAGTCGTGCCGTAGGTCGACTCCAAGGTCACGCCCTCGTCGTCGAACGGATCAGCGTCCTTCGGGCTCTCCCCGAGCTGGACGATCCACGACCCCGCCCCGTGCGGGGAGGCAGGGATGGGCGCACCGTCGTTGTTGCACGCGAGATCGGCCGCGACAGCCGGCGAACCGACCACGACTGACCCGATGACAACGAAGGTCAGGGCGAGCAGCGCCATGAGCAGGCGCGATCGCCCGCCCTTTCGGCGTATGCGAAGCGGTGCCCGACCACCCAACTCCATGTCCCCCGATGCTCCCGAAACCGAACAGCAGTTTCGCCCACCGTGCCGGGGGCTGCCACCGTTTACCGAATCGCCGGCTAAGCCTCGGTCGATGGGGCGAAGTAGTCGCCGAGCATCTCGGTGACCCAAGCCGGCTGGTGAGTCTCCCCGCGTGTGCCGAACTCGGCGAACCAAGGCTTCACGTCGAGAACCGGAGTGCCGTCGACGGCGTCAAAGTCTTCGACGTGGAGGTCGAGGCCATCGACCTTGATGAGCTTGCAGCGGGAGATGCCGAGCCAGTTGCGACGACGCATGTTGCGGTGGCCGAGGTTGCCGACCTCGGGCCAGGCCGGGTTCTCGCGGGCGCGACGTAGGCCGAGGTTGAGGTCGGTCTGGTCGGTGAGGTGGAAGAAGAAGACGACCTCGAGGTGGGAGAACTCCTCCAGCCCCTGCGTCGCCTCGACCGGGACAGCTCGGGGTCGAGGCGGATGATCGCCTGGGTCCCACCCCAGTAATCGTCGGTGGGCTCGATCCGGCCGCCGACGACCTGGGCGATCGGGGTCATGGGGATGGGTTCCACGAGTAATCCTTGTCTGTGGTGTTCAGCCTGTTGCGGTGTACGCGGCGGCCCGCTGGTCGCTCGGGTACGCGTTAGCCGCTCGCCGTCCCGAGAAGTTGCTGAACCTGTTCGGCGCATCCCCAGGAAAGGGTCACGCCGGCACCTCCGTGGCCGTAGTTGTGGATGACCACAGCGCCGTTCATCTGCTCAGCTTCGACCCGTACCTGGGGGCGCGTCGGGCGCAACCCGATCCGGTGCGCGATAACGGCTGCTGATGCAAGGCGTGGTTCTACGGCGATGCAGCGTTCGAGGATTCGATCGGCGGCAACGGGGTCGGGGGCTGTGTCAGAGGAGCCGTCGATCGCGGTTCCCCCCAGGACTACGACCTCGCCCTGGGGGTAGATGCACAGAAGGTCGCTCGACGTGCCCGTGTCTTCTGAGAAAAACCCCGTCAGGCCGGGGTTCGCCACGACCACATGCTGTCCCCGAATCGGGTATAGCGCGGTGTCGCCAGTCAGCGTAGAGGCTCCCATGCCGGAGCAGTTGACGATCACCTCGGCGTCGTTGAGCGATGCCAGCGTCGACACGTGCCGCTCATCGACGACGACCCCTGCAGCTTGGGCGCGTCCCAGGAGGTAACTGAGGTACCTCGGCATGTCGATGAGTGGCACGCTGAACCGATAACCAGAGCGGAATCCGTCGGGAAGCCGATCAGCGCCGACGGGCTCGAAACCTGGCAGTGAACGTGCCCAATCAGGTGCTTCATCATGATGTCGGCTCGCCTCGATGCCGCTGCTCACCCCGACGCCAGTCGCTGCGTCCGATGCCAGCTCGCGGAAGAGTTCGAGCGAACGCTGGCTCCATGTGTCCACCAATGACTTGGGCTCAACGAGGTACGGCCCCCACATCGCGCCTGCGGCCAGAGATGTTCGACCAGGGATCTCGTCAGCGACAACCCGGACCGGCTGGCCGGCTTCTGCCAGGATCACCGCCGTGGTCAGCCCCGCTACGCCTGCGCCGATGATGGTCACACGCTCGTCAGGCTGCATGGTCCTAACGTATCGAGTCGGGTGGTGGGCTCACGTGAGAACGGACAGCGCGGAGTCCAGCTTGGGTAGGAACGTGGCGACGTGAGGGTTGCGCTGACGTCGGCGGAGGTCGCGAGAAAGGTTCTTGAGGACGGCGACGCTTCGAGGTGACCGCACCGATGTCAGGCGTGAGACGGCCTGATCTCCGACCAGGCACGCCTGCTCCAGCTCGCCGCGCGTGCTGTGGCCTAGGGCCAGCCAGGCGCCTTCGAACAAGGCGCGTCTGTCGCTGGAGCCGCCGAACTGAGCGTTGTGTGCGCCAGTCTCAAGCAAGCTGGTCCCGTCGCGGAGCAACCGCGTCGACGATGTCGTACGGGACGTCGATCGCCCAAGCTGGAGCATGGCGTATCCGGCTTGGCACTCAAGATGGTTCTCGGTCAAGAAGTACATCCACCGCGGTACATCGTGGTTCGCGGCAACGGTGATCGTCTCGCGGGCTTCGTCTGCCGTCCGGCGGAAGGCATCTTCCTCGCCACCGGCGGCGTAGGCGTAGGCGAGACGCGAGAGCACCGATGCTCTCACCGATGGGGAGGCGTGGCGTGCCGATCGCTCGGCCGCTTCGCCCAGCGGGATCGCGTCGGTGGGGCGCTCGCGTGAGGCCGCCTGGAAGGCGAGGTCCGCCAGAATGTGTGCACATAGGGCGTGGTCATCGACTTGGTGAGCGGCGCGCAGCGCGGTGGCGAAGTAGCGCTGAGCCAGACCGTGCTCGGCGGCGTCGAACGCCATCCAACCGGCAAGCTGGCCGATCTCGGCGAGGGCTTGGAGCAGACGTTTCCGTGACGGCGTCGGGTATCCGCCTTCGTGCAGGAGGAGACCGATCGAGCGAAACTGTGCGCTCACATAGGACAGATGGTGGCCACCACCATGCTTGTCATCGAGTGCCTGTAACAGAGGCAAATTCTGCTCGACCTGGTCGACGAGCGGATCGACCAGACCGGTCGACGATGTCGTGACCATCGCTCCCGGCGCTGCCGTGCCATCCAGGTATTGCGACACGATCGCCGTGAGCCCTGCACCTGATATCGCGAGAAAGCGCCTCCGGTCGAGGAGCCCGCCGCGGACCCAGTCGTCCACAATGTCCTCCAGACCTGTCATGGTCCACGGTCGATCGAGGCCGCGGCCAGCCGTGAGCACAGGGGCAACATCGCTTACCTTGCCCCGCCAGAGCTCCGCGACCGAGACCACCCGGCCAAGTTCTTGTGACAGCAGATGTGATGTCAGTGCTGGAAGCGGTGCACGAGGGATCGTGCCCTTGTCGCGCCAGTGGTAGGGAGCGGACTCGGCAGCTGTGCCCGCTCCGAACTCGTGGTTGAGGCGCCGAGCCAGCATCTTCGGGCTCCACCCGAGCTCTTCCAGGGCAGCGGTCAGAACGGCGTTCGGCTGTTCAGACCGGATTCCCATCCGCCGTCCCCCAACTGTGTGCCAGCGTCGTTGATGCCCATTATGGGCTGATCAAGCGACGCGTGCGGGTGCAGCGACGCGAAGTTGACCGAGTTGACCCGTTGATCCCCTGTCGAGCGGTGCCAGTTCGAGGGTGTGCTTGGCGGGTGTCTTCAGGACTCCAACAGTTGCCGAAAACCGATGGGATGACTCGGATGTCGCCGTTCGCAATATCGAACCCGTTGCCCACGAATCGCGGCAAGTGTCGTCAGTGGATCCCATATCGCGTCCCGCGGTTGCCGCACGCTCATACTTGCGACCGGCCGCACGGTCACGGTGGGCCTGAAAGGCACCATTGCCCGTTGTGCGGGTGCTTGTGGTCGAGGCCGGTCGGTGAGGATTCGTGAGCGCGTCGGTGGCGGTCGAGGGCGGGCGAGCGCGTCCAGGCCGACCGCGCCACATTCCTGTACAGAAGTCGTCTTCTGTCGCGCCGCGCGACCAGATCCTTCAGGCCTCGGCCAGCTTGTTCACGTCGAAGGGCTTCGCTGCCACTTCTACTCGCGAGATCGCTGAAGCGGTGGGCATTCGGCAGGCCTCGCTCTATTACCACTTCGTGGGCAAGGACGAGATCCTCGCAGCCTTGCTCGGTGCCACTGTCCGTCCGAGCCAGGTCAAGGTCGCGCAGATCGAGGCCGAGGTGCCGCCAGAGTGTCCCGAGGCCGCCCTGTTCCTACTCGCGCTCATCGATGTCCACACCCTGGCGAACGCGCCTCACAATGTCGGCATGCTCGCGCTGTTGCCGGATGTCGTCTCGGCTGGCAAGGGCGAGGTCTACGTCGAGTTTCAGGATGAGCGCCGGAAACTGGCCTCCGCCTACGCGACCTTCGGAACTCGCCTCGCAAAGCAACACGGCGTGACCACTGCCGATGAGGCCCTGGGCGCGATGCTCATCCAGCAGGTCGAAGGGATCATCACTCTCCGCGCCGACGGCGTCGCCGTCGATGAGGTTCGCGCGAACGAGATCGCTGCTGGCTGCCTGCGCCTCTGCGGCTGTAGGGGAGACCAGATCAGCAACGCGCAGCAGGTCGCCGAGGACTTTGTTGCGAGACACCTCCGCAGGGGAGCACCAACCACCTCATGAAGCGTGTCTTTCCGTCTAACACGCGAGGAGCGGCGTTCACATTTGCACTGGGATGCAATGCGCCACCATCCTGACTGTGCTGTGACTTCCTGCGGCACCAGGCTCGGGACGAGTCTCGCGTCTCGCTGAAGTCGGCCCACGGGACGACACCGCAGTGGTGGACCTACGACAATGGCTGCACGGGGCAGCTCGTGGCGGGGGCGGGGACCTCGATCTGCAGCATCATGTTGGAGATCTCGGGGATCTTGTCGAACTGGTCGCATGCGCTGTCGTGCGTGGTGATCGGGGAGAACTCGTTCCTGCGGTCCCTAGACGCCCCGATCGTGGCAGCGAGCAAGGCTGTCACGGACGGGGTGTGGGTGCCATGGGTGAGCGTGCTGCCGCTGGCGGCGACGGTGATGATCCGGGCGCTCGATGGCCGGATCCCACGGGCGGTCACCTCTGCGGGCTGGGCGTTGGGGGTGCCGGTGGAGTCAATGCGGCTGGTCGAGGACGGGACGTGGTCGGCGACGATTCAACAAGGGCGGGACGGCGATGGCCTACCAGGGTCTCGGGGTCCCCGTATTGTTCATGGCCCAGTCAGATCCGGAGGCGCATCGACTGGCCTCGCGCCACATGGTGTCAGTCGGGCAATACTCAACATCTGATATATGGGCGAAATGTGCGCAATCTTCCTGAGATACTGCGGGAGTCGTGTCGGGGCGAAACATCACGCGTGCGACGCAATGCATCGGTCGCCGAAGCCGATGGCTGTAGCGTTGGCGTCCTATAGAGGTTCTGAGGAGCGGAGACAGAAATGGCATCAATTGACTTCAATCCCGAGAAGAAGTCGATGGAGGACCTGTTTGTCGGTCCAGATTACTACGTAATTCCGCGCTTCCAAAGGCCCTATAGTTGGGAAGCGGCCAATCTCGAAGACTTCTGGAACGACGTCGTATTCGATAATCCTGTTGGATACTTTATCGGGCCAATGGTGGCTTGGAGGGATTCCAGAAATCCGATTCGCAGAATCGTGGACGGCCAACAGAGGCTGACCACCATCGCCATCATGTTCGCGGTCCTTCGGGACCAGTTCGCTCTCCTGGGAAGTGCCCGGCTTGCAGATGGTGTCCATAGGTATCTGGAGAAGGCGGATCGCAACTTCGACCTCCAATTTACGCTTCAGACGGAGTCAAGTTCGAATTTCCTCGGAAATGCGATCCTCAGTTCGACGCCCGATCTTTCACTAGATCCAAATGGAGAGGAGGAGGAGGCGTTATCGAATGCAGCGAAGCAGATTAGGAAGCTAATCGCTGCGGAAGTTGACAAACGGTCAGATCCTCAGAAATGGCTTGCCAACCTTCGTGACCGTCTACTGGGCCTTAAAGTAATCTGGGTCGAGCACGGGAACGAGGATGACGCGTACATCATCTTCGAAACGTTGAATAGCAGAGGTAAGGATCTTGAGGTAGTTGATCTGCTCAAGAATCATCTATTCAACAAACTTCGTGGCACGCGGAATGCAAAGGCAGATGCTACGCGCGTCAAATGGGAGCGCATGCGGAGTCAACTTGCGGGCCCGGACGGTCGCAGGCGTATCGATCCAAATCAGTTCCTTCTTCACTGGTGGCAGTCCCGGGCCGATTACGTGTCTCGGCCGAAGCTCTTTGGCGCGATAAAGAAGAAGATAAAGTCGAAGGACACTGCGCAAGACGTCCTGGACGAATTGATCGGCGACGGTCAGCTCTATCGAGCGGTGATCCAACCGCAGAGTTGGGATTGGCCAATCGAGGAGAAGGAAGCTGCAGCAAGTCTCGAAGCGATCGCGTTGTTCGGTGTCACTCAACCTGCGCCTCTTCTTCTTTCGCTAATGCGTGCACGTGCGGCTTCCCCTAAGCTCAGTGCTGCGCAGTTCAGAAAGACATTACAGACGGTCGAACGGTATCACTTTCAGCACACGATCATCAGTGGCCTGAGCAGTAGTGGTGGTGTTTCGCAGATGTACGCTAAATCCGCGCGCGAGCTATATGCTGCCGGCCCGGACCAGCAAGCGCGCTCTGACGTTCTGGCCGATCTACGGAGCAAACTTTCGCAGCGGCGCCCGGATCGCGATCAGTTTATTGCGGCTTTCAAAGATCGGTTCGCAGTTACTGACGACGAGACTCGTGACAAGAAGTTGGTCCAGTATGTTCTGAAGCGGTTTCTTGCTGACGCTAGTCCGGCGACAGGCCTGAACAACTTGACTCTGGAACATCTTATGTCTCAAGACAGAATCGGAAACGGCGAATCTGTAGATACTGTGGGTTCGATTGGAAATCTGCTCCTCGTGAGTGAAGCGCTCAACACGAAGTTAGCGAACAAGGACTTCGAGAGTAAGAGAAACATCCTGGCTACTGCCATAGGCAGGCCCTACGATATCGGAGGAGTTCTTCATTGTGATACATGGACTTCCGAGGAAGTTGAGGCGCGTGGAGAATTGCTAGCAGAGCGTGCCTACGACACGGTTTGGAAGGTAATTTCCTAATTTCGTGTCAGCTACGGCTTCAGGCTCTCGATCTCAGGTCACCGGCGGGCGCCGATTCGTCATACCAACCTGGCTTGGTTAATGATTTCGGGCCGTTCCGCCCTGAAGTGGGGTGAGTTCGCTCGTCGCGTTGGTCGGCGTGGCAGTGCTTCCGCAACCTGGACCACTACCGACTCAGGCTCCTCCTCATTGCCGGCGGTCCGCGCGGGCCTCCACTTCAGGTAAGAAGAGCCACCAAACGCCGCGCGATCGCAGCCACCGTGTTACCCATCTGCGGCGCACCCGAAGAACAGCCCTTGACCGCCGCCTCACCGGGGAGCGGTTGTTCGCCAGGTCGCATAGTCTCGAGGCCCGGCCACGCCGACTCCGATGGTGCCGGTCGGGCCGGGCCAACCAGATGCCCACTTTCAGCGGCCGGGATAGGCGCGCAGCCTACGGTCCGGGCTTCTCATCGCAAGCCGGGCCCGACGACTTTCGTCCTCGCGCTGGTGAGAATCGCGGAAGCCGCCAACAATTCAATGCCTGCTGGCTCATTCCGCTGCTGTCAGGCGTCGGACATCGGACCTGAATAAGTCGCTCGGCAGCCTAGAAGCGCCCGGGGCCCTTGCGGCGTCGCTTTATTGGGTTCGTTACCCGCCGGTGAATGGCAACGTCAGAGAATGGTTGCCTGATGGAATGTTCTCGAGTTTTCGGACTTGGCGATGTACCCGAGTTGTTCCATCAATGACCGAATGACGGCTTTGCCGAGTTCCATCGGCACAGCGTTTCCTAGTTGTCGTTGTACGTCACGTCGATCGCCGCTGATCTTGAAATCATCAGGGAATGACATAATTCGAAGGATCTCGTTCACGCGTAGGCGACGAGCGCGTTCGACTCCGTCGCTGTTCTTGACATTCTCCCAATGGAACGGACCGACCCATGGTCCAGGCTGGGCTTGGAGAGTGCTTGACGGTCGATTCGGGTCGAGGCGCAAGAGAAAGGTCCAGTACCTGCTGCGCCACGCGAACGCATCACGACCGCCATACCGCGTCGTGTGCCACAGATAGTTCTGTCCAGGCGGAATCTCTGCAGCTAGGTCACCGTACCGACCGTCAACGATGTCATCTGTAACCCCGCCCGGCAGCCCAGGTAAGTCGGAAAAGGCCTGGGAGGTGGTGACATGTGGGAGCTTGGTGCGGTCATACGATCGAGTGTGTTCGCTCCATCCGGCGTGCGTCGGCTCGGGAAAGTTGAACTGCTCGCCGTCTCGACGTCCCACTACAAATACGCGTCGCCTTAGTTGCGGTACCCCGTAGTCTGCGGCTAGAAGCACCTTCCACTGAGGGTTATATCCCAACTCTCCTAGGTTCTTGAGTAGGCGCTCGAACTGCGCTTTATGAGTCTTATAGGTTAGGCCCTGAACATTCTCAAGGATAAACGCTTGAGGTCGTGCCTCCCGCACCACGCGGACGTAATCGTCGAGGAGGGATGCATTGGGATCTCGGCTTTCTCGCTTCTGTTCTAACCAGAAGCCAGACTTGCTGAACGGAGTGCACGGCGGACCGCCAATGAGCAGCGCAGGTTCCTGTGGTCGAAGCCCTCCAGCTTCGAGGATCTGCTCCGTCGATGTTGTGCGGATGTCGCCAGCCAACGTGGCTGTGTGCTCGAAGTTTCCTCGCAGTGTGTCGAGGGCAGGGTCGTTGTAGTCGGTCGCGACCGCAACTTGAAGGAGGCCCGAGCCGGGGTCTGAGGTGGCGAGTGGCTCAGCATCAGCCCGCTCCGCCGCGAGGTCTAGGCCACCTGCTCCGGAGAACAAGCTCACGACAGGGAGCTGATCGCCCATGGTCACTCCGCTCTATGTAGGTCAGTTGGTTGGCCATCTCCGATGATCGTCGGCGTGGCTGTGCCCAGTCTGCCCGAGACCACCGACAGATTCGCGATCCGTGCCGCGTGGTGCGGAGGCCACGTGGGACGACAGTAGGTGGCCTAGTAACCGATGAGCAGGATGCCTTCGAATGGAAATCGGAGTCGCTGACTCGCGTAGACCGCGGCTAGCAGGTCGCTGGTGTTGCGGTAGGCCAGCTCGACGCCGGTCCGCGCACCGGCCTTGAAGCGGTACTCGATTGGAAGGATGAGGACGAGGAAGCGCGCGTCGACGATCAAGCTCGTACGGACCAGGTCGCGGTAATCGGCGTTCGATCGGGCACCTCGACCTGCTTCCACTTCGACGACGATCCCAAGCGCGTCGTGCGCGGCGTCGACCTCGTAGGTGAGGGTCGGGACCCCGTTCTCGCCGAACAGCACTGGTCGGCGGATCTTGCCGACCCGCTCGCGGCCGGTCTCGACCGCGTATCCCAGGGAGTCGAGCGCCGGAGCGATGGTCGCGAGGACTTCGTTGCTGCTGGGCCTGTTCCCCGCAAGCGTGGAGATCTCGTCTCGAAAGCTAGTGAGAGAACCAACGAGCTGCTGTGCCCAGCCGGGCGGCTGCTCGTTCGTTGGGTAGTAGCGCCAGTGTGGGAACGACACGGATACACGATGTCAAGCAAAGCTGCGCGCCGCAGGCGAATCTACGCAAGACTTGCCTGTCGTGGAGATCGCTGGACGCTCGTACGCACGGACCTACAAACAGTCGGGCAAGCGGGACATTGTCGAGTTCCTGGCGGAGGCCGTGCGTCAGTCCGGCGGTCGCCTTCTCTCGGTGAGCGAACACACCCGTGCGCCGGTTTTCCTTGGCGTCGAGACCTCCCAGGGTGAGCGCATCGGGATCATGGTCTACCCGTTTCGCTGCAATCCAGCGCCGATCAAGGGACGACCGATCGATGAGCACCGTTTTCAAATCAGGTACGGAGGCGAAAAAACCTGGTTCGAACTCGATCATCCCATCGGGCGAGACGTCGCAATGGTCGACGTAACCATCTTGGTGGGCGTGCACTTGCAGTCCCAACTGTTCGTTGGTGTTGACCCTTCTCTCTATGACCCGCTGCCCATGGGTATCTCCGTGGAGTTCAAAGACGAGCAGATCGACGCTGCTCTAGACGACACCTGGGTCACGTGGGAACGCGACGCCCGTCCGGGTGTCCAACGAGGAGTTCCCCGAGCTCGCGATGGCTTGGAAGCACTAGTCGCGTTCACTCCGGACCGGTTCCTGGATTACGTCCGTTTCGAGCGGGAAGCAACTGATCTCGCTCTCGACCCACCGCTGCGCTACCGTGCGGCAACTGCAGCGCAGGCGGCTCCGGATGCGACATCCTCTGGGACTCGGCACGCGCTGGAGAGCGAGTTCGACCTCGACCACGCCACGTTGTTGAACATCATCGAGCAGCGGGGTCGGTTGAAGGTGGCCGTCAAGGGAGGGGTGGCTGAGCACCATCTGGAAACGGCGCTGCAGAACGATCCGCAGGTGGCGAAGGTCGTGCAGATCGATCGAGATGGGCCGCCGGACTTCGAGATTACCCTCCATGACGGCACCGTCTTGCGGGTGGAGTGTAAGAACGCCAGCCCGAAAGCCTATGCTCGGGCAATCGGGCCAGACGACGCGCCTGGAGATCCTAAGGTCGAGGTTCAGAAAACGCGGGCGCAGAAGGGCGACCCATCAGGGCGTCTCTACTCGCCAGAGCAGTTCGATGTGCTGGCAGCGTGCCTCTTCGCAACGACGGGTCACTGGGAGTTCCGATTCCGTCGGGCGACCAGCATGACGCGGGACGAAACGTTTCCGAACAAGATTGCTGCGATGCAGCGGGTTAACCGCCTCTGGTCTGACACCGTGACTGGGTCGCTGTAGCTGCGTGGGATCCTCGCGTGATCGCTCGAACCCATCGAGGGGGACCGAACGTGGATGGCGTCCACAACATCGATTGCCGCGATGTTCGCCCGAGGCTTCGTCATGATGACCTTTGCTCACTCCACGATTGGGTGAACCGTTCGTAGGATGACGTCGACCACAGCATCAACTGAGTCATGCTCCCAGAAGCGGAGCACGGTCCAGCCTGCGGATGTCAGTAGGGTGTCGGTATCGCGATCGCGGTCGCGATTCCGCTGGATCTTTGCCGACCAGTAATCGGCGTTCGTGCGCGCCGCCGTGCCATGGTCAGGGCAACCGTGCCAATAGCAGCCGTCAATGAACACGGCCACCCGCGCTCGGGAGAAGACGAGATCGGCTCTTCGATTCAGATCATCCAATGGACGGACGTCGACCCGGTAGCGGAGCCCGAGGGCGTGAACCGCACGGCGCACGGCCATCTCCGGAACTGTGTCTCTTCGCCGGTTGCCCTTCATCACCGCCCGCGCCGCCGGTGACGAGGCCCATGACTCGCCCCTATCTGTCACAGTTCGAGTCTCGCACCTTGGGTGTAGTGGGCGTCCGGAGTGCGAGGTGGGCGGAGCGGATCATTGATCTACGCTGACCCCATGACCAGGGGGCCGCGCCGGGCGACGGTGAAGGATGTCGCGGCGCTTGCGGGGGTGTCGCCGAAGACGGTGTCGAACGTGATGAACGAGACCGCGTTCGTACGCCCGGACACCCGCGAGAAGGTGCTGGCGGCGGTGGAGGAGCTGGGGTTCGTACCTAACCTGAGCGCCCGGAGCCTGCGGAACGGGAGGACCGGCGTGATCGCGCTGGCGCTGCCGGATCTGGCGACGGCGTTCTCGGCGGATGTCGTGCACCGGGTGGTGCAGGTGGCGCACGAGCGGGGGATGGCGGTCCAGATCGAGGAGACGGGGGCGGAGCCGAAGCGGGAGTACGACCTGGTCTCGCGGGCCCGGGAGCACCAGATCGACGGGCTGATCCTCAATCCGATCCGGCTCAAGGACAGCATCGTCGTCCACGACGACCAGCTGCCGCCGGTGGTGCTGATCGGCGAGGTCGAGCAGCACAAGGTCGACCGGGTGCTGATCGACAGCCGGCAGGCCGGGTACGAGGTGACGAAGCACCTGCTCGAGCGCGGGGCGCGGCGGATCGCCGCCCTGGGCGGGGAGACCGGCGCACAGGACGCCACGGCGACCAGCATCCAACGCCTCGAGGGCTATCACCGGGCGCTGGCCGAGCAGGGGATCGAGGCGGACCCGCAGCTGGAGGTGTACGTCGAGGAGTGGTCGATGGTGGGTGGCGCCGAGGCCGCCGCCGAGCTGCTGACCCGTGACACCGGCTTCGACGCGATCGTCGCGTTCACCGACTCGATCGCGTTCGGCGCGCTGCACGTGCTCGACGAGCACGGGATCTCGGTGCCCGACGACGTCCTGATGACCGGCTTCGACGACGTCGAGCACGCCCGCTTCATGAACCCGTCGCTGACCACCATCGCCCTGAACCGGCACGCGTTCGCCGAGGCGGCGGTCGATCTGCTGCTGACCCGGATCGCCGACCGGACGAGCCCTCCGCGCGCGGTCGCGGTCCCGCACGAGCTGGTCGTCCGGGGGAGTACGACGCGGTAGTGACGATCAGTGCGCGGTCCAGCGGCCGTGCGCGATCCACACGCCGACGAGGATGCCCAGCAGGTACCCGATACCTGCGGCGACGAGCATCGTCGTGCTCATCGTGAGCGCAGCCGGAGGGACTTCATGCTTCCCATTGGCGCTCGCGATCGCGGCGTGGTCGGTCGAGGTCGGCAGGCATCCACCGAATCGGGGATGAAGAGACCCTTGCCAGGTCCATTACATCGATGTAATAGTACGCGATGTAACGCACGTCACACCCCACCTCTGTGGCAAGGAGTCGCGATGGCACGTCGATCCACGATGCTCTCCAGACGCGGGCTGCTCACCGGAGCTGCTGCGATCGGCGGCGCAGCCGCCCTCTCCGGCGGTCTCTCGGCCTGCGGCGCCGCGGGCGCTGCCAGCGCCGCCAACCCGGACCAGCTCCAGTTCTGGACGCTGCTCAGCGGCGGTGACGGCGGCACCATGGCCGACATGGTCGCCAAGGCGACCGGGTCGGGCGCCGCGTACGACGTCAAGACCACCACCCTGGTCTGGGGCGAGCCCTACTACACGAAGCTCGCCATGGCCGCGACCGGCGGCCGGCCGCCCGAGCTCGCGATCATGCACGCCTCCCGCGTGCCCGGCTACGCGCCCGGAGGACTCCTCGACTCCTGGGACATCGGGCGTCTCGCGGAGCTCGGCGTGAGCCAGGACGACTTCCCCGAGGAGATCTGGAAGAAGGGCATGATCGGCGACAAGGTGTTCGCGGTCGCGCTCGACGCCCACCCGACGGTGCTGATGTTCAACCCCGAGATCTGCGACAAGGCAGGCGTCCTCGACAGCGACGGCCGGCTCCGGGAGACGGAGTCGCCCGAGGAGTTCATCGACCTCGTCGGCCAGGTCGGTGGTCAGACGAAGGGGGTGCCGCCGCTGTCGTACGGCTATCTCGGCGACGGCTCCCATATGTTCCGGCTCTTCTACACCTTCTACACCCAGCACGGCGCGTCGATGACGTTCCCCGAGGGCGGGAGAGCCGAGATCGACGACGACATCGCCGTCGAGTCGCTGGAGCTCATGCAGACGCTGCTCGACGGCAAGCTCGCGGTCCAGCGCAACGACTACGCCGCGGCACTCGCCGAGTTCGCGACCGGGCGGAGCGGGCTGCTGTTCACCGGCGTCTGGGAGCTCCGGTCCGTCAAGGAGGCCGGCGTGCCGTTCGACATGACCGCGATCCCGACCCTGTTCGGCACCCCGGCGGCGTACGCCGACTCGCACGCGTTCGTCCTGCCGCACCAGAACCAGGTCGACGAGCACCGTCGCGACCTGACCTACCGGTTCGTGGCCGACCTGCTCAAGGGTTCCTACGAGTGGGCGACCGCGGGCCACGTACCCGCCTATCTTCCGGTGACCCAGAGCCCGGAGTACGCGAAGCTGACCCCGCAGTCGCACTACGCCGACGTCGCCGAACGGGTCAACTACGACCCGGCGGCCTGGTTCACCGGGTCGGCCTCCAACTTCCACTCCAACTTCGGCAACGCGATCCAGCCGGCGCTGATGACGGGGAAGGGCGCGCCGGGAGCGATCGACGCGTTCCGCACCCGGGTCGACCGATTGCTCAAGACCCAGAACCCGGTCGACCCCGATGGGACGTGGACGCCATGACCGCCGCCGTCGAGACACCGCTCGCACGAGCAGCGGCGAGCCGTCCGAGAACGACGACGACCGCCGGACCCAGCCGCGAACGCCTGGTGAGCTGGGCGTTCCTGGCGCCGTTCCTGATCGCGTTCGCGCTCTTCCTGGTCTGGCCGCTCGTGCACGGCCTGTATCTGAGCTTCACCAACCAGTCACTCACGGGCGCAGGGGGCTCGTGGGCAGGGCTCGACAACTACCAGGAGGCGCTGACCGACCCGACGATGTGGCGGGCGCTGCGTACGACCGTCTGGTTCACCGTCGTCTCTACGATCCCGCTGGTGCTCCTCGCGCTCGTGATGGCGCTGCTCGTCCACCGCGGGCTGCCGGGGCAGTGGCTGTGGCGGCTGTCGTTCTTCATGCCGTTCCTGCTCGCCTCGACGGTCGTCTCGCAGATCTGGGTGTGGATCTTCAACCCGGACATCGGCGCAGCCAACTCCGTCCTCGGCGCGATCGGGATCGAGCCGCTCGCGTGGCTCCAGGACCCGGCCGTGAACCTCTACGCGATCGTCATCGCCACCGTGTGGTGGACGGTCGGGTTCAACTTCCTGCTCTATCTCGCCGCGCTGCAGAACATCCCGGACCAGCACTACGAGGCCGCGGCGCTCGACGGCGCCGGGCCGTGGCGCCAGCTCTGGTCGATCACGCTGCCGCAGCTGAACTCGGCGACCGTGCTCATCGTCATGCTGCAGATCCTGGCGTCGCTGAAGCTGTTCGACCAGGCGTACCAGATGCTCATCGGGGTCTCGACGGACACGACCAGGCCGATCGTGCAGTACATCTACGAGTCCGGGTTCGTCGGCTACCGCTTCGGCTACTCGGCCGCCATCTCGTACGTCTTCTTCGCGCTCATCGTCATCGTGGGCGTCTTCCAGATGACCGCCATGAACCGGAGGAGGAACCTGTCATGAGATCTCGACAAGCTCGATCACCGGGGGAGAAGAGGTTCGGCATCGGCCGGATCGTCGCGTTCGTGGCGCTCGCGCTGATGGCTGTCGGCTGGCTGCTGCCGTTCCTGTGGGCGGTCGCCACCGCGTTCAAGACCGAGACGGATGCCGCGTCCGAGTCGGGCTGGATCGGCGGCGACGGCCTGACGACCGAAGCATTCAGCGCCATGCTCGAGAACGGCAACGTGTGGATCTGGGCGCTCAACAGCCTGTGGACCTCGCTGGTCATCACGGTGCTGACCGTGACGATCTCCGCCCTGGCGGCGTACGCCTTCTCGCGGCTGCGCTTCCCGGGTCGCCGCTGGCTCTTCGCCGTGATCGTGGCGGCGATCATCATCCCGCCGCAGGTGCTGATCATCCCGCTCTTCTACGAGATGCTCACGTTCAACCTGATCGACACCCCGTGGGGCCTGATCCTCCCGCAGATCGTGGCGCCGGCGATGGTGTTCATCCTCAAGCAGTTCTTCGACGGGGTGCCGATCGAGCTCGAGGACGCCGCCCGCGTGGACGGCGCCAGCCGGCTGCGGGTGTTCTGGTCGATCGTGCTGCCGCTGTCGCGCCCGGTCATGGCGGCGGTCGCGATCTTCGTGTTCATCAACGCCTGGAACAACTTCCTGTGGCCGTTCCTGGTCATCAACGACACCAACCTGATGACGCTGCCGACCGGGCTGCAGACCGTCATCGACGCCCACGGCATCCAGTACGCCCAGACGATGGCCCAGGCCGTCCTGGCCGCGCTGCCGCTGATCGTCGTCTTCCTGTTCTTCCAGCGCCAGATCGTCAAGGGTGTTGCCACCACCGGCTTCGGTGGCAGGTAGCCCCGGCCGAGATCGACAGACCGCACGAGTCACACGACAAGGAGCTCCATGACCCGCGCACGTATCACCATCGACCGCGACTTCACGATCGCCGACGTACCCCGACGCCTCTTCGGGTCGTTCGTCGAGCACATGGGGAGGTGCGTCTACACCGGCATCTACGAACCCGGCCACCCGACGGCCGACGACCGCGGCTACCGCAAGGACGTGCTCGAGCTCGTCCGGGAGCTGGGGCCGACGGTGGTGCGCTACCCCGGGGGAAACTTCGTCTCCGGCTACCGCTGGGAGGACGGGGTCGGGCCGGTCGCCGCGCGGCCCCGGCGCATCGACGGCGCCTGGCACACGATCGAGACCAACGAGTTCGGGCTCCACGAGTTCATGGGCTGGGCGCGGGAGGCAGGCGTCGAGGTGATGGAGGCGATCAACCTCGGTACGCGTGGGGTCGAGGAGGCGCGGGCGCTGGTCGAGTACGCGAACCATCCCGGTGGGACGTACTGGTCGGATCTTCGTCGGAAGAACGGGGCCGAGGAGCCCTTCGACATCAAGCTGTGGTGCCTGGGCAACGAGCTCGACGGGCCGTGGCAGATCGGGCACAAGACGGCCCATGAGTACGGTCGGCTGGCCCAGGAGACGGCCAAGGCGATGAAGCTCGTCGACGACTCGATCGAGCTGGTCGCGGTCGGCTCCTCGAACCGCTACATGGAGACGTTCGGCTCGTGGGAGCACACCGTGCTGACCCACGCGTACGACGAGATCGACTACATCTCGATGCACGAGTACTACCAGGAGCGCTCCGGCGACGCCGCCTCGTTCCTGGCCGAGGCGGTCGGGATGGACGCCTTCATCGACGGCGTCGTGGCGACCATCGACGCGGTCAAGGCGGCCGGCAAGCACACCAAGCAGGTCGACATCTCCTTCGACGAGTGGAACGTCTGGTACGCCGAGGGCCTCGACTCCGCCGACCAGATCCACCAGGTGAAGAAGGAGTGGCGCGAGCACCCGCGGCTGATCGAGGACGAGTACTCGGTCACCGACGCCGTGGTCGTCGGCTCGCTGCTCAACTCGCTCCTGCGTCACGGTGACCGGGTCCGGATCGCCAACCAGGCGCAGCTGGTCAACGTCATCGCCCCGATCCGCTCGGAGGAGGGCGGACCCGCCTGGCGGCAGACCATCTTCTGGCCCTTCGCCCGGATGGCCTCACTGGCCCGCGGGAAGATCCTCCGGCTCGCGGTCTCGGCCGACCAGATCGCCACCGAGAAGTTCGGCGACGTCGATGTCATCGACGCCGCCGCGACCTGGTCCGAGGCGGACGGTCGGGTCGCCCTCTTCGTCGCCAACCGGGGTCTCGACGAGGCCTCCGACGTGACGGTCGATCTGCGCGGGCTCGGGGTCGCGCAGGTGGCGGGTGCCGAGGTGCTCACCATCCCCGATGGCGGCGATCGGCACACGTCGAACGTCGAGTCGGCGCCCGACGCCGTCGGGCTGGTCCCGCTCACCGGGGTCGGAATCCAGGATGGCGCCGTGCACCTGGCCCTGCCGCCGCTGTCGTGGGCGGTCGTCGAGCTCGAGGTGGCGATGTCGTGATGGGCGGTGTCGTGGTGGGCGGTGTGACGGCTCGGCGATAACGTCTGCTTTTACTAGACGATGACGCTTTGTGAACCCGGGCGGACTCTAATGGTCGAAGCAATGGTTGGTCAGGCTGCTGGATTCAGCAGCTCGGCCAGCCGTTGGGCTGGCGTCTGTAGGTCAAGGGTAGGGCGTGGGCGTTGGTTGAGGGTGTCGGCGATGCGTTGGAGGTCGTGGGGCGTGTGGCGTGAGAGGTCGCTGCTCTTCTCGAACCAGTGTCTGAGGAGCCGGTTGGTGTTCTCGTTGGATCCTCGTTGCCAGGGCGAGTGTGGATCGGCGAAGTAGATGGTGGTGCCGAGCTCGACCTGGATGTGCTGGTAGCGGGCCAGTTCAAGGCCACGGTCCCAGGTGATCGAGCGTCGTAGGTGCTCGGGCAGCGCGCCCATCTCGCGGATCATTGCTTTGGCAACGGTCTCGGCGTCGTGGCGACCGGGCAGGTGGAGCAGGATCACGAACCGGGTGGTGCGTTCGACCAAGGTGCCGATCGCCGAGCCGTTCCCGCTCCCGAGGATCAAGTCGCCCTCCCAGTGCCCCGGAACGGCCCGGTCAGCGACCTCGGCAGGTCGTTGACTGATCTTGAATGCCTCTGCGTAGGCATTCTTGCTGGGGTCATGGCTGAGGCGGCCGCGCGGTTTGCGGGACTTGCGCCGAGTGGAGAGGCATCGATGCAGATCGGCTCGGAGCTGACCTCGGGTTTGAACATAGAGCGCCCGGTAGATCGTCTCGTGACTCACCCGCCCCATCCTCGCAGCCGGATCGACACCAGGGTGATCGGTACGCAACACCGTCGCGATCAGCCCCGGTGACCAGCCCTGGTCCATCCAGGCCTCGATCAGCCGACACAGGTGCGGGTTCGCGGCCAGCTTGAACTCCTTGGGCCGCCGGCGGCGCTGGCGGGCTGCCCGATGAGCCATCTCGGCGCGGTAGACACCATCGCTGCCGGTGTTGCGGGCGACCTCGCGGCACACCACCGACCTATCCCGCCCGATCACCGCGGCGATCTTGGCCTGCGACCACCCATCGACCAGTCCCGCAGCGATCACCGCCCGGTCCTGGCTGGTCAAGCAACGCCGCTGACGTCGCGGGCTATCCACGCCGGGATCACTCGGCAGCGCCGCTCCCAGCCCGCCCCGTAACGCGCCCGGCTCAAGTGGAATCAGCACCGAACAAGCCTGATGCCACCACTGCACCGCCGTCGGTTTCGACACCCCGACTACAACAGCCGCGCCACTCGCACTCCACCCCGCACAGATCAGATCCACGACCCGGACTCGAACCTCAGGCGAGAACACCTTCGGCATGACAACGCTCCTCTTCCTCAGCGTTGCTTCGACCGTCTGATTCCGCCCCCGTTCACTGGCAAGGACCCGACGTCCTCAGTGTCATCGTCTAGTAAAAGGCCCGGTGCCGGGCGTCTCCGAGTACGTCGTGGAGGTTGACCTTGACCCTCAGTGAGGACCGACTCCTCCGGCTGGCGGAGCAGATCAGCGAGAAGGCGGGCGCCAGGTTCGTGCTCGGGATCGTTGGTCCACCGGGGGCGGGCAAGTCGACGTTGTCGGAGCGGCTGCGGGACGTACTCAACGAAGACGGAAACGTCGCGGTGGTGGCGCCGATGGACGGGTTCCACCGGAGCAACGCGGAGCTCGACGCGATGGCCGCGCGAGCGCGCAAAGGGGAGCCGGACACCTTCGACGCCGAGGCGTATGTGGCGGCGCTGCGCAAGGTGCGGAACCGGGAGCGAGTCGAGTGGCCGACGTTCAGCCGGGTCACCGACGAACCCGTCCCGGGTGGGGTCGTGATCGAGGACGAGCCGGTCGTGATCGCCGAAGGCAACTACCTGCTGCTGGAGGACGGGCCGTGGAAGGACGTACGCAGCCTGCTGGACGAGGTTTGGTTCGTCGATGTCCCGGACGACGTCCTGGTGCCGAGGCTGTTCGAGCGGTTCCTCGCCGGCGGGAGGTCACGGGAGGAGGCGGAGGCGAAGATCGCCGCGAGCGATCTGCGCAACGCCGCGCTGGTGCGGGCGACGCGGGATCGGGCGGATCTCGTGCTGTGAGATCAGCCCTCGGAGACCGCGCAGTCGATGAGGAAGGCCATCAGCTCGGTGGCGTCGTCGGTCTCGAAGAGCGTGTCGAGGGCGTGGTCGAGCTCGAGGCGCCGGACGTGGGGGATCGTGATGGCGTCGAAGCCGTTCGAGATCAGGATGCCGGTCATCATCAGCAGGGCGGTGCGCTCGTTGGCGCCGGCGTAGAACCGGGTACGGGCGGCGGAGCAGAAGTAGATCAGCGCCTGGAGCCGCGGGTCGTCGGTCTCGGCAAGGCGCTCCTGCAGCGCCGCGAAGCGGGTGCGGAGCAGCTCGCTGCCGCTGCGGCGCAGGGTGCCCTCGCCGCGAAACCTCCCCGCGTCGGCCGATTCGTGGCGGGCGAGGATCCGGTTGAGGCGGTCGGACGTCGATTTGTCGATATGGAACCTGCCGTAGCCGACCAGGTCGCGGAGCGCGCCGTACGCCTCGCTGAGCGCCAGCACCTGCAACTCGTCCTCGGCGCTACGGCCTCCGACGGTGATGCCGGCGAGGAGCGTGCGAACCTCGGGAAGGGTGAAGCCGTTGCCCTCGAGCCGCGCGGCGTGCCAGACCAGCTCGGGCAGGCTCGCCCGGAACCGCCGCCAGGCGACCTCGGCGTCGCTCGGGCGGATGCGGTCGGTGTCGACCTCGGTCCACCACACGCCGGTGTCGCGGATCTGGGCGTCGCGGTCCGGGACCTCCCGGTAGCTGTCGGACGTGGCGATCTTGCGGGCGGCGTACGTCTCGGGGTCGGGCGCCCAGCGGGGCTGCTTCGTCACCATGTCCGGATCTCCTGGCGGGCGCGATCCGCGGCATCGCCGCCGACCGAGATGGCATCGACGACGATCTGGATCGGGGCCGCGTAGATCACCCGATCGCGCTCGAACGTGCCGAGGAACAGGTCGGGTTCGGCGGCGGCGACGACCACGGTGGAACGGTGCGGTGCCGATGCCGGTCGGAGCGTTCCGCCGGCCAGCAGCGGGCGGAGAGCGCTCGGATCCTCACACCACAGGACCGAGATCCGGGGGATGGTCTCGTCGAAGGACGGGAGGTCCAGACCGGCCGCGCCGGAGAGCGCCCAGCGTGCGCCCGAGGCGTCGCCGGCGGAGGCGAGCCGGCCGACGGTGGCCTCACCGCTGAGCCGGATCGCGTCCGACCGATGGAGGACACCGGAGGCACGCGCCGCCTCCTCGATGATCTGGATCGCGTCGCCGTCGGCCCAGGTGTCGAGCTGGTCGGCCCACCTGTCGATCTCGGCGTCCACCTCGGTCGGGTAGTGCTCGTCGAGGATGGCGCGCGCCGCCGCGGCTGCTGCCGACGAGGCCAGCGGCGCGGCGCTCATCGTCAGGTCGAGGCCGGCAGCGGCGGTGATGTGGTGGAGCGTCGCGACCGACGGGCTGACCTGTCCGTTGAGGATCCGATGGATCGTGGACGGGGCCACCCCTGCGCGCGCAGCCACCTGGCGGGCGTTGAGGCCCGAGTGCTCGATGCAGTCGGCGACCAGGCGGCCGACGTCCTGTTCCATATATGCAACCCTACGACGGCTTGTCGCATATCTGGAACAGGCGCGGCGGCGTACCTTCTTCTAAGGTGAGCGCCATGACGCGACCGATCACGCTGCTTGTCGAGGGGGAGTCGGACAAGGCTCTGGTGGAGGCGCTGGCGCCGCGGTACGGGGTCGAGCTGACCGAGCTCGGGATCGAGGTCGTCTCCATGGGCGGCGCCGGGAACGCGGGGCGGTTCATCCGGGAGAAGACGGCGGCGGGGCGCCGGGTCGGCGGCCTCTACGACGAGGCCGAGGAGCACTTCGTCACCAACGCGCTCGGCCGTCAGGTCGGCGAGGACCTCTCCGGGCAGGGCTTCTTCGCGTGCCGGCGCGACCTCGAGAACGAGATGATCCGAGCGATCGGGGCGGCGCGGATCGTCGAGATCCTCGAGGCCAACGGCGAGGGCGGCAAGTTCCGTACGCTGCAGAACCAGCCCGAGCACCGCGGCGAGGAGGTCGCCGACCAGCTGCACCGCTTCTTCGGCACCGCGTCCGGACGCAAGATCCGCTACGGCACGATCCTCGGCGAGGCCGTCGAGCTCGAGCACATCCCGGACCCGCTCATCGGGCTGCTGACGTGGTGCTGGGGCTGACGCCCGCGTCTGCGAGCTAGGGCTCCATGTCGTCGTGGACGACGACGCGGGAGAGCTCGATGGTTCCGTCGGGACACTTCCAGAAGTGCAGCCGGCGGGCGCTAGGCGTGTGGATCTGCATCGAGACCCGGTAGCAGACCGCGCCGTCGGGGCGGGACTGTGGCGCGGCGTTGCCCCCGGCAGAGGTACGCAGCTGGTGCAGCTCGCGCCCGGTCGACTGCTCCGCGAGGCCGGTGAGCACCTCCATGACCACGTCGGCGATCTTGTCGACGGTGATCCCCTCGAGCGCGTCGACGCTGTCGAGGAACCGCTCGCCGATCGCGAAGTCCGGCAGCGGCCGGGTCGGCTGCTCCCCGACCGGAATCCGGCGGGCCCAGGCGGCCTCGACCAGGTGACGGAAGCCGCGCTCGCGGTCGGCGAAGACGGGCAGGGCGACGCCGGGCGGCGCGGTGCGCTGCTTGGCGCGGCGCAGCTGGGAGCGCATCCGGGCCAGCTCGGCATCGCGGGTCTCGACCTGACGCGCGGCTCGCGCCAGATCCTTGGCGAACTGCACCCGCTCGTTGCGCAGCCCGGAGACCTGGTCGCGGAGCTCGGTCAGCTCGGCCTCGAGGTGGGCCTTCTCGGCCTTGATCGCGGTGACCTGCAGCGACATCGACTGCACCGCGGCCTTCTTCGCCGGCGCCTGCTCCTTCTCGGGCATCGGCGAGGGCTCGGGCGGAGGCGCCGGCCGGACCGCGCGGACCGGGTCTCCCTTGCGCCGCGGCATCATCGCTGGACTCGGGATCGCCGCCCTGGCCGGAGCCTCGGCAGCGGGCTCGGAAGCCGTCTCGACCGTCAGGACCGGCTCGGCCACCGCAGCCACCTCGGCGACCTCAGCAGGCGCGGGATCGACGTGCTCGACGACCGCGGGCGGCGGAGCATCCGGGTCGAGCCAGGGCGGGCCACCGGCGTACAGGGCCAGAGCCTCACGGGCCGTGTCATGCTCACGGACCTCGCGCAGCGACAGCCGCCACTTGGGTCCGGTGGCGACGACTCGCGCGAGCACGACCTCACCCGGGGTGAGGAGCGCCTGGAGGTCGTCGTCGGGGTCGTCGGTCACGTCCGAGCGGAAGAGCTCGACGGTGACGTCGGGGTGCAGGCGCAGGTCGGCCGAGCCGGCCAGCACGGAGCGGACCTCGGCAGGGACGACGTCCCCGGCGGCGTACGTCTTCAGTGCCTCTTCTGCGGTGGGGCGGCTCTCCCGGATGTCGAGCCAGCGCGACTTCTTCTCCAGGACGCCGTCGACGTGCATGCCGGGGGCGAGGACGCGCTCGATCGGCACCCCGGCCTGGGCGAGTTGGGGCGGGACCGAGGCCATGTCGCCACCACCGAGGTCGACCAGCGCGCGCTCGCTCACGATCGAGAGCACCGTGCCGGCGCGGCGCTCGCGGGTGGAGGCGGTGCGCGCGCTGTCGAAGAGGCCTGCCGCTGCGGCCATGTCGAGGGCGTCGTCGATGAGCTGACCGGTGAGCTTCTTGCCCTCGGACCTGCTCCATGCGAACCGCAGCGGCGCCTGCTTCAGGTCGATGTTCCACGCCAGGCCGACCGGGTAGACCCGGCCGGCGCCGCCGTAGACCTGCGTGCCGGGCGTCATCTTGTTGGAGAAGGCCCAGGTGTGCCCGCCGGTGGTGACCAGGTAGAGGTCGGCGAGGTCGCCGATCTCGGCGGCGATCCGCTCGACGTCGGCGTAGGGATCGGTATGTCCTGACGCGACGGTCACCACCACCGTCGGCCTCGTGCGGGAGTCGCCGTTGAGCAACGCCGCCAGCGCCTCGGCCTCGGACGTGTTCGTCACGCGTTTGATCGCAGACATGCCCCTCCTTTCACAAAAACGTACAGCGAACGGAAAGCGGACCTACGTCAACGACCCGGCCTTTGACGGAGCATTCGAGGAAGCCGATACCCGGGGCGGGTGTCAATGACGCAGGCGTGTCATATTTGCCTCGCCAACCTGTCTAGGGCTGTGACGCTTTTACGACATTGGTAGGTATCTGCCGCACTCCGGCGCCCCGAATGACTGCGCCTGTAACAAATCTGGAGAACGGTTTCCCGTGGCAATAATCGATCCGTCCGCATTACCCGGGAAATGTGCACGATCTGTTCACGGGCTCTGCCGACGGTTTCCGCAAGGAGACCCACCTTGAGATATTCACGCCTCGGCCGATCGGCCGTAGCAGCCACAGGCATACTCGCCGCAGCGGCTGCGATGCTTGCCACCCCCGCATTCGCCGGCACCCCTACAGCCGACGACAAGGCCCCCGCGGCCAAGCTCACGTCCACCCTCGAGTCGAAGTTCGAGAAGTCGGACTCGACCGACTTCTGGCTCCGGTTCTCCGACAAGGCCAACCTCGGCCCCGCTTCCTCCATCAAGGACTGGACCAAGCGTGGTCAGTACGTCGTCGACGCGCTCGAGAAGACGGCGAAGGCATCTCAGACCGGCGCCGTCGCCGAGCTCGAGGCCGCCAAGGTGAACTACAAGACGTACGCGATCTCGAACGCGATCCTGGTGAAGGACGGCTCCGAGGACCTGGCGCTGAAGCTGGCCGCCGACCCGGAGATCAAGACCGTCCACGAGCGGGCCAAGCTCTCGCTCGTGGAGCCGGTCAAGGAGGAGGCCGCCACCAAGGCGCCGCAGGGCATCGAGTGGGGCATCGACTTCATCAACGCTCCTGAGGCCTGGGCACAGGGCGCCACCGGCGCCGGCATCGTCGTCTCCAGCGTCGACTCCGGCACCGACTACACCCACCCGGCCCTGGTGAACCACTACCGCGGCAACAACGGTGACGGCACCTTCACCCACGACTACAACTGGTTCGACGCCTACGGCGACTGCTCCAGCGGTCCTTGCGACCTCGACGGCCACGGCACCCACACCATGGGCACCATGGTCGGCGACGACGGCGCCGGCAACCAGATCGGTGTCGCGCCCGACGCCGAGTGGATCGAGACCAACGGCTGCTGCGGCACCGACGCCGGTCTCCTCGACTCGGGCTGGTGGCTCCTGGAGCCGACCGACGCCGACGGGGCGAACCCGGACGTGTCCAAGCGTCCGCACGTCATCAACAACTCCTGGGGCTGGAACGGCGTCGGCTACATCGACTCCTTCTTCGACGACGTGAACGCCGCCTGGAACGCAGCCGGCCAGTTCTCCTCGTGGGCCTCGGGCAACCCGGGTTCCATGTGCCAGGGGACGTCCTCCCCGGGCGCGAACACGCTCACCTACTCGGTGGGTGCGGTCGACTCCTCCGGCGCCGTCGCCTCCTTCTCCGGCCGTGGCCCGGGTCAGGACGGTCTGACGAAGCCCAACATCGCGGCGCCGGGCGTGAACGTACGCTCCTCCGTCCCCGGTGGTGGGTACGCCAACTACAACGGCACCTCGATGGCCGCCCCGCACCTCGCGGGCGCCGTCGCCGCGCTGTGGAGCTACAACCCCACCCTGATCGGCAACGTCGAGGAGACCCGTCGCCTGCTCAACGAGGCGGCGACCGACGTCGACGACACCACCTGCGGTGGCACCGCCGAGAACAACAACGTGTACGGCGAGGGCTACCTCGACCTGGCGCGCCTGATCGCCCTGGCTCCGGCCGAGGGCGGTACGGTCGCCGGCACCGTCACCAGCGTCGGCGACCCGATCGAGGGCGCGACCGTCGAGCTCGACGGTGAGGCTCTCGACCGCACCCTCACGACCGACGCCGAGGGCCACTTCTCGGCCGACGTCTACGTCGGTGACTACGAGGTGACCACCTCCGCCTTCGGCTTCGTCACCGAGACCGGGTCCGCGACGGTCACCGAGGACGCCACCACGACCGTCGACTTCGACCTCGCCGAGGCCACGAAGTACACGGTCAGCGGCAAGGTCACCAACGCCAGCACCGACGCCCCGATCGCGGGGGCCGAGGTCCAGCTGTCGCCGGGCAACCTGTCCGCGACCTCGGGCGCCGACGGGACCTACTCGTTCGCGGGCGTCCCGGAGGGGACGTACACGATCTTCACCGAGGGGTCCGGCTGCGCCGAGGCGACGAGCGCCGAGCTCGTCGTCGGGGGCAACAAGACCTACAACGTGAAGGTGGTCTTCTCCTACGACGACTACGGCTACTTCTGCTCGGAGGGTTCGAGCGGCGTACGCTCCGGCACCACCGCGCTCGGGCTCGAGGGTGACGACGCGGCCGCCTCGGTCGACCTGCCGTTCAGCTTCCCGCTCTACGGCGGCAGCTACGCGAAGGCGTACGTGGCCTCCAACGGTCACGTGAACTTCCTCGCCTCCAGCACCGCCTACGGCAACGGGGCGATCCCGTCCACGGCCGTACCGAACGCCGCGATCTATCCCTTCTGGGACGACCTCGACTCCCGAGGCGCGGCTGACGTGTTCACCGGTGCGACGACGGTCGGGGGTGAGGATGCGTTCGTCATCGAGTGGCGCGACGTCTTCCCGCTGAACGGCTCGGACCAACTGCTCGACTTCTCGGTCACCCTCTTCGAGGACGGCCGGGTCGAGCTGGGATACGGGGACCTGCCCAGCACGGATCGGGGACGCGGCAACTCGGCCACGATCGGTATCGAGAACGCCGCCGGCACGATCGCCACGCAGTTCTCCCTCAACACCGCGTCGCTGAGCGACAACAAGTCGATCACCTTCGACCTGGCTCCGATGGGCACGGTCTCCGGTGTCGTCAAGGACTACAACACCAAGGAGGGCATCGACGGCGCCGAGGTCACCCTGACCCCGACCGCCGGTGGGTCCGCCAAGACGATCGAGACCGGCGCCGACGGCTCCTACAGCGTCGACCTGGTGACCGGTAAGTACGGCGTGAGCTTCACCGCGCCCGACTACGAGGCCATCAGCCGCAACCTCACCGTCGCCGAGGACACCACGCTCACCTCCAACGCCCAGCTCAAGGCCGGCCGCCTCGCCGTCACCCAGACGGCGCTGAACGCCAGTCTCGCGATGGGCGGCTCGGTCTCGCGCAACCTGAAGATCACCAACAACGGGTCCGCGCCCGCCGAGGTCGATCTGGGTGCCACCGGCGAGGAGGTCGTCATCCAGGGTGACAAGACCGCCGCGGCCGGCGTCACCAAGAGCCCCACCAAGAAGGCCACCGAGGTCAAGACCAAGGCGGGCGCCGGCTCCAAGGCGTCCGGCCTGACCTCGTCGAAGTCGGGGAGCAAGCTCGGCTCGTCGGGTCAGCCCTCGGTCACGGCGCTCGCGCCGACCCCCGCGGGTGAGACGACCCTGTCCCACTCGAGCTCGCACGAGGTCGTGCAGGCCAGCTCGGTCGCGTGCCCCTCGGGGACCACGACCATCCTGCGCACCTACTCACCGGGTGACTTCGGGATCTCCGGCGGATTCACGCCCACCAGCGTGAGCTTCGCGGTCCAGGAGTCGGCCAACGGGAGCACGCCGGTGACGGCGACGCTCTACACGCTGCCGGCGGGCGCTGCGTTCACCTTCGCCAACCTGACCCCGATCGGGTCGGGCACCACGACGGTGACCAGCGACTTCGGGGCGACCTACACGGTGCCG
Organism: Nocardioides sp. NPDC047086; assembly: GCF_040643685.1. Lineage (NCBI taxonomy): Bacteria > Bacillati > Actinomycetota > Actinomycetes > Propionibacteriales > Nocardioidaceae > Nocardioides > Nocardioides sp. NPDC047086. The sequence goes on from NZ_JBEYUV010000017.1 coordinate 89,800, forward strand.
ATCGCGGCGTCCGCGGAGATCGCTCCTGACGACATCCTGGTCGTCTCGGTCGCAGGTGGCGCGGTCTACTTCGGCGGCAACCCCGCCGCCGAGACGTCGCCGACCTACCTGGCCTCCGACGCCTGCGGTACGCCGGAGCCGACCGACGCCGCGGAGCTCGGGTTCCCCGACTCCAACATCATCCTCGATGTGACCGGTGAGGCCGGGGGCGGTGGTGGCGTCGCGTGGCTGGACGTCCAGCCGCCGTCGTTCACCCTGGCGCCGGGCAAGTCGGTCACCGCGATCACCACGTTCGCCGCCACGGTCGACCAGCCGGGCACCTACACGGCCGACGTGGTCATCGGGAACGACACGCCCTACACCGTGGCGCCGGTCCCGGCGACCATGATCGTGAAGGCGCCCGCGGGCTGGGGCAAGGTCACGGGCACGGTGACGGGCTCGGGTGAGCCGCTCGAGGGTGCGGTCGTGGCCCTGGACGGCATCTCCTACGACGTGACGCTGAGGACGGACGCGGACGGCACCTACGGGTACTGGATGCAGAAGTCCAACGCGCCCCTCCAGGTGGTCGTCGCGGCCGACGGGTTCGTCCCGGCGACCAAGAAGGCGCAGATCGTGGCCGGTCAGACGACCGTCTACGACTTCGACCTGAAGCCGCTCGACTAGCTCGACAGCGGGGCCCCGGACACCGGTCGGTGTCCGGGGCCCTGTCGTGATTGTGTGGAACAGGCTCGCTGCGGAGCTCGATTGTCGGTGCTCCGGTGTACGATCGCCGCGCCTGCGAGAACGACCCCCTAATCAGCCCTTATGCCTCATTCCTCCATGCCGGCCGTCGCCGAGATCCTCCGAGTCCGGGCTCCGTTGAGCCTGCAGGTGCTCCGTGCTGCGCTGAAAGGCAAACGCGTCCTGCTGACCGAGGCCGAGCTCCTCGAGGTGCTCGGGTCCGGCGGCTTCGTCGAAGGCCCGTCCGGGCAGTGGAGCCTGGCGCCGGCGGCGCCTGCTGTTCCGCCCGTAGTGCCTGCTGCTTCGCCCGCCGCGCCGGTGAGGTTCAACCAGTCGAGCCTGGCCTCGCGTTTCGGGGTCGAGGGGGACGTACTCCTCAAGGTGCTGGACGCGCTGGTCACCGACCACCCCGAGGTCAACTGGGGTGCGCTGCGGGACCGACTGACCTCCGGCGCCGACGTCGCGGTCTCCGACCGCACTCTCGGCCTGCTCGAGGAGGGCGTACGCCGCTTCGAGGTCGCCCGGCTGCGGGCCGAGAAGCAGGCGGCCGAGGAGCGCGCCCGAGAGGCCGAGCGGCGCCGTGAGCTGCAGCAGCTGGCCGAGAGCGAGGTCGCGATGCTGCGTGCCGAGCTCGACGACGAGCGGCGGCGAGCCCACGACGCGGCGCTCGAGCGGGACCGGCTGCGGCAGGAGGCCGAGAAGCTGGTCGCGCTGAAGGAGCAGGAGACGGCCGCGTGGGTGGCCACCCCCGCGGGCGGCTGGATGCTCGACCTCGGCGCGCCGGAGACCTTCGGCGAGGAGAAGCTGCGCCAGGCGCTCGGCCAGCTCGAGTCGGCGCTGGTGGTGCTCAACGTGAGCATCGGGTCGCGGGAGCTCGAGGCGGTCGTGGTGCATCCAGGTGGGGTCGCGGTCATCGAGCAGCACGACATCCCCTCGACCGCCGGCATGGTCGAGGTGCCGGCCGCCGGTGCGGCGTCCGTCGACGGCCGCCCGCTGGAGGTCGCCGATCCGCGTGCCGATGTGCTCGCCGCCGTACGCCTTCTTCAGAAGACCGCTTCCCTCGACCTCGCCTACCTGCCCGTGCTCGCCTTCCAAGGACCCGCCGAAGCCGAGGGCGAGGACGTGCTCGTCTGCCTCACCGCCGAGGTCGACCTTGCGGTCGACGACATGCTCCACTCCCAGGCCTCGCGGGTCTCGGCCGAGGCCGCGGTGGCGTTGCTGGCCAAGCTCGGGGTCCCAGAGCTCCCCCAGCCACCCTCAGGCTTCTGACCCCCTGCCGAGGCGGCAGTTACGTCGGCCGAGACGGCAGTTGCGTCGGCCGAGTTGGCAGTTGCGTCGGCCGAGTTGGCACGTATGTGCGCACTCGAACGACCTAAGTGACGCTTCGGCCGACGTAGCTGACGTCTCGGCGGGTCAGATCAGGCCGGCGGCGCGAGCGGCATCGGCGTAGGCGGCGGCGAGGGTGGGAACGGTCTCGTGGGCGTTGAGGCCGGAGGGGTTGGGTACGACCCAGAGCTCGGCGCCGGCCAGCGGCTCGGGCTGGCGGCCCTGCTTGGCCTTGGGACGGTTGAACGCGGTCCGGTAGGCGGTGATCCCGGCGATGGCGACGACCGCTGGTTTCCTGCGTGCGACCAGGGAGAACAGCTCGGCGCCGCCCTCCTTGAGCTCGGGGTTGGAGAGCTCGGAGGCCTTGGCCGTGGCGCGTCGGACGATGTTGGTGAAGCCGATGCCTCGGCCCCGGAAGTAGTCGCGGTCCTCCGGTGTCATCCCGGCGGAGGCGTCGATCGGGCGGGTGGTGATCCCGGCGCGGAAGATCGCCGGGTAGAACCGGTTGAGCGGGTGCGCGAAGTGGGTCTGGGTAGCTGCGGTCCACAGGCCGGGGTTGATGCCGACGAAGAGGAGGCGCAGCGGCTGGTCGTCTGCGGGAAGGAGGTCGGGGACCGAGGCGCCGTAGTAGGTCTGGAGCTCGGCCTGGGTGAAGCGGGCCACGGCGTGATCTTTCCATCTCGGTAACGACCGGGCGGTCGGGGGTGCAACAGCCGGGTGCCGTGGGGAGTATGTGAAATATGCACCCCACGCGTCTTCTCCCACTCGCACTCGCTGCGACGGCGCTCCTGCTCACCGCCTGCGGCACCTCCGACGAGGCGAGCGACCCGGGCTCGAGCCCGTCGCCCTCGACCTCCTCCCCGCCGGCCTCCTCCCCGCCGGCCTCGGCCTCGCCCTCGCCGTCAGGGACCCCGAAGCCGAAGCCGCAGCCCGAGCCGTCCCGCCCGCCGAGCTCGGAGAAGCCCGTACGCGGCCTGGTCTCCGCCGGCGGCGCGGCCGAGGGCGACCTGGAGAAGACCGCGACCCCGCTTCCGGACCAGGCTGCGATCAAGGCGTACGCAGCCACCCTCGGCACCTCGCTCCAGGAGTCCTTCACCACGAAGGCGACCACGCTGCTCGCGCACGTCCCGGTGGGGCAGCGGCTCTATGCCCAGACGGTCTACGACGGCTGCGAGGCGCCGGACCCGGCGACCATCACGGCAACGGCCTCCGGTGGCGAGGTGGTTCTCGAGGTCACCCCGCCGAAGAGCACCAAGATCCAGTGCCTGGTGGCCGAGCGATCGGTCGCGTTGCTGAGCACCGACCTGCCCGTCGGCTAACGTTCCCCGCGTGCGGGAGCCGTGGAACACCTTCGTCGAGGGCGACAACCTCGACGTGCTCCGGGCGCTCTCGGTGGCGGGAGAGAAGTTCGACCTGATCTACATCGACCCGCCCTACAACACCGGCAGCCTCTTCGCCTACCACGACGACCGGCGCGGTGAGGACGGGCGACGGGCCGGGCGCCACGAGGCCTGGGTCGCCATGATGAGACCCCGGCTGCAGGCGGCGCGGACCGTCATGTCGGAGCGCGCGGCGATCTACGTCTCCATCGACGACAACGAGGCCGCCCACCTCAAGGTGTTGATGGACGAGGTCTTCGAGGAGCGCAACCAGCTCGCGCAGATCGTGGTCAACCTCAACCCCAAGGGTCGCCAGCTCGGCAACGGGTTCGCCACCTCCCACGAGTATCTGCTGGTCTACGCCAAGGACGCCCGGGCCTGCGCGCTGGAGTCGAGCATCCCCGAGGCCGTCAACGAGCAGGACTTCCCGCTCGTCACCGACGACGGGCGTCACTACCGGCGGCTGCCGCTGCGCAACACCAACAAGAAGTTCAACCCGGCGACCGCCCGGACGCTCCACTTCCCGGTGTGGGGAGACCCGGAGTCCGGCCGCGTCGACGTCGAGCCGTTCGACGGCGGCCAGGAGATCTGGCCGGTCTTCGGGGACGGCCGCCCGGCGGTCTGGCGGTGGAGCGCTCCGCTGATCGCGGCCCGCCCCGACGATCTGATGTGCCGTCGCGTACGCGGGAAGCTGGGGGAGCGGGTCGACGTCTACCAGCGTGACTGGCTCTCCCGCGACGCCTCCGGCGAGGCGAGGCGCAAGAAGCTCACCACGATCTGGATGGCCGAGGAGATCGGCTCGACCGACTCCGCCGTCGCGGAGCTGAAGTCCCTGGTGGGGCCGCTGTTCGAGTCGCCGAAGCCGACCGGCCTGATCCGCCGGATCCTGGCCACGATGCCGACCGACGCGCGGGTCCTCGACTTCTTCGCCGGCTCCGGCACCACCGGCCACGCGGTCGCGCTCGCCAACGCGGAGGACGGGGCGCGGCGTACCTGCTGGTCGGTCCAGATCGCCGAGACGACCCGGCCCGGCTCGAACGCGGCCAAGGCCGAGATGGCGTACGTCTCCGACATCACCCGCGCTCGGCTACGGGCCGTCGTCGCCGTCCACGGCAACGGGGGTGCGGAGGGGTTGGTCGAGCGCGATCCGGGTGAACTTCTCGAAACATCTGGTAACCGAGTTACACGGGGCGCGTAAAACACGGCATCGTCTGGGGGCGACCGAAAACCTCACCTCGGGAGACCCCCATGAAACTCCGTGGCCTGTTCATCCTCGCCTGCGGCGCCCTCGTGCCGCTCACGATCCCGGCGGCAGCACACGCCGAGACCTACTCCCAGCCACTCTCGACCGCCATCGGCGACCTCTCGGTCGCGGCCGAGAACCGCACCGGCTACAGCCGTGACCTCTTCCAGCACTGGATCGACGCCGACGGCGACGGCTGCAACACCCGCAACGAGGTGCTGATCGCGGAGGCCGAGGAGGCCCCCACGGTCGGCTCGAGCTGCTCGCTGTCGGGCGGCCGCTGGTACTCCTACTACGACGGCCTGTCCTGGACCGCCACCAGCGACATCGACATCGACCACATGGTCCCCCTCGCGGAGGCCTGGGACTCCGGGGCCCGCACCTGGACCTCGACCGAGCGCAAGAACTACGCCAACGACCTCGGCTACTACGGCTCCCTCGTCGGCGTCACCGACAACGAGAACCAGGAGAAGTCCGACGCCGACCCCGCCGGGTGGATGCCCGACCAGCAGAAGTGCCGCTACCTGAAGGAGTACGTCTCGGTGAAGATCCGCTGGCGCCTCTCCATCGACAGCACCGAGAAGTCGGCCCTCACCAACCTCACCTCGGCCAACGGCTGCGGCAGCCAGTCCGTCTCGGTGACCCTCGCCCGCTGACTCCGCGCCGAATCGGTAGTAGCGGCGGCCGAATCGGTAGAAATGGCGAGCGAGATCCCGATCTCATTCGCCAGAACGACCGATTCGGCCGCCACAACTGAGGACTCGGCTGCCCTAGGATCTCGGGCATGGCGTTCTCTGCCCCACGGGTCACACGTGAGCAGGTGGAGTCCGACGTACGTCGCCGGCTGGCGCGGCTGAAGTCGAAGCGGTGGCACGTGCTGCAGGCCGCCGGGGCAGCCGGGGCGGCGTGGTTCATCGCGGCCGAGCTGCTGGGCCACGTACAACCGGTCTTCGCGCCGATCGCGGCGGTGGTCAGCCTCGGCACCTCCTACGGGCAACGCCTGAGGAGGGTGACGGAGGTGACCATCGGGGTGGCGCTCGGGGTGTTCCTGGGCGACATCGTGGTGCAGATCATCGGCGAGGGCGCCTGGCAGATGACCCTGGTGGTCGCGATGGCCATGGCGGTGGGGATCTTCATCTCCTCGGGTCAGGTCTTCCGCAACCAGGCCGCGGTGCAGTCCATCTTCGTGATGGGGCTGCTGCCGACGCCCGGCGCGGCGTTCACCCGCTGGACCGACGCGCTGATCGGTGGTGCGGTCGCGCTGGTGGCCGCCTCGATCGTCCCTGCCGCGCCGTTGCGGCGACCCGGTGAGCAGGCGGCCGTGGTGGCCAAGAAGATCGCCTCGCTGCTGCGCGCCGCCGGCCAGGTGATGCTCGACGCCGACGCGGTCTACGGGCTCAAGGTGCTCGCCGACGCGCGTGGCACCGACCCGCTGATCCGCGAGCTCCAGGATGCCGCCGACGAGGGCATGTCGGTGCTGACCTCCTCGCCGTTCCGGTTCCGACATCGCAGCCACGTGCACCGGATAGCCGAGATCGTCGAACCGCTCGACCGCGCGTTGCGCAGCACCCGGGTGCTGGTGCGGCGGGCCGCGGTGTCGGCCTATCGCGGCGACATCGTGCCCGAGAGCTACTACCAGCTGGCCTTCGGGCTCGCCGACGCCGTCGACGTCGTCGAGGCCGAGCTCGCCGCGGGTCGTGGGCCGGACGGACTGAGCCAGGAGGCCAGGTCGGTGCTGCTCGCCGTCGGCGAGCAGTCGGCGGAGGTGGAGCGTACGGAATCGCTCAACGCCGAGGTCATCCTCGTCCAGATCAGGTCGATCATCGTCGACCTGCTCGGGGTCACCGGGATGGGGCAGTTCGAGGCGACCGACGCGCTGCCCCCGCTGCCGCCACGCTGACTAGAGCGACCCGCGCAGGTCGCGTACGACCGAGTCGACGACCGCGACCAGATCGCCCTCGGTGGAGGCCGCGATGGCGCGTTGTCGCTGGTAGGAGGCGCCCTTGTGAATGATGTCGTGCACCCCGGCGAGCTCCTTCTCACAGCCCAGGCGCGCGGCCACCGGCTCGAGCCGCACCAGCAGGTCGGCGAGGTCCTCGGCGACCAGCCGCTCCTCGGAGGCGTCGTTGAGGATCACGATCGCGTCCAGGCCGTAGCGGGCAGCGCGCCACTTGTTCTCCTGGACGTGCCAGGGCGGCATGGTGGCGACGGGCTCGCCGGCCGCCACCCGTGCGTCCAGGTCCACGCAGAGACAGTGCGCCAGCGCGGCGATCGCGGCCAGCTCCTGGATCGTGGAGACCCCGTCGCAGATTCGGTTCTCGATGGTGCCGATCCGGGGCGAGGGCCGGATGTCCCAGCGGATCTCGCTGATGTCCTCGATCACGCCGGTGACCGTCTGGTCCGAGACGTACGCCTCGAACTCCTGCCACGTCGCGAACTGGAACGGCAGCCCGGCGGTCGGCAGCTGCTGGAACATCAGCGCCCGGTTGGAGGCGTAGCCGGTGTCCACGCCCGCCCAGATCGGGGATGAGGCCGACAGCGCCTGGAAGTGCGGGTAGTAGGTCAGCAGCCCGTTGAGGACCGGAAGCAGCCGATCCCGCTCCGGCATCCCGACGTGCACGTGTACGCCCCAGATCAGCATCTGTCGCCCCCACCACTGGGTGCGGTTGATCAGCTCCTCGTAGCGATGCCCCGCGGACAGCTCCTGCGTGGTCCACGACGCGAACGGGTGCGTCCCGGCGCCGAAGAGATCCACGCCGAGATCGTCCCCAGCACGTACGACTCCGGCGGTCGTCTCACGGATCTGGTCCATGGCCTCCTCGACGGTCTCGCAGATCCCGGTGACGACCTCGACGGTGTTGCGCAGCAGCTCCTTGTGGATCCGCCCGGGGTGGGGAACCCGCGGCTTGGCCCGGGCGAAGAGATGGTCCGCGACGTTGACCAGATCCCGCGTTTCGCGGTCGACGAGCGCGAGCTCCCACTCGACGCCGAGCGTCGGCCGGGGGGAGGGATGGAAGTCGATCCGCATGTATTGAGCGTTCCTTGAGCGGGCCCGTTTGTCGAGCATCGTGAATGCCTGTCGTTCACCGGGCCGATGGCACCATTTGATCGATGGACGCGCGTGAGGTGAACCTGACTCTGGACTTCTGCCTCCGCGTCGGTGAGCTGCTGATCTCGACCGGCGCCGGGGCCGCTGACGTAACCGCGACGATGAGGTCGCTGGCCCAGCATCTGGGCCTTCGCGAGGCCGAGGTCGACGTCACCTACACCAGCCTCTCGATGAGCTATCAGGCCGATCCCGAGGCCATCCCGATCCACACCACCCGCCAGGTCAAGAACCGGACGATCGACTACGACCACCTGACCGCCGTCGACCACCTGGTCCGCCAGGTCGTACGTGACGAGGTCGACCTCCAGGGCGCTCGGATCGCGCTCGGCCGCATCATCTCCGGCGGCCACCGCCGGCCACGCTGGGCGGTGACGCTCGGGATGGCGGTGATGGCGGCCGCGTTCACCGTCTACGTCGGTGGTGAGGTCCGCGTGGTCGTCCTCGCCTTCATCTCCGGTGCCGCGATCGACCAGCTGCAGCACTTCCTGCACCGTCGCTGGCGACTGCCCCTCTTCTACCTGCAGGTCGCCGGGGCGGGCCTGGCCACGCTGCTCGCGGTCATCGCCGCGGCGCTGCCGCTGGACCTCGACGTCTCCACCTCCATCGCCGCCAACATCACCGTGATGCTGGCCGGGATCAGCTTCATGGGTGCCCTCCAGGACGCCCTGACCGGCTTCCATGTGACCGCCAGTGCCCGGATCATGGAGGCCCTGGTCTCCACGGCCGGGATCATCGCCGGGGTCACCGGTGGTCTGGTCTTCGCGGGCGCCGTCGGGGTGCCGATCCATGGCGCGGTGACGAGCAGCGTCACGTCGCTGCAGTCGATCACCCTCGCCACCGCCGGCGGTGCGGTCGGTGCCGCGGCGTTCGCCTACGCAGCGTACGCACCCAAGCGGACGCTGGCCCCGATCGCGGTCATCGCCGCCATCGCCGTGATCCTCTCGATCGTCGTCCCCGGCGACGTCGGGCGTACGTGGCGGGTGGCCGTGGCCGCCCTCTTCATCGGTCTGATCGCCTACTCCGTCGCCACCCGGCTGAAGGTGCCGCCGCTGGTGGTCGTCGTCTCCTCGGTCGTGCCGTTCCTGCCCGGCTACTCGATCTACCGCGGCCTCACCATGCTCGCCCAGGAGACCCCGGCGACCACCTCGGTCGGCCTGGTCGCCCTGTTCACCGCGGCCTCGGTCGCGCTCGCTCTCGCCTCCGGCGTCTACCTGGGCGAATACATCGCCCAGCCGCTCAGCCGCCGGTCGTGGCGGATCGAGACGCGGCTCTCCGGGCCGCGCCTCGTCGGTCCGTTGCGGAAGGACCGGGCCACCCCGGTGCCGGTCGCCGAGACCGACTCCTAGGCCCTCACCGACCGGCCAGCGCCTCGAACCAGCGCTCGGATGTGGCGTCGTACGGCGCCCGGCTCTCCTTGACCGCGAGGTAGACCCGCTCGGCGGAGTCCTCGGTCATCGAGATGATCTCGGGCGGGTAGCCGTACTCGATCTGGTGGTGCTCGAACTCGTCCTGGTCGTCGATGTAGATCGAGCCGTCGAACTTCTTGACCACGTCGAGGTCCAGGTCGATACAGGTGACCGTCGAGTCCTGCCACACCGGCGGAGTGCACATGTCGACATATATCTGCGAGCTGACCTGCTCGTTGGGCCGGTTGAACGCGGGGAAATGGGCCGCGTCGTGGTGGGGCACCAGGCTGACCGACTCCCAGTCGGCGACCCAGCCCCGCCCCGGGCGGGCGAACGCGGTGCCGACCGGGTGACCGATCCACTCACCGTGCTCGTCCTCGCCGAGGTAGACGCCCGTGAAGGACCAGTGAGGCCGGCCACCCCATTTCGTGAACTCGACACGAACAGGGTGACCGGCCTCGAAGCGCATGGCGTCAGTCTGCCTCAGCCTTGCTTCTTCGGCATCACGTACTTGGCCCCCAGGGCGATGAGGTCCTGGTAGCGCGAGCCGGTGAACTTGCCGAAGTTGTGGATGACGTGGGCGTCGAGGCCGACCAGCACCCGGGCCTGCTTCTTCTCGATGCCCTTGACGATGATCTCGGCGGCGCGCGACGGCTCCATCTTGGCGAGCTTCTCGTCGAAGAACTTCGCGGTCGCGGCCTGGTCGTCCTTGGCCGAGACGCGGGCGCTGCGGGCGACCGCGGTCTTGATGCCACCGGGGTGGACCGAGGTGATGCCCACCTTGTGGCCGTCGATCAGCATCTCCTCGCGCAGCGCCTCGGTGAAGCCGCGCACGGCGTACTTCGCCGCGTTGTAGAAGGCCTGGTCGGGCATCGAGACCAGCCCGAACAGCGAGGAGATGTTCACGATGTGCGCGTCGCCGGACTCGATCAGGGCCGGCAGGAAGAACTTCGTGCCGTGCACGACGCCCCACCAGTCGATGCCGATGATCCAGTCGATGTCGTCCCAGTCGAGGTCGTTGACCCGACCCGAGAGCGCGACGCCGGCGTTGTTGATGACCACGTTGACGGTGCCGAAGTGGGCGATGACGCCCTCGGCGTACGTCTTGAAGGCCTCGCGGTCGGCGACGTCGAGCTTGTCTTCCTTGATCTCGCGGGCGCCGGCCTGCTTGGCGAGCTCGACGGTCTCGGCCAGGCCGGCCTCGTTGACGTCGGAGAGCGCCAGGCGGGCGCCGCGGCCGGCCAGGTTGACCGCGAGGGCGCGGCCGATCCCGGAACCGGCTCCGGTGAGTACGACTACCTTGTCGTCGAAGGACTTCATGCGGGGACACTCTCCTCGGTCTTGTCGGTCTTGTCCGCCGTGGTGGCGGCGGTGACGGCGTACTTGTCGACGTCGAACTTGCTGGTCAGGTGGCGGAACAGGAACGTGAAGCTCGGCCACAGGGTGGTGTTGCGGCCGTGCTCGTCGAGATACCACGACGCGCAGCCGCCCTCCGACCAGACGGTCTTGTCCATCTTGCGCTGCAGGTCGTCGTTCCAGGCGGAGGTGGCGTCCTCGGTCGGCTCGATGGTGGCGTAGGAGTTGGTACGCATCGTGCGGATGGCGTCGCGGATGTAGGCCACCTGCGACTCGATCATGTAGACCATCGAGGAGTGGCCCAGGCCGGTGTTGGGGCCGACCACGAAGAAGAGGTTGGGGAACTCCGGGACCGTGGTGCCCTTGTAGGCGCTCATCCCGGTCTCCGTGAACCGCTCGGCCATGGTGCGGCCCTTGCTGCCGGTGATCGCATGGGCGATCGGCAGGTCGGTGGTGTAGAAGCCGGTCGCCACGACGAGGACGTCGATCTCGCGGGTGGTGCCGTCCTTGGCGACGATCGCGTTCTCGCTCACCCGGTCGATGCCGTCGGTGATCAGGTCGACGTTGTCGGCGGCCAGCGCCGGGTAGTAGGCGTTGGAGATCAGCGTGCGCTTGCAGCCGAGCGTGTAGTCGGGGGTGACCTTGCGGCGCAGCTCGGGGTCCTTGATGCCGCGGCGGATGTTGTTCTGCGCCATCAGCTGGTGGGCCAGGGTGAGCTTGGGCTGCACGGCGAGACCCAGGACGCGGACCTCGAGGCCCCAGTAGACCGCCGCACGGGCGAGGCGCTGGACGCCCGGGACGTGGCGGAAGGCGGCCTTCTCGAGCTTGGAGTAACGGTGCTCGTTGCGGGGGAGGACCCAGGGCGCGGTGCGCTGGTAGACGTCCAGGCGCGCCGCCTTCTTCTGGATCTCCGGGACGATCTGGATCGAGCTCGCGCCGGTGCCGATCACCGCGACGCGCTTGCCTTCCAGCGAGACGTCGTGGTTCCACTGGGCGGAGTGGAAGATCTCGCCCTGGAAGCCCTCGATGCCCGCGATGTCCGGGAGCCTGGGCTCGGAGAGCGCGCCGGGGCCGGCGATGACGGTGGTCGCTGCGTACGCCTTCTTCCCGGCCTTGCCCTCGGTCTCGACGAGCCAGCGCTGCCGGGTCTCGTCCCAGGTCGCGGAGGTCATCGCGGTGTCGAAGACGAAGCGGTCCAGCGTGCCGGAGCCTTCGGCGACCTTCTTGATGTACGCCTCGATCTCCGGCTGGGGCGAGAAGCTCATCGACCAGTCGGGGTTGAGCGCGAACGAGTAGCTGTAGAGCTGGCTGGGTACGTCGCAGGCGGCACCGGGGTAGGTGTTGTCGCGCCAGGTGCCGCCGACGCCGGAGCCCTTCTCGATGACGACGAAGTCGCGCTCGCCGTCCTCCTCGAGCTTGATCGCCGCGCACAGGCCTCCGAAGCCGGCACCGACGATCAGGTGGTCGACAGGGGTGAGGTCAGCAGTGGTCATACTTCGAGTATGGCTTGCCTATTGAACAAGTGTCAATAGAATGGATGGCATGAGCCAACGGACGAGACTGACGCCCGAGCAGCGCCGCGAGCAGCTGCTCGACCTGGGCATTCGCCTCTTCGCGCACCACTCCCTCGACGAGATCTCGATCGACCTGGTGGCGCGTGAGGCCGGCATCTCGCGCGGGCTGCTCTACCACTACTTCGGCGACAAGCTGGCCTTCCGTGAGGCGGTCGTACGTCGCGCCGCCGACGCCCTCGTCGCCCAGACCGCTCCGCCTTCGACGGGGGAGCCGGTCGAGCGGCTGCTGGCGTCGATGACCGCGTACGTGGACTTCGTCGACGCCAACTACGAGGGGTACGTCTCGATGGTCCGCGGCGCCGCGAGCGACCCGGTCCTGCGTCAGATCTACGACGACGCCTTCGGTGCGCTGGGGCTCCGGATCTTCGATGCCGGTGCCAACTTCGTCGAGGACACCCCCGCCGCGCGCCTGATCGTGCGTGGGTGGCAGGCGATGTCCGAGGAGCTGGTGCTGTCCTGGAAGGCAGACCCCGCAGGACTGTCGCGCGAGGATCTGCTCGGGGTGCTCGCGGGGTCGTTGCCGGTGCTGCTGGAGATGCTTGGGCAGACGGCGCGCACCTAGGAAGCGGTCATCCGGTCCCAACCGATCGACGACCGACTACGTCAGTAGAGCGTCGGGGGTTGGAACCGGAGAAGGAGAGACGTTGAGCAGGGACGAGGAGTTCACCGCCTATGTCAGGGAGAGGCGCGCACACCTCTACCGCGCGGCCTACCTGCTGTGCGGTGACGAGCATCGCGCCGAGGACATCGTGCAGCTGACGCTGTCGAAGGTGTATGCGGCGTGGCGGCGGGTGCGGAAGGCCGACAGCGTCGACGCCTACGTACGTCGGGTGCTGGTCAACAGCCATCTCGACGAGGGCCGCCGTCCGTGGCGGCGCGAGCGAGCGGGAGAGGTCGCCGACCGGCCGGCGCCGACCGGCCTCGGTGCCGAGGACCTCGATGAGCTCTGGACTGCGCTGCGGGCCCTTCCCGCAGGTCAGAGACGGGTTGTGGTGCTTCGTCACTACTGGGGTCTGTCGGTCGAGGAGACCGCCGCCGACCTCGGTGTCGCCGTGGGGACGGTCAAGAGTCAGACCGCTGCCGCTCTGACCAACCTTCGTCATGCCCTCCGTCCCGACAACGCTGCCCGAGGAGGCCGGCGATGAACACATCCGAAGACGACGTCCTGCTCGGCGATGGTCTCCACCGACTCGGCGCCACCGCGACCGTCCCGATCTCGGCTCCGACCGAGGACGTACGCCGCGGGCGCCGCCGCGTACGTCGCAACCGCCTCGTCGCTGCTGCCGGCACCGTCTTGGCGGTCGGGATCATCGGCGTCGCCGGGGTGGCGCTGCGGCCCGTCGTTGCGGACCGGGCCACGGATCCGGCGGATTCCCCGACCGCAACGTCGACATCGTCGGTACGTCAGGCCGAGTCGGTCGCACAGGCGCTGCCCAACAGCCTGAACCTGGCGATCAACCTGATCTTCGAGCGTGAAGGTGTCATGGCAGCCGTCCCCGACGTGGTGCTGAGGCCGTTGCAGGCGACGACCGATGAGGCCATCACCACCTGGAGCGCGACGGCGGAGCAGATCGACGCCGGCGGGAACCAAGAGCTGGCGGATCGCATCTCCAGGATCCAGCGGTCGTTGGACGGCATGGCGCAGATGCGGTCCGACATCCTTGACAAGGCCGACCCCCAGGCGGGGCAGATGGCCTACATGGCAGTCGTCAACGACCTCCTCGCGACGTCGACGCTCGTGCCGCGGGTCGGCGACGCCGAGATCGACTCCGAGATCGAGGCGCTCGGCAGCATGCAGCCGGCCTTCGATTCGCTCCTGGAGGAGCGGGCCGTGATGACGGACGCCCTCGCCAAGCACGAGCAGCCGGGTGCTGTCCAAGCCGAGCCCCTCAGCAAGGAGGGCCTCGTCTCGCTGGCTGCGGCCGAGGCCACCTGGCGTCGATCGCTCGCGGACTTCTACACCGCGACCTCGGAGCGTCAGCGCAAGACGCTCGACGAGATCACCTACAACACCGCGACCGACGGGGCCATCGGGGTTCCCGCGCACCGGGCGGTCAACCAGATCCTGTCCACCGGCAGCCTGGACCGGGTGACGATGACGCCTGAGGAGTACACGGCGTCCTGGACCGAGCTGATCCGCAGACTGCAGGAGCTGTTCGTCGCCGCGGAGAACGAGATCATCGACGATCTCGCCGCGCTCGACGGCTAGAAGACGAGTAACACGTCGTTCGACGTACTGTCCGGTCGCTCTCGCAGGGCGACCAGTACGTCGAACGACGTGTTACAGCGCGGTCGGGACCTACTCGGAGACAGCGGCCTCGAGCTGGTCGAGGGCCCAGTGGAGGTCCTCCTCGTCGATCACCAGGGGCGGGGCGAGGCGGATGGTGGAGCCGTGGGTGTCCTTGGCGAGTACGCCGCGGGCCAGGAGGCGCTCGCAGATCTCGCGGCCGGTGGCGATGGTCGGGTCGATGTCGACGCCGGCCCACAGGCCGCGGGAGCGGAAGCCGACGATGCCGTTGCCGACCATCGCCAGCAGCCGGTCGCGCAGGACCTGGCCGAGCGCCTCGGCGCGGGCCTGGAACTCGCCGGTCTCGAGCAGGTCGACGACGGCGGTGCCGACAGCGCAGGCGAGCGGGTTGCCACCGAAGGTGGAACCGTGCTGGCCGGGGCCGATGACACCGAGCACGTCGCGGTCGGCGACGACCGCCGAGACCGGGACGATGCCGCCGCCGAGGGCCTTGCCGAGGATGTACATGTCCGGCTTCACGCCGGCGTGGTCGCAGGCGAAGGTGTAGCCGGTGCGGCCCAGGCCGGCCTGGATCTCGTCGGCGGCGAAGAGCACGTTCTCGCGGGTGCAGACCTCGCGCAGCCCGATCAGGAAGTCGTCGCCGGGAATGACGACGCCGGACTCGCCCTGGATCGGCTCGACCAGCACGGCCACCGTGTTGGGGGTGATGGCGGCCTCGATCGCGGCGAGGTCGGCGTAGGGGACCATCACGAAGCCGGGGGCGAACGGGCCGAAGCCGTCGCGCGCGTCGGCGTCGTCGGAGAAGCCGACGATCGTGGTGGTGCGGCCGTGGAAGTTGCCGGCCATCACGATGATCTCGGCCTGGTCGGCAGGGACACCCTTGACGTCGTAGCCCCACTTGCGGGCGACCTTGATCGCGGTCTCGACGGCCTCGGCGCCGGTGTTCATCGGCAGCACCATGTCCTTGCCGCACATCGCGGCCAGGCGGGCGGTGAACTCGGCGAACTGGTCGTGCACGAACGCCCGCGACGTCAAGGTGACCTTGTCGAGCTGTTCACGGGCCGCGGACAGCAGTGCGGGGTGGCCGTGACCGAAGTTCAGCGCGCTGTAGCCGGCCAGCATGTCGAGGCAGCGGCGGCCGTCGACGTCGGTCACCCAGGCGCCCTCGGCGTGGCTGATCACCACCTCGAGGGGGTGATAGTTGTGCGCGGAGTGCTCCTCGGCGGCCGCGAAGGCGGCGGGGGTCAGGCTGTTCGCAACGGTGTCCTGAGCTTCGTTGAGCAGGGTCATCGCACTCCTCCATCTCGTGGGGTGTCTCGGTGATCTGAGCCAAGATCATCTGATTGTCAGACAATCCTACGAGCAGGCTACGCCAGATGTCGCATCGCTGTCGCGGGCTCGGTAACGCAGCGGTAAATATCGGTGCCGAGAGGGGCTCGACGAGATAGGTTCCGTCAGCCATCTCGGCCCGCTTCGCGTTCTCTGGCAGCGAAGCGACCCACAGACCATCTCGGGTGTAGAAACTCGGAGGAACCACAGATGCGCGTACGCGCACTGGTGGCGGCTGCTGCCGTCGCCCTGATCGTGCCGGCGGTGCCGGCGTTTGCGACGGAGACCCCGTCGACGACCACGGAGCCGTCGGAGACGACCACCGTCGAGCCGTCACAGCCCGAGACGGAGCCCGCGACCGACCCCGCGACCGAGACCCGGCCCGAGACCGTCAGCGGGCCGGCCGCCGGCGCTGAGGGTGCGGCCGAGGAGCCGACCGCCGCCGTGGTGACCACCGTCGTGATCACCGTTCCCGCGACGACCCCCGCCGGCGGTGCGACCTTCCCCGTGACGTACGACGTGGAGAACGTCGAGGCGCTCGGGGCCAACCCGGTCGCGAACTGGACGATCACCGGCTCGAACGGCACCTCGCCGAGCGGCCCGCAGTCGGCGCCGATCACGCTGGACGCCGACGGCGTCGCGACGGTCCAGGCGACGATGCCGACCGCGACCGACACGTACCGGCTCACCGGGTTCGTCGAGGGTGAGGGTGGCGCGACGGACTCCGTCACCGTCGACCTCGGCTCCGTCGACGCGACCAAGCCGGTCGTCACCCTGAGCCGCAGCCTGACGACCTTCTACCCCTACAAGGACGGCTACCGCGACACGGTCACGGCGAAGTTCACCGTGAACGAGACCGTCGGCTTCACCGCGAAGGTGGTCACCGGCGGCGGCACCCTGGTCCGCACCCTGGGCTCGTCCTCGAGCTTCTCCGGCACCACGTCCTATGCGTGGAACGGCTACAACAACGCCGGCAGCCGGGTCTCGGGCACCTACTACATCCGCATCGAGACCAAGGACAAGGTCGGCAACGCCACCAACGCCCAGATCTCGGTCGCCGCGTCGGCCAAGAAGCTGACCTGGAAGACCTACAGCCGGACGGTCACCGCCGCGGACGCCCTCGACTACAAGTACGTCGGCTCCTGCTCGACCCTCAAGGCGCCCGCTCGCAGCGACTGGTCGGAGTCTCGCGGACTGCGCTCGAACACACGCTGCAAGGCGTCGGCCACCAGCTCCAAGGCGACCGTCTACACCGAGAACGTCAAGTGCCTGCCGAAGTCGGTGGACGGCAACTACCGCAACCTGTCGCTGAAGCACTACGGCGGTCGGCCGAAGGGCTACACGAAGAACGTCTACATGGTCTCCACCGTCCTGCGTCCCTCCGACTGGGCGGCGCGTCAGAAGCACCAGTTCGGCAACTCGGTCAAGTGGAAGACGATGGCGTCCGTGGCCTCGCCCAACAGCCTGATCCAGAGCCGCACCTCGACGCAGTACTGCCCCGCCGTGTGGTGGACCGCCGGGCTCAACTCGAGCTCGCGCTACGACGTGTGGAAGTACTCGGTCGGCATCCAGTACCGAGTGCTCGCGTGACCGTGGCACGCAAGCTGATGCTCGCCGCCGCGGCGGTGGTGCTGGTCGCCGGTGGTGCGTTCGGAAGCGCCTTCGCCCTCGCCGGCGAAGACGAGCCGAGGCGGCCCGTCGTCGAGAAGGAGCAGCCGGCTCCGCAGGGACCCGAGGAGCGTCCGGCCCCGGGTCCCGAGGAAGTCGCCGACCTGTACGCCCCCGAGGGTGAGGTCGGCGCCGACCACTAGTCGAACAGGAAGCAGAAGACGTACGCCGCCCGGCAGCGCCGGGCGGCGTACGTCTGACTCTTCACCGAAGTCAAAGGTCCGGCACAGCCTCAGCACAGGAACCGGGCGGACTCTGGAACCATGAGCGACAAGAGTACGGACGACGAGGCGCCCGAGCCGGTGCAGCCGACGGTCGAGCAGCCTGCTCCAGAGGCGGGCGCCTCCGCCCCGCCCGCGTACGCCCCGCCGGCCTTCGGTCCGCCGACCGCGGTTGCTGCCGTCCCGGCCGCACCGAAGAAGAAGCTCTCCGAGCGGGTCTTCGGCTGGAAGAGCGTCGCGACCGCGGCGGCCGTCGGGCTCGTCCTCGGTGGTGGCGTCGCCGCCGGGGTCGCTGCGGCCGTCGTCGACGGTGGTTCCGATCAGGGTCAGCGCGAGCTCGGCCAGATGCGAGGCGACGGTCAGATGCCGTACGGCCAGGTGCCCGACGGTGGCCAGTTCCCGGACGATCAGTTCCCGGACGATCAGTTCCCGGACGGCGGCCAGATGCCCGACTTCGGCCAGGGCGACCGTGGTCCGGGCGACTTCGGCCGGCAACAGGACCAGTCCGAAGGACAGTCCTCCCCGGGTCAGTCGAGCTGACCCGCCCAAGATCGCGTACGCCGCCCGGCTCCCCGACCAGCGGCGTACGTCTTGATTTGTCTCCGCCCTGCGGGGGCTCGTAACCTTGTTCGGTCGTGACTCCTGCCGCGTCCTGATCCCTGGTTCGATGAGAACTGTCGCACGGTCAGGGGCGCAGATCCGGATGACTGCCGCTGGGATATCCCGGCGGCGGGGCAAGCCGGGCCGTGTTCGTCAGAAGCCACGCAGCTCCATCCCGCCTCCTGCACCCGCTGGGCGGGCACTACGAACTAAGAAGGCACACGTGCGTACTTACGCTCCCAAGCCGGGCGACATCGAGCGCGCCTGGCTCGTGATCGACGCGACCGACGTCCGTCTCGGCCGCCTCGCTGTCCAGGTCGCCGAGCTCCTCCGCGGCAAGCACAAGGCGATCTTCGCGCCCAACGCGGACACCGGCGACTTCGTCATCGTCATCAACGCCGAGAAGGTCTCCCTCTCCGGCAACAAGAAGACCACCAAGATGGCCTACCGTCACTCGGGTTACCCGGGCGGTCTGACGGCCACCCCGATCGGTGAGGTCCTGGACAAGGACGCTCGCAAGGCGATCGAGAAGGCGGTGTGGGGCATGCTGCCGAAGAACAAGCTCGGCCGTCAGATGCTCAAGAAGCTGAAGGTCTACTCCGGCCCTGAGCACCCGCACGCCGCGCAGCAGGCCGTTCCGTTCGAGATCAAGCAGATCGCCCAGTGAGCCAGGACCAGGACATGACTGAGAACACCGTAGAGGTCGAGGAGACCTTCGAGACCGACGAGCAGGGCCTCGCGTACACCTCCGAGAGCGCTCCGTCCGCCGACACCCCCGAGCGCCCGGCGACCATCGCCCCGGCTGCCGCCACCGGCCGCCGCAAGGAGTCCGTCGCCCGCGTCCGGATCGTCCCGGGCACCGGTGAGTGGACCATCAACGGTCGCACCATCGAGGACTACTTCCCCAACAAGCTGCACCAGCAGATCGCGAACGAGCCGTTCGCCGCACTGCAGCTCGAGGGTCGCTTCGACGTGATCGCCCGCATCGACGGCGGCGGCATCGCCGGTCAGGCCGGCGCGCTGCGTCTCGGCGTGGCCCGTGCACTGAACGACGTCGACGTCGAGGCCAACCGCCCGACCCTGAAGAAGGCCGGTCTGCTGACCCGCGACGCCCGCGTCGTGGAGCGTAAGAAGGCCGGTCTCAAGAAGGCCCGCAAGGCCTCACAGTTCAGCAAGCGCTGATCGCCCAGGCGATCGCCTAGCATTGTTGGGGGGGGGGGGGGCGGCGGGGGCCCCCCCCCCCACACCCGACACCCCACCACAGAACAGCCCGCCCCCCCCGCGAGAAAA